>DATFVZ010000401.1:0-13860 GCA_035259785.1 Gemmatimonadales bacterium
GTCGTGCGTGGGATCAGTGAGCAGGCCTGGCAGGTGCGCAACAACGTCACCATCACCGCGGGCCAGAAGCCCACGTCGGGTCGTGCCGAGGTTTGTGTGGGCGGCCGGCTGACGCAGCGGTTCCCGCACACCAAGGTCGGACAGACGCTGCACTTCGCGGGGCGAGACTGGACCGTGGTTTGCAATTTCACCGCGGCCGGGTCGGCGTTCGAATCGGAAGTGTGGGGCGAGAATGAGCAGTTCATGCCCGTCTTTCGGGGTGAAGTGTTCCAGTCGATCACGTTCCGCCTGAAGGATCCCGCGGCCTTCACGGAAGCGCAGCGCGCGCTCCAGGCCGACAAGCGCTTCACCGTCGACGCGCACCGCGAGGCGGAGTTCTACGCGCAGCAATCGCAGCTGCTCGGTCGGATTCTGAGCTTCCTCGCCGTGATGATCACCGGGATCATGGCGGTCGGCGCGGTGTTCGGCGCGATCAACACGATGTACGCGGCGATCTCCTCCCGCGCGCCGGAGATCGGCGTGCTGCTCACGCTCGGCTTCAAACCGGGCAGTGTGCTGTTGAGCTTCCTTGCCGAGTCCGCGTTCATTGCCCTGATCGGCGGGGTGCTGGGATGTGTGTTCGCGCTGCCGCTCAACGGGATCGTGACCAGCACGACGAACTGGTCGAGCTTCAGCGAAATCGCATTCAGCTTCCGGGTCACGCCCGCACTGCTCCTCGTGGGCGTGATCTTCGCCGTCGTCATGGGAGTCGTCGGAGGATTTTTCCCCGCCTTGCGCGCGGCCCGCCTCCAGGTGGTCCAGGCGCTCAGGTGAGAGTCACCGCGCTCGCCGCGCACACGCCCGAAGCGGTGCGCGCGGCGCTCGCGGCTCGCGGCTGGGAATCGCAGCCGGCATGGTTCGCCGCAACTGGGATCCAGCCGCTTGTTCTAGTCATCGAAGAGATCAGCGACGATGAACGCGAGGCGCTCGTGCACTGGGGCGCCAAGTCCGGCGTCGATGTACTGACTGGGGCCTCGGGCCTCGGGGCTGGGGCCTGGGCGCTGGTGGCAGGATCTACGAGTCGCCTTGCACCCCTGGCGCGGTACGATCGCGCGCCCGCGGAGCTCGCGCGTCTCGCTCCGATCCTCGGTCAGGCCCTCGCCGCCCGCGCCGAGCCGTCGCGCACGTGGGCAATCCGCGGGGGCGAGATATCGCTCGAAAAGCCCGCGATCATCGGGATCGTCAACGTGACGCCGGACTCGTTCTCGGACGGCGGCCATCTGCCATCCGCAGAGGCGGCCATCGAGCACGGCCGACGGCTGATGGCAGACGGCTGTCAGCTTCTGGATATCGGTGGTGAGTCGACCCGGCCCGGGGCTTCGCCGATTTCGGCAAAAGAAGAGATCGCCCGCGTGGTCCCGGTGATCGCCGGCCTGGCGAAACGCAACGTGGGTCCGATCTCGGTCGACACGCGCAAGGCGGAAGTCGCGCGCGCGGCCTTGGACGCGGGAGCCGCCGTCGTCAACGACGTCTCCGGAGGGCGGTTCGACGCCGATCTGCCGAACGTGGTGCGGGAATCCGGGGCGGGGATGATTCTGATGCACATGCGCGGCACCCCCGCAACGATGGACGAGCACGCCAGATACGGACAGGTCGCGGCCGAGGTCGCCGCGGAGCTGAGAGGCCTGGCGCAGCAAGCGGAGCAGGGCGGGATCGGTCGGGAGCGCATCGTCGTCGACCCCGGGTTTGGGTTCGCCAAGACGGCGACCCAGAACCTCCGGTTGCTCGATGAACTGGCAACGATCGTGGCCGTTGGCTATCCTGTAGCGGTCGGCCCGTCGCGGAAGCGCTTTCTGGGGGCGGCGACCGGTCGGCCCGTGGAGGATCGCGATCGCGCCACCGCGGTCGCATGCGCCTTCGCCTGGGAGCGAGGCGCCCGGTTGTTCCGGGTCCACGACGTCGCCCTGACAGTCGAAGCCCTTTCACTCGCGAGCGCGACGACCAAACCAGCGTGAACGTTGACGCCTTAAAGTTTCTCTCTCCGCGGCTCTGGCCGGATCTCTTCGAGATCCTGATCGTTGCATTCGTCATCTATCGCTTTCTGTTGTTTCTCGTCGGCACGCGGGCCCTGCAGATCGTCATCGGCCTCGTGATTCTCTCGCTCACCTACTTCGTGGCGGTCTTCGCGAAGTTCACGATGATCAGCACGCTGTTGGGCGTAATCTTTACGTATGGCGCCTTTGCCGCCGTCGTCGTCTTTCAGCCCGAGCTCCGCAACGCCCTGGCGCGGCTCGGCCAATCGCGCTTCATGCGGGCATTCTCGCGTGGCGACCGGCAATCGGTAGCGGAGGAAATCGCGGAGGCGCTGGATCGGCTGTCACGCGCCGGCACCGGCGCGATCATCGCGGTCGAGGGCGACATCGGCCTCGAGGAGTTCATCACCACCGGCGTGCCGATGGAAGCGAAGGTCTCCGCCGATCTGTTGACCACGATTTTCACGCCATACTCCCCGCTCCACGACGGTGCGATCCTGATTCGGGGCGATCAGATCATCGGCGCGGGGTGCGTGCTGCCGCTGACGCAATTCAAAGTGGCCGATAAGTCGCTCGGCACGCGCCATCGGGCGGCGCTCGGATTGTCGGAGGAAACGGATGCGACGGTCCTGGTCGTGTCGGAAGAGACCTCGACCATCTCCGTCGCGAGCCACGGCCTGCTGTACCGCCATCTCATTCCACAACAGGTGCGCGACCTGCTCTCCGGTGCCGTCACTCATCTCGAGGGCGGCGAGCGTGTGACTCAGCCTGCAACCTGATCCAGCGCAGCGCCCGCAGCGCCCCCCCCCTCCATACCGGGAGGCCGCGGTTGTCGCACTCCTGGTCCTCATCGGTTATGTGATCACCCTCGCTCCCACCGTCACGCTGTGGGATGCGGGCGAATTCATCACCGCCGCCAAGGTACTCGGCGTGCCGCACCAGCCGGGGACGCCGCTGTTCGTGATGTTGGGTCACGTCTGGGCTGACCTGCTGGCGATCGGTCAATACGCCTGGCGGCTGAACCTGATGAGCGCCTGTTTCTCGGCAGCGGGTGCGGGCTGCTTGTTCCTGGTGGCGGAGCGATTACTCGTCGGGGAAGCGCCGCTGATCCGCATCGGCGGCGCGGCGGCCGCCGCGGTGCTCTCCGCATTCGCGTTCACTGCCTGGCAGAACAGCAACGAGACCGAGGTCTACACCATCGCGACGTTTAGTGTCGCCGCGATCTCGTGGCTCGCCGTGCGGTGGCGGGACGTGCGCGGCAGCGCGCACGCTCCACATCTGCTGCTCCTCATCATCTACATCGGCGCACTGTCCATCGGCAATCACCTGCTCGCATTGCTGGCGGGTCCGGCGGTCGTGCTGTTCATGTTCTACACGCTGCGAACCGCACCATCACCCGATCCGGTAGAGCGGCATCGCGAGTGGGCCGAGTGCGCGGTGCTGGGAACGTTGTGGGTCGTGCTCATCGCCGTCGGCCTGGGCAGCACGAGACTGATAATCGTTGGTGGCGTGTTGCTGCTTGGGGCGGTCGGAGCCTGTCTGCTATCGGGCTCGCGTGCGTTTCCGATCCTCGCGATTGCGCTGGCCGCGGTCGGCATCTCGACCTACGCGTTCCTTTATATCCGCTCCGGCCTCCAGCCGTTACTCGACGAATCCGATCCCGAAACGTGGACGAACCTGCTGTCGATGATCCGGCGGGAGCAGTTTGGCAGGCGGGGAATCTTCGACAACCCGATGTTCTTCCCCGGCCGGGACAATCCGGGGCGCTCGTTTACGCTTTTTGGCCAGCAGCTCATCAATTACTTCGTGTACTTCGGCTGGCAATGGGCGCGCTCGCTGCCCGCAGTCGGGATGTTCGTCGTATCGCTGATCTACACCATCCTCGGGGTTTTCGGCTTTGGCTTCGCGCGCCGGCGCGATGCAGGCCTCACCTATCTAGTGGCTGCAGTGTGGCTCATCACGGGTCTCGGTCTCGTCGTGTACATGAACTTCAAGGCCGGGTTCTCCCTGTTCTGGAATGTCTACACATCGATGAGCCAGCACGAAGTCCGGGAGCGCGACTACTTCTTTGTGGTGAGCTTCCAGCTGTGGGGTGTATTCGCGGGGCTCGGTCTCGTGGATGTTGTGCGGCGCGCCGTCGCGTCGCGGTTGGTGGTGGCAGCCGCGGCGTTGATCGCATTGCTGCCGTTCGGGCTCAATTTCACGGCCGCGACGCGGCGCGGGCCCGACGCGTATGTGGCGCGGGACTTCGCGTATAACCTGCTGCAATCGGTCGAGCCCTACGGCGCGCTGTTCGGTTTCGGTGACAATGACACGTTCCCCGTTTGGTACCTGCAGGAGGTGGAGGACATCCGGCAGGACGTCACGATGGTGAACCTGTCGCTGGCCAACCTCGACTGGTACTTGAAGCAGCTCGCCGCTCGACCCGTGCGACCCTTCGACACCGCCGGCGCGCCGGCGATCTATCGCACGCTCAAGCTTCCCGCGCCGGCCGGCACGCAGTTGCCGCTCACACCCGAACAGATCGCCGGCATGGAACCCGGCCGCTTGAGCGACGACCTCGACTTTCGCGCCGGCGGGTTGTCATTGCGCATTCCGCGGGGCACGTACCTGCGCGTCGCTGACCAGGTGATCCTGTACACGCTCGGGTCGTTTCTCCCGGCGCGATCGGTCACGTTTGGACAGACCTCGGGGCGCGGGGCCTGGCTTGGTCTCGACTCGCAGCTCGTTTTCCAGGGTCTCGTCTTCAGGGTCGTACCTCGCG
Source organism: Gemmatimonadales bacterium (assembly GCA_035259785.1). Lineage (GTDB taxonomy): Bacteria > Gemmatimonadota > Gemmatimonadetes > Gemmatimonadales > GWC2-71-9 > 20CM-2-65-7. The sequence goes on from DATFVZ010000401.1 coordinate 4,777, forward strand.
CCGACACGGTCACTCGCTGGCCTGAGGGTATCCAGCGCACCAAGGTCGACACGGCGCGAACCCGAGTTCTAGCGGACTCGGTGTTTCGGTACGGAAACCTGTTCTTGGTCGACACCCTGAAGCTGGAGCCGGCGGCGCAGCTGGTCGCCCGATCGTTCTCCGTGCCGTTTCTCGAGTTGGGGAACGGCGCGCGCATGCGGGGCGATACCGCGCACGCTCGCGCCTACCTGCGGCGGGCATATCACCTGAATCCGAGCCAGCCACTCGCCGACCTTCTGCGAGGCCCTTAGGCTCCCAGCGCACAGGCTCTATATTGGAAGGCTATGAGTTTCGAGGCCCTCCCCGAGCGTTTGGCGCAGGTGAGGGCCGAAGTCGCGCGGCTTGCCTCACACCCGGTGACGATCGTCGCGGTGACGAAGGGTTTCGGCAGCGAGGCGATTCGTGCGGCCGTCGCGGCGGGTGTGGTGGACATCGGTGAGAATCGCGTTCAGGAGGCGCTGAAAAAGCAGGAGGAGTTGGGAGCCGGGAGTCAGAGCCTGCCCCGAGCGGAGCGAGGGGAGCCGGGGATTCGGTGGCATTTGATCGGGCATCTCCAGCGCAACAAGGCGAAGTTTGTGCCCGGTCGCTTCGAGCTCGTGCACTCGGTCGATTCGGCGGCACTCGCCACCGAGCTCGACAAGCGCGCAGCTGGACTGCGCGTGCTGCTGCAGGTGAACGTGGCGGGCGAGGAGCAGAAGAGCGGGTGCGCGCCCGAGGAGGCGCCGGCGCTCGCGCGACACATCGCCGCACTCGGCAATCTGCGGCTCGAGGGATTGATGACGGTGGCTCCATTCACTGACGATGTGGACGTGCAGCGCCGGGTGTTTCGTGGCCTGCGCGTGCTGCGTGATACGATAAAGGAGGAGAACGGAGTATGGCTGCAGACCCTCTCGATGGGGATGTCCGGCGATTACGCTACGGCGCTCGCGGAGGGAGCGACGGTGATTCGCCTGGGTACCGCGCTATTCGGCCCGAGGGACGTGAAGGAGACAAGTCCGTGAACGACGACGTCTTCACGCTCACGCCGCTCGACATTCGCAAACAGGAGTTTCGCAGGAGCCTGCGCGGTTACGAGACCGAGGGCGTCGAGGACTTCCGCGTGCGCGTGGCGGACGCGCTGGAGCGCGCGATCCGCGATCGCCAGGTGCTCGAGGAGCGCGTGGCGGCGGTGACGGAACAGCTGCGGGTTTTCAAGGAGCGCGAGAGGGCTATGAACGAAGCGCTCGTCGCGGCGCAGCAGCTTCGGCAGGACACTCGCGCGGCCGCGGAGCGTGAAGGGCAGGTGATCGTGCGCGAAGCGGAAGCAGAAGCGAAACGGGTGCTCGATGAAGCGCGCAGTGCCGAAACCGCGGTCAAGGCGCGCATGGCGGAGACCGAGCGCCAGTTCCAGCAGTACGTCGGGGGATTTCGCGCCTTGCTCGAGCGGCAGCTCGCCGAGCTTCGCGCCCTCGACGGCAAACACGACTGATGGTCGTAGCTGATGCCGTCCGCGCGATCGAGGCGCGGACCTCGGTGTCTCCGGACATCGCCGTCATTCTGGGTACCGGACTCGGCGCGCTCGCCGACGAGCTCAAGGCCGAGACCACCATTCCCTATCCGGAAATCCCCGGCTTCCCGACGCCGACGGTGGAGACGCACGCCGGTCGGCTGCTGCTCGGCAAACTGGGCAACCGGGGGAGTCGGGTGGCCATCATGCAGGGACGGTTCCACCGCTACGAGGGCTACACCCTCCAGCAGGTCGCATTCCCGGTGCGCGTGCTGAAGGCGCTCGGCGCGAAAACACTGGTCGTGTCCAATGTCTCGGGCGGTATGCATCCGCTGTGGTCCACTGGCGACCTCGTGTTGATCTCTGATCACATCAACCTGCTCGGCGACAATCCGCTCGTCGGGCCGAACGTAGATGCGGAAGGCCCGCGGTTTCCCGACATGTCGGCCGCGTACGATCCGGAGCTGCGCAAGCTGGCACGCGCCGTCGCGGTCGAAAACAAAATCGTGTTGCGCGAAGGCGTCTACGTCGCGGTCCCTGGCCCCAACCTCGAGACCGCAGCCGAGTACCGGATGCTTCGGGCGCTGGGAGCGGACATCGTCGGCATGAGTACCGTACCGGAAGTCATCACAGGCGTGCACCAGGGCATGCGGGTGCTGGGTCTGTCGATCATCACCGACAACTGCCTGCCCGACGCGCTGGAGCCGACGTCGGTCGAGCAGATCATCGCCGTCGCCCGCGCCGCCGAGCCGCGCCTCGCGACGGTCGTGCGTGGCGTGGTGGAGCGCCTGAACTGATGCCGTACCCGTTGTCCGACGCCGCGGAGTCGATCGACGCGCTGGAACGGCAGCTGCTCGGCGCGTGGAAGAAGGAGCGGCTGTTCACCCGCGTCATCGACGCGACGCGCTACGGCCCGCCGTTCATCTTCTTTGAAGGGCCGCCCACGGCCAACGGCCGGCCGGGGATCCATCATGTGTTTTCGCGCACGCTGAAGGACCTGGTGTGCCGCTACCACACGATGCTGGGTCAGGCGGTCACGCGCATCGCGGGTTGGGACACGCACGGCCTGCCGGTCGAGATCGAGGTCGAAAAGGCGTTGAGCATCAGCGGCAAGCGCGAGATCGAGGCGTACGGCGTCGAGCGCTTCAACAAGCTGTGCCGCGAGAGCGTCTTCAAATACAAGGCCGATTGGGAAGCGCTGTCGGACCGAATCGGCTACTGGCTCGACTACGAGCGCCCCTACATCACCTACAGCAACGACTACATCGAGACGGTGTGGTGGTTGCTGAAGCGGCTGCACGAAAAAGCGTTGCTGTACCGCGGTCACAAGGTCCTGCCCTATTGCCCCCGGTGTGGCACTGCGCTGTCGTCCCATGAAGTGGCGCAGGGCTACGAGACGGTGCAGACCAATTCCGTCTACGTCACCTTCCCACTCCAGACCCGCAAGGGCGATAACCCGCGCAACCTCATCATCTGGACCACGACGCCGTGGACGCTGCTGTCCAACGTGGCCGTCGCCGTGGACCCCGAGCTCGAGTACGGCGAATATGCGTTCCACGACGGCGGCAAGACCGCGAGCTATATCGTCGCCGTCGCGCGCGCTGCCGACGTGCACGTCCATGGCCATCCGCTCGTGGAGGGCGAGCTGGTCAAGACCTTCCGGGGCCGCGAGCTCTTGGGTAAGAAGTACGTTCCGCCATTCGACGTCGTGCCGTTTCCCAAAGACGGCCAGCGCTTCGTGATCGTCCCAGGCGCGTTCGTTACCGCAGACGAGGGCACGGGGCTTGTCCACATGGCGCCAGCGTTTGGGGCCGACGACTTCGCCACCGGACAGCAAAACGGGCTCGCGTTCGTGAATCCGGTCGCGCCCGACGGCACGTTCCGCGGCACCACGTGGCCGGATGTCGAGACCAAGCTCGTCACCGATAAGGACACCAACCGCCTGATCATCGAGCGGCTGAAACACGACGGACGCTGGCTCGAAACGAGGTCATACACCCACAGTTATCCGCACTGTTGGCGCTGCGACTCGGCGCTGATTTACTACGCGCGCACGTCGTGGTTCGTGCGCACTACGGCGGTGAAGGCTCGCCTGCTCGAGGTGAACCGCGAAATCGACTGGCATCCACCGGAAGTCGGCACCGGCCGTTTTGGCGAGTGGCTGGAGAACAATGTCGACTGGGCGCTGTCGCGCGACCGCTATTGGGGCACGCCGCTCAACGTGTGGGAATGCGATGCCGACCGCGAGCATCGCGAGGTGATCGGGTCGTACGAGGAGCTGGCGCAGCGCTGGGGAAAATCGCTGCCGGCGGATTTCGATCCTCACAAACCCTACATCGACACGTATACCTGGAGCTGTCACGAGTGCCCAGGCACGATGCGGCGCGTGCCGGAAGTGATCGACGCCTGGTTCGATTCGGGGTCGATGCCGTACGCGCAGTGGCACCATCCGTTCGAGCATCAGGCTGATTTCAAGGCGCACTTCCCGGCGGACTACATCTGCGAAGGCGTCGATCAGACGCGCGGTTGGTTCTATTCGCTGCTCGCGATCGGGGTGACCGCTTTCGACTCGATCGTCTACAAGCACGTGATTGTGAACGAGCACGTGCTCGACGTGCACGGTCAGAAGATGTCGAAGAGCCGTGGCAACGTCGTCGATCCCTGGAAAGTGATCGAGACGCACGGCGCCGACGCGGTGCGCCTGTACCTGCTCGGTCAGAGTCAGGTCTGGCTGCCGAAGCGTTTCGACGAGCGACAGATTCCCGAAATCTCCGGAGGGTTCCTCAACACGCTGCGCTCGACGTACGATTTCTTCCGCCGCTATGCGCAGGACTGGCGGGCACCCGCCGAAGAGGATGCGACGCCGCCGGCGGAGCGGCCCGCGGCCGATCGCTGGCTGCTCGCCCGGCTCGACGAAGTTGTAGCATTCGTCCGGCAGGCCTGGGCGGGGTACGACGTTACCGCGGGCGTGCGCGCGATCATGGACTTCGTGGGAGAGGATCTGTCCCGCTGGTACATTCGCCGCAATCGTCCCCGCTTCTGGGCTCCCGATCGCGCGACCGATCCCGTCGCCCTGGAGACATTGCACGAGACGCTGGTGGCCTCGGTGCGCATGCTCGCGCCGGCGGCTCCATTCATGTCCGACTGGGTGCATCGGGCGCTTACCGGAACCTCGGTCCATCTGGCGCCTTTCCCGGGTGATCGTGGGCACCGCGAACCGGAGCTGCTGGCGGCCATGGGCGCCGTGCGGCGGCTGGCATCCCTGGCACGGGCGGCACGGGAATCGCGTAACCTGAGGGTGCGGCAGCCGCTGGCCCGCATGCAACTGGCGGTTCCGGTGACCGCCCAGGGCCCGGCCTTGTCAGACCTATTAGATATCTTGGCTGCCGAGGTCAACGTAAAAGCGGTGCAGGTGGTCGCGTCCGACCACGATTTGGTGCGGCTCCGTGGCAAGGCGAATTTTCGTACGCTCGGCAAGCGGTACGGGAAGGACACGCCGCGCGTCGCGGAGGCGGTCGCCCAGTTGGACGCCGGCGAGCTGCAAACGTTGGAGCAGGGCGGCACAATCCAGATAGGCGAGTGGGAGCTCAGGCCGGAGGATGTGACGGTCACGCGCGAGGTCGCAAGCGAGTGGCTGGTGCAGGCCGACGGTCCATACGTCGTCGCGCTCGACCCTGAGCTGAACGACGATCTGGTGCAGGAAGGACTGGCGCGCGAGGTGGTCAATCGCGTGCAGCGCCTCCGCAAGGAGGCGGGATACGAATACACGACGCGCATCGAGTTGAGTGTTTCCGGCGCCGAGGATGTCGTCGCCGCGACACGCGCGTTTCAGGGTTACGTCGAAGGTGAAACGTTGGCGCGCCGGATGGTATTCGATGCGGCGCTCGACGAACCCGATCTACAGCGGGACGTAGACATCGAAGGACGTCGGACCACGATTGCGCTTCGGCGTCATGACGGACGAAAGGGCGGAACTCGATAATGCCGACAAAGTCAACGAAAACAGCCGCAAAGACCACCAAGGGCCTGAACAAGAAGCAGCTGAGCCATCTGGAGAAGCGGCTGCTGGAAGAGCGGGCCCGGGTGATCAAAGAGCTCGGCCACTACGGCGAGTCCTTCAACTCGAGCCTCCAGGCGTCCGACGGCGACCTCTCGAGCTACTCTTTCCACATGGCGGATCAGGGCACCGACGCCATGGAACGCGAGAAGGCATTCCTCTTCGCGTCGCAGGAGGGTCGCTACCTGTGGCATGTCAATGAAGCGCTGCGGCGGCTGTACGGCTCGCCCGAGCGCTTCGGCCGGTGCGAGCAGTGCGGCGAGGATATTGGGTTCGACCGCCTCGACGCGCTTCCACATGCCCGTCTCTGCATCAAGTGCAAGGCGAAAGAGGAAGATGGAAAGCGTCGCTGAACGCCGGCTGTTCTGGGTGACGGCGACCGCCGTCGTCGTCGCTGATATGGTCAGCAAGCTGATCGCCGAATCGCTGCTCGCGCGCCGCCTGCCGCTGGCCGTGATGGGCGACATCGTGCAGCTCCGCCTGGTCTACAACGAGGGCGCCGCGTTCGGGCTCCACGTGGGCGAAAACTCCCGCTGGATCTTTCTCGGCCTGGCCATCGTGGCCCTCTTCGTGCTGGCCTCGCTGGTGCGCGGGACGCGCCCCGGCGATCGCTTTCGCCTCGTCGCGCTCGCGCTTGTTTGCGGTGGTGCGGTCGGCAACCTGATCGATCGCATTCGTAGCGCGCAAGGTGTCGTCGACTTCGTGGACATCGGTGTCGGGGCGTGGCGCTGGCCCACATTCAACGTCGCCGACTCGGCGATCACCATCGGCGCCATCGCGCTCGGCGTCTCGCTCTGGCAAGAAGGCCGCGCCCAGCAGCGGGCGAAGGAGGCGCACGTCGCCGAACCTTGAACATCACGTTCTGTGTCGTAGCCAATACCGACCGTCTCGATCGATTTCTCGCCGACCAGCTCAGCATCTCCCGTACTCAAGCCGGACGTCTCATAGCGGATAAGCGCGTTACCACACGAGGCAAGGCGCTGCGCGCGTCCGCAGTTCTGGAGCGCGGCACCGAAGTCATCGTAGACCTGCCTCCCGACGAGCCGCCGCCACGCACGTACGCCCCCGCGCATACAGAGCTGCAGTTTGTGTACGAAGACGAGCACCTCGCGGTTCTGGACAAACCCGCCGGCCTCGTGGTGCACCCGGGGCCGGGACACTGGAACGACACGCTCGTCAATGTGTTGGTGGGGCGGGGCACGGAGCTGTCGCGTGGCACCGAGGGACGTCCCGGGATTGTCCATCGCCTCGACCGTGATACGTCGGGACTGCTCGTTGTTGCAAAGAGCGATCTCGCGCATCGCCGACTTGCGGGCGCGATCGAGCGTCGCCAGGTCAAGCGCGTCTACGCGGCCCTGGTCTGGGGGCACCTGCGCAAGAGTCCGGTGGACATCGAAGCGCCGATCGCGCGTCACGCGAAGGAGCGCAAGCGCATGACGGTGGCCGAGGGCGGCCGCCACGCGGTGACACACGCCGCGGTCGTCGCGCGCTTCGCGCACTGCGATCTGCTGCGGGTGCGGCTCGGCACGGGGCGCACACACCAGATTCGCGTGCACCTCGCGCACGTTGGCTGCCCTGTGGTGGGGGACCGCGAGTACACCTTCGGCGGCAGCCGCCGCGTTACGCCGTCGGCTCGCGGAGAAGCCGAGCGACTGGAAGCCCTCGCGCCGCGACAGCTGTTGCACGCAGCCGCGCTGTCGTTCACGCACCCGGTCACCGGCGCGCCCATCACGCTCATGTCAGAATGGCCAGCAGATTTGCGCCCGGCGCTCGCCGCAGCGGCCGATGACGCGAATTTGCTTGCTCAGGGTAAACCGTTGCACTATTTTGGCTTCTTCGCATCCGATGAGTGAAAAAAACCTCGCGACCGTTCCCACTGCTCGCCTGCTCGTGTTTCGCGTGGGAGGGCTGTCGTGCGCGGCCGAGGTCGATCAAGTGCGGGAGATTCTCCCGCGCCTCCCAACGACGCGTATTCCGGGCGCGCCTCCGGTTGTCGCGGGGCTCGTAAATGTCCGCGGCACGCTGGTGACCGTGGTGGAAGGCTGGCGTGCGTTAGGGCGGGATCCTCCGACGACGCCTCCGCTTCCCGACGCCGCTGCCGGGTCGACGATCATCCTCGAGTTGGAACGTTCCAACTCGGCCGAAGGGGTAAACGAGCGCAGTCGGAAACTCATCGGGTTTACGGTGGACGAAGTGGTGGACATGCTGGCGGTGGGCGATACAACGCTGGAGCACCGCGAAAGCCTCCCCGGCGTCGACCCCACGCTCGTAAAGGCGGTCGGACGCCGTGCGGCTGGGGACGTGGCGGGCAACTTGTTCATCGTCCTGAACGTGGCAGCTCTGTTAGGCCCGGTTCTGACTAACTAAGGAGCGCGCAGTGAGCCACACGGTTCTCGTCTGTGATGACGCCATCTTCATGCGGACCATGATCACGGATATCCTCGCACAGGCCGGTTTCGAAGTGGTCGGCGAGGCCGAGACCGGGACGCAAGCCGTGGAGAAATACCGCCAGCTGAAGCCCGACCTGGTGACGATGGATATCGTGATGCCCGACATGGGTGGGATCGATGCGGTCCGGGAGATCGTGAAGCAGGACCCCGACGCAAAGATCCTCATGTGCAGCGCGATGGGGCAGCAGGCTCTCGTGGTCGAAGCGATTCAGGCCGGCGCCAAGGACTTCGTCGTCAAGCCGTTCCAACCCTCTCGTGTCCTCGAAGCAGTTCAGCGCGTGTTGGGATAGCACCGAATGGACCTGTCGCAGTACGCCGAGCTGTTTCTGGCCGAGAGCCGGGAGCACTTGAGCGCCTGCAATCAGCTGCTGCTCGAGTGGGAACGCCGGCCATCCTCGCCCGAGCCCGTGAGCGGGATCTTCCGCGCCGTCCACACCATGAAAGGGATGGCCGCGACCATGGGATATGGTCGCGTTGCCGACCTCGCGCATCGCATGGAGAATCTGCTGGATCAGTTGCGTCGCAGCGGAAAGCCGCCAACCGACGACACGTTGCAGATGCTGTTCCGAGCGACCGACGCGTTGGAGAAAGCCGTCGAGCTTGCCGTCAAAGGACACGAGCGTGATCTCGATCTGTCCGCGGTCTCGGCGGAGCTCGACCGCGCTCTCGCAAAGCCGCTGACCGCCGCCTCATCTACCGTCTCATCTACCGCCGACTCACCTACCGCCGCTTCATCTACCGCCCCCGCTCCTTCGGGCTCCGGACGCCTCGTTCAAGTCACGATCCGTCCAGAGGCTCCGCTCAAGGGCGGCCGCGCCATGCTTCTTCTCCGTAAGGCGCAGAGCCTGGGAACGGTGCAGCGGGTTCAGCCGCCTCCCACGGCGTTCGAGTCGGACGACTTCGACGGGAATGTGGCGTTCGAGCTCTATAGCTCCGCCGCGTCCCCGGAGATCGAGGTGGCGCTGCACGCGGTCGGCGACGTGGAGCGCGTCTCGATCGGCGGTGGTGAGGCGGGCCGAGTCGATGACGCCGTAGGCGGGGCGGGCGGAGGG
>DATFVZ010000402.1:0-3616 GCA_035259785.1 Gemmatimonadales bacterium
TCCATGGCCTCAACCTTCGATCTCTTTCCGTGGTTCAAGAACTTTCTCATCAACCCGGTCACCGACTGGCAACGCTTCATCAATCCGCAGTTCAACGTTACGATCAACCAGGGGGATGCGGCGATCGAGAATCACGTGCTCTCCCGCGCCGGCAGCTACGGCAAGCAGCTCGGGCGCATGCAGGAAGTGCTCGACATCCTGGTGGAACGTCTGCCGCCTCCGCCGTTGTCCGCGACGGAAGAGCGCTCCATCGCCAAGTATCGGGAAACGCGTAAGCAAATCGTCGGCGCGGTCAGGGAAGCAAAGCAGGACAATGGCGAGGCAAGGAGCACCGCGGAGTTCGAACGTTGGCTCGACGCGCTGGCCGCGCTGCGCGACTCCGATCCCGAGCGCTTCGAGGAATATGCCGATCGGCTGAAGGATTTCGTCTCGCGAACGCCGCCCAAGCGGCCTGCAGCACGCCGCGGGCCCTCTAGGCCTGCCTGATGACGAGCATTGCCTGAGACGCTCGTTGGAACTTAACTGAGCGTGTGGTCGTTACCGATGGAGTAGACGATAGTGGACCGAGGAGTTGCTCGGCGTCGGGCGATCCGGTCTCGATGACTTCCCGACGCTCTACAACACCACCCCTGGCGTCGCCATTTGCACTCAACTACGGGGGAGCCAGCCATGCGTATTGCGATGGTTCTCTGCCTTGCGCTTCTGTCAACCGCTGCATACGGACAGTCGCTAAGGGAGCGACTGGTCGGAACTTGGACGCTTGTTTCCTGGGGAATCTTGTCCGGAGATGTCGAGGTGCCGATGCCCATGGGCAAGGGCGCCGCCGGCATCATCACGTACAGCCCGGACGGTTACATGTGCGTCAATATCATGGCTCCTAATAGACCGAAATTCGCTAGTCTGGATTTCATGGGCGGCAGCGTAAACGAAAAGGCTGCAGCCTTTGAAACATTCGTCGGTTATTGCGGCCGTTACGAAGTCAATGAGCAGGAGCGGTTTGTAACGCACACGCTGCAGACCAGTTGGTATCCCAACTGGACGGGCACCCTCCAGAAACGCTTCATCGAAATGACCGAGAATCGCATAAGGCTCACTGCACCGCCGGTCATTTCCGAAGGCAGACAAGTCGTCGGCGTGCTCGTTTGGGAGCGGCCGAAGTAAGGCACGCGACATTGCCGCCTGACAACTCATTGCAGCCGACCGCGCAAGCGGCTGCTGCTAATGCGGATGTTAGGTGGCACAAGCGGCGAGGTGCGCAATGATTGAGGCAATCGGCGCGGATAGCTTGGCACCTGCTGGCTGGCACACCGTGACGCCCAGGATCGTGGCGCACAACGCAAGCGGGCTCATAGAGTTTCTGTTGTATGTCTTTCGGGCGGCGGGAGCTCACGACCCCGCTTCGCCATCCATCATCGAAATCGGTGACTCCAAAATCATGGTCAGCGAAGCGGGACCTCGTGGCGCTCGCATGGCCTTTCTGTATGTCTACGTCAGCGATCTCGACTCAGCATATCGCCGCGCCCTTGAGTGCGGCGCCACCTCCATCGAAGAGCCTTTCGACACCCCGTATGGAGATCGTCGTTGCATGATCGAAGACAAGTGGGGTAACACGTGGCAGATCGCCGTCCATAAGGCAAGTCGCGATGCCACCTGACCCGCTCGGGGCCGACGGCCAGCTCCAATCGTGCCTAGCCCTTCTTCGAGGACGCCGGACGGATGGACGCGGTTCGCTGGGCAGGACGTAGCCGGGAGAGGTACGTACTGAGTCCATCCCTGATCTGTCTCAGTGTGACCTGCCGATAGCGGGCAGTGTCGCCCGACGCAAGCGCATCGATCATTTCCTGATGCATCTTGATTGCGTCCCGCGCGCGGGATGGATCCTCCCAGTGCGCATGCCTCACCACATAAGCTTCGTCGCGAAGCATGATGAGCATTTTTGCAAGCCACGCGTTCCGCGTCGCATGGACAAGTACGGAGTGAAACTGGGCGCGAACGTGAAGCATCCGCGCGAGATCGCGTGCGCGGAAAGCCCGAACGAACTCGCGATTGATGCTGCGTAGCTCCGCGATCTCGCTGACGGTTGCGTATTTCGCGGTGAGATTCGCTGCTTCAGCCTCGAGGCGCAGACGCAGGTCATACAGATCGCGCAGATCCTTTTCGCCGATCTCCTTGACGGTCGCCATGCGTCTCGAACCGACCTGCAGGACGCCGCGCTCGAAGAGCCGCTTGATCGCTTCGCGCGCCGGTGTCCTGCTCACCCCGAACCGCCGGACGACGTCCCGCTCCGAGATCGCGTCGCGCGGTCGAATGACGCCAGCGTGGATGTCCGAGACGATCTGGGAGAAGACGCGATCGGCGGACGTTACGGCCACGCGCCTGCCGGCGGCTGCGGGTGCGCTACGCCGCGAGCCTTTCACAGGGCAGCGATGGCCTGGAACTCGATCATCAAACCCGGATCGGCGAGATGATTCACCTCGACGATCGTGCTGGTAGGGAGCGTGCCCGTGAAGAACTCGGTACGCGCCTGGACGATATCCTTGAACGCGCGCATGTCCGTCGTGTAGACGACGACCGAGACGATGTCCTCCAGGGTGCCGCCTGCCGCCTCGAGTACGGTGCGCATGTTGCGAATGGCCTGTCGCGTTTGCTCCGCCATGTCGCCGCGCCCCACGAGATTTCCGTCAGCGTCGCGGGAGAGCTGACCCGACAGGAAGATCAGAGTCTTCGGGTTGTCGACTCTGATGAAGTGGTGATAGACGTTTGCCCGTACGTTTTTCAGGCCTTTCGGGTCGCCGCGGGTGATCTTCGACATCGGCAGTCCTCTTCGAGCGAGGAGCCTCTTCTATCATATCCAGCCCGGCTCGATTGGCATACCATTGCGGTACATCTAATCCCGCACCCCGGGAGGTGAGTGGATGGCAACCAAGGACACAATCATTTCCGCCGACTCGCACGTGCTGGAGCCGGAGGATCTCTGGGAGAAGGCACTCGCGGGGCGATACGAAGGTCATATCCCCAAGACAGTCGAGGGCTTTCAGGGCATGGCAGGCCGGTTCTTCTATCTCGGCCGCAAGGGGGAAGCCGCACGGGTGGAGGAGATGGTCGACGCCAACGATACGGACCGTCGGCTTGCTGACCTGGCGCAGGCGGGCAAGGATCCGGTTCGTCGACTCGCGCTGATGGACTCGGACCGGATCGCGGCGGAGGTCCTGAATCCCACCTGGGGTCTGTGGATCCCGCGCATCCTGAATCCGGCGGCGCGCAAGGCATGCGCCCGGGTCTACAACGACTGGATCGCCGAGTACGTCTCCACGGACAGGCGGAGGCTGGTCGGAGTCGCGCTCGTTCCGATCGACGACGTGCACTGGGCCGTGGAGGAGCTGCATCGGACGGCAAAACGCGGCCTGCGCGGGGTGATGATCGCGACGAACCCGCCCACCGGCGCGCTCCCGTACCGCGATCATTATTACGACCCATTCTGGGCAGCCGCGACGGAAATGAAGATGGCGGTGACCGTCCATATCGTGACCGGATCGGTGCGCGATCCGTTCACGTACCACGGCGCCGACGAGCGAGGCGAAGTTCCGAAATCGTTCATCGATCTCTTCGGGGAGGC
>DATFVZ010000403.1:0-3131 GCA_035259785.1 Gemmatimonadales bacterium
GGGATTGATGATCATCTGCCCGTTGGTCCCGAACGCGAGCGTATAGCCATCCGGGGCCGCTTTCGCCACACGCTCTGCCGCAATATTGCCGGCGGCTCCCGCAACGTTTTCGACCACGACCGGTTTTCCCAGCGTCTCGGCCAATTTTTGGCCGAGCAACCGCGCGACGATGTCGGCCGAATTACCGGGCGGGAAACCAACGACAACGCGAATCGGTTTCTCGGGGTAATTCGATTGTGCGGCTGAACTCCCGACGGTCAGCAGCGCCAACAGACCAAACAGGAAGCCAGATATACGTCTCATTCTTCCCCTGCCACTGGCTGCGAGCCGTGCCGCCAGCGAGTCGGTGATGCACAGCTCCGGCAGCTTGCGGAGCGTGCCCGATGCGATGCGCTGCACTCTGCCGCCGCCGTCGGGCCGGTGGTGAAGCGGCTGCGTGTGACGAGCGCTGAATTGCATATCGGCTCCCGGTTCGTCGTCAGTCCATGCGAATGCCGGCCTCGCGCACGACCTTGGCCCAGCGTGCGAGCTCGGACTGGATCAATGCGCCGAACGCTTCGGGATCGGAGTCGGTGACGGGCTCCATGCCGATCCCGGCGAGTCGGTCCTTTACCTCGGGTTGCTCGAGGACCTTGGCCACCTCGGTCGCTATGCGATCGATAATGGGCCGCGGCGTCCTCGCCGGGACGACGAGCCCCTGCCAATCGCGCACGTCGAAGCCGGTCAGACCGAGCTCCGCCAGGGTCGGCACTTCGGGGAATTCGGGCATGCGGGTAGGCCCGGTCGTGGCGAGCGCGCGCAGCTTGCCGGACTGGATGTGTGGTCCAACCGTAACCGCGGTTGTGACCACCAGATCGACCTGCTCGCCGAGCAGTGCTGTTACTGCGGCCACCGAGCCCTTGTACGGCACGTGGTGAATGTCGACCCCGGCGCGCAGCTTGAACGCCTCGACTGCCAGGTGCTGCGGGGTGCCGTTCCCGGCCGACGCGTAGGTGAGCCGCCCCGGCTGCGCTTTCGCCGCCGCGACTAGCCCAGGGAGCGAACGCGACGGTGAGCCGGCGCGGACGACGAGAATCATCGGGGCTCGCGTCGTCTGCAGCACCGGAGCAAGGTCGCGCGCGGTGTCGTACGGAAGTTGCGGCACCAGGCTAGGCGCCACCGCCTGCGGCGGCGACATCGTGCCGAGCGTGTACCCGTCCGCCTCGGCCTTGGCGACCGCAGCGAGCGCGATCGATCCGCTTGCCCCGGGACGGTTCTCCACCACGATGGGCTGGCCGAGGGCGAGGCCGAGCCGCTCGCCGATGATCCGCGCGACTACATCGGGGGCCGCTCCTGGAGGAGAGTGGACGATCATGCGGATCGGCTTGGTCGGGTACGCCGGCGTCGACTGCGCAGCCGTCTGGCTTGCCGCGAATGCTGCGGCGAGCAGCGCGCCCGCAAAGATGGATCGAATCATGAAGTTCATCGTTCGACTCCTTCGGGCTGCGCCGTTGTCCCCGGTCGCGACCGCAGTAGAACACGGCGCAGCGCGCCCGGTAAGATGACGGCTAACTCACCATGTTAACCAGTAGGTTGGCACCATGCGCCTCAACCAGATCCGGGTGTTCCTCGCCGTCGTCGATTCGGGAAGCATCCGCGCCGCGGCGCGGAGCCTCGGCGTATCGCCGCCGGCAATCACGAAGAGTCTCCGGCAGCTCGAGGAGGAGCTGCGGGTGCGCCTGATGGACCGGACACAGCATGGCGTGGTGGCGACGCCCGCTGGCCGCGCTTTCGTCGCGCGGGCACGCGTGGTCCAGTCGGAGCTGCGCAAGGCTGCGGAGGAGCTCGCGCACCTCGGGGGCGAGCGGGGAGGGTCGGTGGCGCTTGGCGTTGGACCCGTGGAAATGACCCTGATCGTGCCGGACGCGGTGAAGGCGTTTCGCCAGCAGTTCCCGCAGGCGGGCGTTCGCATCGTCGAAGGCCGGCGTCCGGCGTGGCTGCCGCAAGTCCGGGACGAGACGCTCGACTTCGGGGTGGGGCTCCGGCCCGAGGCCGAGCTCGATCCGGGGCTCGCGTTCCGGCCGCTGTTCCGCAGCGACTTCGTCGTCGCGGCGCGCAAGGGTCACCCGCTGCGCAACGCCCGATCGCTTGCTCAGCTTGCCCAAGCAGAATGGCTCACCCTTGCGCCGCGCCTGGGTGTGCTCGATCGGGCGTTCTCTTTGGCAAGCCTCCCCGCCCCTGGACCGCCGCTGGTTCAGTGCGAGTCGTTCAACGGCATCGTCGCGATCGCCGCGAAGACCGACATGCTCACGTTCGTGGCGCGCTGGATGCTCGCACACCCGTTTGCGCGGGATCTCCTCCAGGAGATACCGATTGCCGAGCGGCTGCCGCCGATCACGCACGGCATGTTCACGCGCGCCGATGCGCCGCTCGCCCCAGTGGCCGCGGCGATGGCGAAGTCGATGGCCGCCGCCGCGCGCGCGCTCGTGCGGCGGGCTTAGCGCTGCGATTCTGTTTCGCCGCCGCGACCGCGAAACGACGCGGGTAGCCAATGCTTAGGGGCCTGAAGACGCGCCGCCCCCGCCGCGCGCGATAATTCCCATCAACTCCCGGGCGTTGCGCTGGCCCTGATCCTGGTAGTTGTTGTTCAGAACCACCGCCGTAGTACGGACCTTGCGAGACAGCGTCTCGATCTTCCCGGCGAGTTCCTCGAGCTCCAGGGTGGGGTAGTCGTAGTTGAACCGCTCAGCCGAGGTCGTCAGGCCCTTTTGATTCCACGTCTCACGGTTGCGGCCGTGTAGCCGCACGATTGCGAGCGCATCGCAGGTAACCTCCCAGACAGCGGGGACGCTGTTCGGGAACCCTTGCGGCCCATCGACCACGACGTTTACGAGGTCCCGCTCGCGCTCGAAGGAGAGGGTTCGGTCCGCATGCGTTCCTTCGAACCAAGAGCTATTTCGAAACTCTACGGCGAGCCGATGACCTTCGAGCTGGCCGATGCACTCATCAACATGCTTGAAGTTCTCCGGGTGAAAGGCGAGCCATGGGGCGAATTGGAAGTGGACTGCGCCAAGCTTCCCAGCCGCTCGCAACGGCTCGATCGCTTCCCGAAAGCGGGACCAGAGCTCGGCACGAATTTGCTCCGGCACGTC
>DATFVZ010000404.1:0-5799 GCA_035259785.1 Gemmatimonadales bacterium
GGTATCGACGCGCGCGCGGCCCCGCGGTCAGACACGCGTTGGACGGCGTATCAATCGCGTATCAATCAGGCGGGGGATGGCGGGAACGACGTGATGCGGAAGGTTGCTGATTTCCTCAGGAAACGTGGCTCCTCAGGCTGGACTCGAACCAGCAACCCTCCGGTTAACAGCTTAATGCCGGTACTGCATCTTGTTGGTTCTTCAGTGGTTTAGCCGCCCGGTGGTACCTGCTGTTACCTAGACATCTTCAACGCATGAGATCGTAACGGTTGAAGCAAGTTTTTCAGGCGGCAAAAGCGGCCTTCTGATGAAGTTTGTCAATTTCCATGGCGAGTCGATCGAGAGCCGTGCGCAATGATCTCGGCACGTGGTCGCTGTCGGGCAGGAGCGCGTTCCACTGGGGGCGGAGGATACGCAAATACAGTTTGCTGTAGAAGAACGCGACTTTGAGCCCGTACGTCGTTGCAGTGTAGCGATGGGTGTCCGGGATGCGATAGATCAGTCCTTTAAGGCGCAGGCGGCGCAGGTCATACGTCATCTGGGCGGCTGTGTACCGACGAGCGAGGAGGGCTTCGACGTGAGGCCGCAGGTCGCGGTTGCGGAAGCCCTGGGGCAGATGGGTGAAACCAGTGATCGCCTGGAGTAGCGCCATCACGCGCGGGTCGCCGAAGCGGAGTGCGGACGCGCGTTGGCCGCCTTCCAGGGTTGGTCGCTGCAGACGGTCGAGCGCGTCCTGGGTCAGGACACACTGGTGGCTCACGCGCTCGACTTCCAGGAGTTTCCGATTGACCTGCTGGCCCAGGTCGCGCAGATGCATGAGGTTGGCAACGCGCTTGGCGACGTAGAAGTCCTTCGGGTTGTTGATCGTGGTTTCGGTCCGGAGGGCGTGCTGCTCTTTGAAATACTGCTTGACGTGCGCCGACTTGTAGTCGATGTCTAGACTGGGCTGGACCCCGTCGGTGATCACGCGGGTGCGATAGCCAAAGGCCGGCGGCGGGGTGGCGCGCGTGAGGCGGAGCGGAAACAGCAGGCGGACGCGATCGGGCCGTCCCAAGTCGAGATTCTCGCGGATGACGGCCTCGAAAAAGTGTCGCCCCTGGACCGGCCGGTGAAAGACCTGGGTGAGGCTGACTTCGATCTGCCAGATCGTCAGGCGATGGTCGTACCCGGCGGCGCGGTCCTTATCGGTCATCGGCCACGGCAGGTGGTGCGACCAGCGATCGAAGAAAGCTTGCACGTCGGCGTGGCCGAGGGCGTCGCAGGCCGCTTGGAGCGCGACGGGATCGGTGCAGGACAGAAAGCCGTTGTCGAGACTCTCGAACCGAATGCGATCGCGCCGGAGGCGCTGCTTGACCCATTCGTGGCCATTGAGACAGAGCTTCACGGGATAGGGCAGATACGTGCCGATCTTGAGGAACGCCGGGCCCCACGCCCGATCATGGAGATAAAAGTAGTAGTGCTTGACGGCGACCGGCTGGCGCGAGAAGTCGAAGTCGACCTTCGTTCCCGGCCCGGCCCGTTTGTGCGCCTTGAACGATCGCATCTTCTCTTGGGCGACGCCCAGGACCACCACGCCATCCGGGCGCGTGAAGTGGGCCCGATACCGCGCGACGATGGCATCTTTGTCCTGGCCCGATTCGAAGGGCACCACGGGAATGTTGTGGCGCATCGCGAAGTGTTGGACGGCGCTGATGAAGCGGTCGTGGATCGGCTTAAAGAGCGCGGGCGAGGGAATGGGGTGCCCCCGATGATCGCGGAGGAAGTAGCAGAGGCCGCCTGAGGTTTGGAGCTTGGGCATGTAGCCATTTACATACAGGCGGTCAATACAGCGCACCTCGAGCGCCACGTGGTGACGGATAATGTCGGCAATGTTGGGCGTCATCGGAACCTCCTGCCAGAGATCCCGGTGATGGCACTTCTCAAGAAGAACGCCGGTCTTCGCACCGGTCCCAACATCTAAACGGCCGCGCAGCGGCCGACCCTGAAGCTTCGCCGGAGCTGCGCACGTGCCCGAGGGCATCGCGTCACCACGGGTGGTACGAACAAGCACGGCTCTTACTCGGCGGTTTGAGGCGAAGCTTCACTGTTGTTCGGAGCAAATTGTTCACTGATTGTTCACTGGGTGGCGAAAGCTGGGTGCCGCTCTGCCCCGAGTCGCCCCAGCAACGAGTCCACGGCGAAACGCACTAAGCGTTGCAGTGCCATAGGCGCGCAGTGACGCCCGCGGATGATCCTCTAGCTCTAGCGAGAGTGGGATTCGGACTCACAGTCGCCCTGTAGATCGAAGAACTTACAGGAATTTTGATGCCATGGCTGCCGGAGATGCCATGGTTGCCGCGCTGCATTGCACCGGTTGCACCGACGGATGAGCTTAAGAATCCGGTCTCTGCTCGAAGGTACTCCAGGGCCTCCTGCTGCTCGCGCTGCACCAAACCGGCGACGACCGCCAGGATCAGTCAGCGGAATCACAACGTGAGTCGACGTCAACCATCAGCGGGCGAGGTTTTCGTGTTGGCGCTCATTGAAAAGCGCGCAAATTTGAACCGAGGTTGATCGCCCCTCTATCAGCGTCGGTGATCACGTCGCCTCAACGTGTCGAGGTGCATTCCACGCTGGAACGGGATCGTGTTCGGCGAGCCAACCGAGGAGCTCCCGGCCGGTGTGTTCATCGAAGAGCGTGTGGAGGAATTGGTACGTGCGATCGACGACGTCGATCATCAGCTGTTTCATTTCCTCATCATTGAAGCGGGAGACACGGGGCCAGGGAATCGAGCCGAATGGGCTGGTGACCGTCACGTCGGCATAATCGCCGGTGGCGGATGATGGGGCGATCCCAGCATGCAGGTCCTCCAGGTGCGAATTGCGGACGCATTGGAGGACGAGGTACTTGGCCAGGCGTTGCTGGAGGAGCGCGTTGGCGTGGATGGTATCGAGATGCGTCAGGCGTTGGGGCATCGCAGGTTAGGCCTTCGAAGGGCGCTTCCGGTCGTCGGCCTCGGCCGGGGCGCGGCGCGCCTGCTGGGCGAGTTCCGCCTCGCGCAGCCGATAACTCTCGCCCTCAATGGGAATGATCTCCGCATGATGGGTGAGCCGATCAATGAGCGCCACGGCACAGGATGCATTGGGAAAGACCGTGTTCCATTGCTTGAACGGCAAATTTGTCGTCACCACCAGGGATCGCTGTTCGTAGCGGCGGCTGACCACTTGAAACAGCAGGTCCGCCGCGTGGGCATCGTAGCCGAGGTACCCAATTTCGTCGACGGCGAGCAACGAGGGTTTGGCGTAACTGCGGAGGCGCCGCTCGAGTGCGCGGGCGGTCTCCTGCCCATTGAGATCGAGTAAGAGCTCCGACGCCGTCAGAAAGCGGGCGGAATGCCCGGCCAGGATCGCCTGATAGACGAGATTCTTGGCAAACATCGTCTTCCCCAGGCCGTGCGGCGCGACAAAGATGACGTTCTCGCCTTTGGCCAGGAAGTCGAGGGTGAAGACGCGTTCGACCGTGGGCCGATGAATCTGTTTGGGCCAGTCCCACTCGAAATCAGCCATCATCTTGAAGCGGCCGAGGCGCGCGTCTCTCAGCCGGCGCTCCACGCGCAGTCGCGTCCGGGCGTCGAGTTCGGCCTTGACGAGGTGCTCGAGCAAGACGATCGGGCTCCAGCGCTTCTGTGTCGCGCGGGCGACGAGATCATTCAGCTCGTCGGCGGTGTAGAGGAGGCCGAGTTGCCGCAGGTGATCACTCAGGGTCGTCGGGATCGGATCGGGTGAGGTCATCGTAGGACTCCAACGGATGCGGCGTCAGATCGAGATCCCGGACCCCGGGCCGATCGGGTAACGCCAAGGGCATGGGCGGCTTCTGTCCCCGCTGGCGCCGGCGGGTTTCCAAAATATGGGTAATGGCGCCGGCGCCGAGTGCGTCGCGCTCGAGGGCCTGGGCCACCGCGGCGGCGAGTTCCTGCCGGCCGTAATCGTCGAGCAGCGCCAGCAAACGGGCGGTGTGGCCGCGAAGGGATTCGCCTCGCGCCGCCAGCCGTTCCAACAGTGTTGCGATCGCCGGCACGGCGAGGCGGAGGCGGTCGCGCGCACTCGAGGGATTCGCCTGGCGCGTGGCCGCCACCAATCCGGCGACATGGTCCTCCTGTTCGATCGTTTGGCCGGTGTCGTAGCTGCGCGGATGCTCGGCAATTTCTTCTGCGGCCCCGGCGATCAGCCGCACCGTCGTCGGCGACGCGATCAAGGTGAGCGGTTGCTGCCGATGCGTATGGGGGATCGAGTAGCTATTCCGGTCGAAGCACACGTAGGGGGTTTTGCCGGAGGTGACGATCCGCTTCACGGCGGTGTCGAAGGGATGCGCGGGTAGCGGGAGAAGCCGCGGCTGCTCCTGCGCGAAGATCTGGGCGACGGTTTGATCGGGGTGCTCGGGATGGCGGCGCTGATGCGCGATCTCGTCGCGCCAGCGCCGAAATTGCGCGTTCAGATCGTCGACATCGCGAAACGTCCGCGCGGCAAAGAACGCGTGCCGGAGGTATTGAATTTGGCGCTCGATTTTCCCCTTCTCATTGCCCCGGCCCGGCGTACAGGGTCGGGGGGCAAAGTGATAGTGGCCGGCGAGCTCGAGCCGCCGCGGATGAAACCGAATGGCACTGCCCTGACGTTCGAGCACGGCACTGCGAAGGTTGTCGTAGACGAGGGTCCGTGCAACGCCAACAAAGCCGTGATGAAAGGCCTCGACATGCCCGCGCAAGAAACTCTCAAGGGTCTGATCGAGCGTGAACAGTGCCGAGATCGCTCGCGAATAGGACAACACCATCACGAACCCGGAGAGCGGCCGGGTGCCGTGGCCGATGCGGATGGTCCCAAACGCGCCCCAGTCCACTTGCGCCTCTTCGGCTGCCAATGTGGTGAGCCGGCGATAGGCAGTCGACGGGACGTGAAGCCGCAGAGCACGCACGACGCGCCGCAGCTGCACCACCGAGCCGGCATAGCCGCGCGCGCGCACCATCTCGAACAGGCGCGTGGCGCGCAGCCGCGGATATTGGGCCAACGTGTCCCGAATGAAGGGCAGATACGGGTCCGCCAGGGTCGGGCCGCAGCGGCCGCGGCGCAGCGCCTGCGTATCGTGGGCAATCGCGGCACTGACGGTGTCATGGTGGACGCCGAGGGTCGCGGCGATGGTGCCGACTTTCCAGTGTTCGCCGAAATAGAGGCGGCGAATCTCCGCGTGCAGTTCGGGCGTGATCATAGCGAGCCTCCGGGGACACGCGACGGATTCGCCAGCGCGGTGGAAGGAGCCACGCGCTTTCGCGGCCGCAAACCATACAGCGCAACGCGCCCACCAGGGGCGCGGTCGGCGAGTGATCCGTCGACGTGTCAGCGGGGAGTGTGCGCGACGCCGTGGCCCGGCGAGAAGCCTGATCCCTCACGCGCGCGCGATACGCGCGCTGGTGATCGCGATGGTCGAGGCGACCTTCGAGGCTCTCGCGATGGCGTCGACGGGCGGTCGCGACCGATCGCCGACGCGCGACGGCGCGACACGTCGCGGAGCAGTACGCATGGCCGCGATCACATGCGGCACAAATGGCAAACGGCCGGTTACAGAGCCGGCAGGTCTTCTGGCGAAGGGGTACGTCCACGTCGGAGCAGCGGCGCACTCCGACTGGACACGCGGGCAAAACCGTGACACAAAGAGCGGTGACCCGTCTCGGTCCGTCGGAGCATCGAGGCGGTCACCGAGGGTCTGGAGGGGCTAAGCTCCAGGCCCTCACCTCATCCGCCGTGCTCCAGCTTATGCGATGTGTCTTG
>DATFVZ010000405.1:0-5836 GCA_035259785.1 Gemmatimonadales bacterium
GCGGGCGATCAGCGGTGCCATGCGCTCACCACCCCGCGTCTTGTCGAGCAATTCCGCCAGAGCGTGCGACTTGCCGAGCAGGGCCTCGCCTAGCGGCGTGCCGACGAGAGCGGGGACGGGTACGCCCAACAGGCTCGCCAGCGAACGATTCGCGCGCCGGATGATGCCGTCCGGGTCCACCACCGCGATCCCTTCGCTCAGCGCGTCGAATGCCGTCTCCCACTGCTCTTTGGCGCGCCGGACCATTTCGAAGAATCGCGCATTGGCTATGACCACGGCCGCGTGCGTGGCCAGCGTGGAAAGCAGCCGCACGTCTTCGGTGGCGAAGTGGCCCTCGCGTGGATCGGTGATGATCAGCGTGCCGATGACCGCGCCATGCGAGCGCAACGGTACGGCAGCCGCAGCCTTTGCCTGGAAGCCCTCCACGATGGCGGTCGGTTGAGGGCCTGAGTTCCGGATCAGTTCGAGGTGGTCGCGGCCCGTGGCTCGGGCGACCAACCCGGGGTCGGTCGTGGAAATGCTGCGCCCTCGCAACGCTGCCAGGCTCCCTTCCGCGGCAGCCACCTGGATCGCATCCTCGTGCGTGTCGCCGATGAGGGCGAGCAGCGCGCCCTGCGCATCGAGGAAGCGCAGCGCGTAGCGGACGACCTGCTCGACGATGCGGTCCAGCTCCAGCGAATCCGACAGGACGTACGACAGCTCTTGCAGCGAAAACAGCTCGGAGAGCCGGCGATTGAGCTCGTCGGCGGCGCGGCGGCGCTCCTGCTCGGATCGAACCAGCCGCTGCCACAGTCGCCACAACAGACCGCCCGTGCCGAGCGCGGTGACGACCAGGGCGGTGAACAGCAACGGGTGTCGTCCAATCAGATCCATGGCTCTTTATATTCACCTATCGTTCTTGAGAATCAATCGTAACTGTCACTCGGCGCTTGTGTTTGCGCTTACCGTCGGCATCGCGAGCTGCGGCACGGAGGCGCCACCTGCGGTCTCGCGCGTGTGGCCCGCGATGGGCACCATGATGTCCGTGGCCGCCTGGGCCGCCGACACCACTCGCCTCGCGAGCGCGCTCACGGCGGCGCACGATTCCGTTGAACGCATCGACTTGCTCGTGCAGCGTCGAACGGCGTTCGCTCCGCTCGATTCAGTGGGGCGCGAGCTGCGACAGCACACAGGAATGCGCGCGACCGCCGAGAGTCTGGCATCGGGTTACGCGCTCGACCGCGCGGCCTTGGCGCTCGCCGGCCTCGCCGACAGCGCGCTGTTCGATCTGGGCGGCCAATATCTCTGGATCGGGCCGGCGGGCGGCGTGACGCACCGTATCGTCGGCATTCCGGATCCCGACAATTCTCTCGATGCGCTGGGGTGGGTTGACCTGCGCGGCGGCTCCATCCGGACGCAATCCCGATCGGCCGAGCGTCCCGGCCGGGCACGCTCCGTCACGGTGCTCGCCGGGGACGCCCTCAGTGCGCACGCCTGGTCGATTGCGTTCTTCGCCATCGGGTGTGACAGCGCGTTTGCGGTAGCGGCGCGCCTGGAAGGCCGGGTTGGGGTTGTGTGCGCGGATTCTGCCCAGGTCCGCTGGACGCCGGATCTGGAGAAACGGGTTACGGTCCCGGAGTCGTCCCGCCCTGCGCCCGCGCCTTGACGCGCGCGCGCTCCTGGTCGAGCCGCCGGATCGAATTGTTCCAGCTGTTACTCGACTGCCCCTGATAGCTCACGATCATCTCCTCGCGCAGACTGATCCCCGGGTCGAAGAGGTAGATGGCCACGGCCTGCTGACGCGCGTCGAGCTGGTAGGAGCTCCAAGTCGGTGAGAGCGGCACGAGCCCGACGGGCCGAAACAGGCGGCCGCGGCTCGTGATGTTGAGGTCCTCGGGATTGAACCGCGCCTGCGGCACAACGCCGAGAAACGTCACCATGATGAGGGTTGCCTGATCCGTCGCCGCGCGCGAGGCGGCCTCCGCGATGTCGTTGGAGCGACTCTGGACCAGCTGGTGCAGCGAGCGATACGTGTCCGGTGCGAGCAGGCGAATCACTTGCTCGTCGAGCGGCAACACTTGTACCTCGATGGTTCCCGTCGAGAAGCGCACGAAGATTTCGTCGCGACGCAGCGTGCCGTAGCCGGCCGGGAGCGTATCCTGGGGCGAGAGAACAAGACTGAGCAGCAGCGCGAAAATCACGCTGTTGCCCGCGAAATCAGTCCGCCGATCGCTTCCTTCAATTCCATGATCCCTTCCCCCGTCTTCGCGCTCGTCACCACAATCTGGTCTTCTGGCAACTCCAGCTCTTGGCGCAGCTCATGCTCTCTGGCGCGGCGCTGCGCTGTTGAAAGCTTATCAGCCTTCGTCAGCGCCGCGAGTACGTGCGTTTCGGCCTCCGCCAAAGACTCCTGCATTGCCCAATCCTCGTCCGATGGCGCGTGGCGGATATCGAGCAGCCAGACGACGCCGCGCAGCCCCTCGCGCCTCAGCGTGTGCTTGAGCAGTCCTCGAAATGCGGCCCGCTGCGCCTTTCCGATTCGAGCATAGCCGTATCCGGGGAGGTCGAGGAAGTAGTACGAAGTACCCATACGGAAGACGTTGAGTGCGCGTGTCTTCCCGGGCGTACCGGACGTTTTCGCGATTCGGCGTCCCACGATCGCATTCAGGAGCGACGACTTGCCCACATTGGAGCGGCCGAGGAACGCGACTTCGGGGAGTGGGGGATCGAGCAACGCATCGGCCCGGGGGAATGAGCCGATGTAGGACGGGTCGGTCAGGCTTCTTTCTTCTGGCGGGGACGCTCGGTCACGAGGAGCGGCGCGCGGCCCGCCGTCACGCACTCGGCCGTGATCGCTACCTCGCGCACGTCATCGCGGCTGGGCAGCTCGAACATGATCTCCGTCATCATTTCTTCGAGAATCGCGCGTAACCCTCTGGCGCCCGTGCCGCGCTTCATCGCTTTCTGCGCGATCGCCTTCAACGCTTCTTTGTCGAGCGTCAGCCGTACATCCTCGAGGTCGAACAACTTCTGGTACTGTTTGGCCAGCGCGTTCTTCGGCTCGGTGAGAATCCGAATGAGCGCGTCTTCGTCGAGCGCGTCGAGCGGTACCGTGACCGGCAGCCGGCCCACGAGCTCGGGGATCAGCCCGTAGCGCAGCAGATCGTCCGGCTCGACGTCGACGAACGGATTCTTCTTCACTTTGGCCGCGACGCCCGCCACGACCTCTTCTTTCGTGAAACCGATCTGACGCCGGCCGGTGCGCGACTCGATGATCTTCTCGAGCCCGTCGAACGCGCCGCCGCAGATGAAGAGGATATCCTTGGTGTTGACCTGGATGTATTCCTGTTGCGGGTGCTTGCGCCCGCCCTGCGGCGGCACGCTCGCCACGGTCCCTTCGAGAATCTTCAGCAGCGCCTGCTGCACACCTTCGCCCGAGACGTCGCGCGTAATGCTGGGGTTCTCTGACTTGCGCGCGATCTTGTCGATCTCGTCGATATAGACGATGCCCCGCTCGGCCTCGGACACGTTAAAATCGGCGGCTTGCAGCAGGCGCACGAGAATGTTCTCGACATCTTCGCCGACGTAGCCCGCTTCGGTCAGGGTCGTCGCGTCGGCGATCGTGAACGGCACGTCCAGAATCCGCGCCAGCGTCTGGGCCAGCAGCGTCTTGCCCACGCCCGTCGGACCGATCAAGAGGATGTTGCTCTTGTCGAGCTCGACGTCGTTATCGCGTCCCGAATGCGAGTTGATGCGCTTGTAGTGGTTGTAGACGGCGACGGCAAGGGTCTTCTTGGCGCGGTCCTGCCCGATCACGTATTGGTCCAGCACGTCCTTGATTTCCGCTGGGGTGGGGACCTGCGTGATCGCTTCGGCGACTTCGCGTTCTTCATCCTCCGCCAGGATTTCGTTACAAAGCGCGATGCACTCATTGCAAATGTAGACGGACGGCCCCGAGATGAACTTCCGGACCGAGTCCTTGGATTTGCCGCAGAATGAGCAGCGGAGGTGTTTGTCGTGCGACATCGTTCTCTAGTATGGGAAGGCCGCCGAACCGGCGCAAGTCATGCCTTCTTTGCTTTCCCGTCTTCCTTGATTTCCTCGTAGTTCGAAATGACGTGATCGATCAGTCCATAGTCCTTCGCCTCTTCGGCCGACATGAAGCGATCGCGGTCCATATCCTTCTCGATCGACTCGACGGTCTTTCCGGTGTGCTTGGCGTACAGCTCGTTCAGCTTCCGGCGCAGGAACAGGATCTCCTTCGCCTGGATCTCGATATCGGCGGCGGTGCCCTGCGTGCCTCCGGAGGGCTGGTGCATCATGATCCGCGCGTGTGGCAGTGCGGAACGCTTCCCTTTGCGGCCGGCCGTGAGGAGGAAAGAGCCCATAGAGGCGGCCATTCCCATGCAGATCGTGTTCACAGGGGCCCGCAGGAACTGCATCGTGTCGTAAATCGCCATACCCGAGGAGACGAGCCCACCCGGGGAATTCACGTACAGGTAAATGTCTCGTTCGGGATTATCGGCATCCAGGAACAGCAGCTGCGCGATGATGATGTTGGCGACATCGTCCGTAATCGACGTGCCGAGGAACACGATTCGATCCATCAGCAGCCGGCTGAAGATGTCATAGGTACGCTCGCCACGGCTCGAGCGCTCGATGATGTACGGCGGATAGATGTGGCTCTCGCTCTTCGTCACGCTGTCTCCACGGTGGACTGCGACAGGAGATAGGAGAACACCTTCTCCTCGGTAAGGCTCCGCGCAACATCGCGGAGCCGCTTGGCTTTTTCCAGCGAAGCATAGAGGTCGGCGGCCTTCATGCCGCGCCGCTCGGCGAGCTCCTGAATCTTCTGATCCAGCTCTGCTTCGGTGGCCCGCAGGTTCTGCGACTCGACGACGAAGTCGAGCACGAGATCGCGCTTGACTTGCGATTCGGCGACGGTGCGGAACTCCTGCGCGAACTGCTGCCAGCGCTCTTCAGGAATCTCGTACGCTTGGGCGTAGGCCCCCAGCACGCGCTCGACCAGGGGACGGGGCGCGACGACATTGTTCGCGTCGACGATTTCCTGGATTAGCGCAGCCCGTACTTTTGCGTCGGCCTCGCGCTCGGCTTCCTTGCCGAGGTCCGTGGTGACGGCGGCGCGCAACGCCTCGAGGGACTCGAAGTCGCCCATCTCCCGCGCGAACGCGTCATCCAGCAGTGGTAGTTCCTGGCGCTTCACCTCGCGCAGGGTGAGTTGCACATCGCGCGTCTGGCCGCGCTTCGCTTCCTCGGCGAAGTCATCGGGAAATCGCACGGTCGCGTCCACGGATTCGCCAGGCAGCAACGCCATGATGCGCTCTTCGACGTCGGGAATGGCGCGCCCTTCGCCCAGGACGAACTGGTAGGGCTGCGGATCTTTCACTTCGCCACTCTCGCGACCGGCGATGGTCACATCCACAAGGTCTTTGGGCTTCGGTTTCTCACTCGCGACCGGCGTCCACGGCGCACGCTGCTCGCGCATCGCGTTCAACTGCGCATCCACCTGCGCCGCGGTGATGGCCGGCACCGTCCGGGTCAGCCGGAAACCGCCGAGTCGCTGCAGGTTCAGCTCGGGCTTCAGCTCGACATGGAACTCGAAGGTGACCGGGGAGCCTGCTTCCCATTTCAGGTTGTGGATGTGGGGATCGGCAATCGGCTTCAGCTCTTCCTGCTTCTGCGCCACGCGCCAGCTCTCCTGCACCAGCTCGCGCAGCGTCTCTTCGCGAATACCGTCGGCGAACTTCTTCCGTACCACAGCCGCCGGCACCTTGCCCTGACGGAAACCGGGCAAGCGAGCGCGTTCCTGATAGAACTTCGTCGCGCGCTCTTCGGC
>DATFVZ010000406.1:0-2441 GCA_035259785.1 Gemmatimonadales bacterium
CCTCGTCCGGCGATTCCCAGGGAGGATCCATCGCGAGCTCCGCTCTGGTGGCCATGTCGGCCGTCACCTCGGCGAGTATCCTGACTGGAACGTACTTGGATCCCGAAACCAGAATATCATATCGGCCCTTGGTCACTTTGATCTTCGCAACTCCCTTCTCGTCCGTGATCGCGCGGTACGGGTGCATGACCACGGTCGCACCCTTGATCGGACACTGATTCTCCCGGACGACCGCCTCGACCGTGACTTCACAATCGGGAGGGCGGACGACCCGGACAGCCATGGTGGCGGAGGCGGCCTCGTGCGGCAACTCCGATTCCCACGCGGCCGTCTTGATCTCCCACGGATGGCCCCCGGCCGTGGCAGGGGCTTCGGCTTCGACCTCGGCACAATAGAGGGCGTCAGTTCCCGGGACGATGTTGTGGCCGAGATGGGCCGCACCGACTTGCGAGCCGTTGCCGTCAACGATGGTCAACCCCCGGCCGGCCAGGTTGCACCCGGCCGAGCATCTGACGCCGACCGTGAACTTGAAACGCTCGCCCGCCACGATCGCGGACGGCACGTCCCAGACGTTCAACTCCGCCGTATGAGGTCTGACCACGAAACGGACCTCGACCGAGGCCCGTTCGTGCAGGGTGCCATCCTTGTCGGGCGCGACGATGATAGCTCGGTAGAGATACTCTCCCACGACCACCGGTGCAGCGAGGACGATGTCGTCCGACTCGTAGGCATCGCCATCCGACGGCTCGAGCTCGGCCAGCGCCAGCGCTGTCCCTTCGTGATTTCGGATCGAAACGCGCAGTCCGAGCAGCTCATCCGTGCGCGGATCTTCGACTCTGATCTTCAGCGTGAAGTCGGCACCGGCATCCACCTCATCGGGCGAAACCTCGACCGTGCAGACGTGTCTATCGATCATGTCAACGGTTCAGTGCCTGATGGTAGGCGACATCGGTGCGATGGCGGTGTGCTCCCTACCTCCGCAGGGGAAGGGAGCAGGCCGCCGTTGCCTTTCGGGATTGCCACAAAGTCACTCGCTTTGTGCCTTCCGCTTCAACGACGATCCCAAACTACGTCCGCTCTTGCGTGATGGCGCCGCCGGCGATGTAGCCGTGGACCAGGGCTCGTCCCAGGCCATGCTGGTTGCCGCCGCCAGAGGCTTCGCCGCCGGAGTAGAGACCGGGGATGACCGCGCCTTCCATGTCGATGACCTGACCCTTGCCGTTGATCCGCATTCCCCCATAGGAGTCGTGCCAGACCGGGCAGATCGAAGCGGCATAGAACGGCGGCTTCTCGATCTTGTGCATCGGGGCGTCCTTTCCGCGCCCGAAATCGGGATCGTTGCCCTCATCGACATAGGTGTTCCACTTGCGAACCGTCTCCTTGAGATGCTTGAGCGGCACCCGCTGGAACTCGTGGCGCGTGTAGATCTTCTTGGCCAGATCGTCGATGGTGTCGGCGCTGAAGAAGTAGCCGTTGTCGGCGGTGAAGGGAGGGCCGATGTCCCACTTGGCGCGCTCGACCGCGCCGCGGTCGAAGATCGCCCACAACGCTCCGGAGTAGAAGTGCGGAGGCTGGGAGCCTTCGTTCATCGCCATCGCGGCGTGAACAGAAGGATATTCGTTGTACATCTGCTTGACCCAGCTCGCATGGCAGTTGCGCCAGTCGCCCTGCACCTGTTTGAGTGAATGGTTCGGCACGCCGTTGCGCGCTTGGCCGGGCCACACCGGGCTGTCGTAGCGTTTCGAAAGGTCCACCTCGTTGAAGAAGCGCTTGCCGACTTGGTTCACCGCGATCAGGTGCTGGTAGCCGCTGCCGCCCGGCTCGATGCCGGTGGAGCGGCGGAACGGGAAGGTCGGATGTCCGGGCAGCATGCCGCTGTAGGCGTCGCGGGTTGCCAGCCGTGGCGGGATGTGGAAGCTCTGGGTGATCCCGAGATTCTGCTGCATCCCTGCAAGATTGGCGCCGATCCGCATGCCGGCGATAATGCCGCTGGCGTCCTGACCGAGCGGCCCGAGCAGCGCCCACCCGCTCGACACGAAGGCGGGCTCGTTGAATGCGGGATAGAACATGCTGCGGAACTGCGGGTTGTTGCCGTGACCGCCGCTGCCGACGAAGACCGCCATCTTCGCACGGATGTAGATGGTGGCGCGGCGCTCATCGATGTTGCCCTCGTTCGATCGGCTCTCCAATCGCGCGCCGGTGTCCGGGTCGAACCGCGGCGTGTAGCTCGCCTTGACGCCCAGAACCCGTCCCGAGAATTGCTGCTCGCGAACGAGCTCAGTCATGCGCCGGTTGAGCATGAACCGCACGCCCTTTTCGCGCGCGCTGAATTCCAGACAGCGCGTGAGCGCGGCGCCGTTCCAGACCGCGCCGGGCCCGACGAACCTCGCCGCACTTTCCATGAGGCGCGGGGCGAAGTGGCTTGAGCTCTTGTCGGCAAT
>DATFVZ010000407.1:0-2408 GCA_035259785.1 Gemmatimonadales bacterium
CGGCGCCTCGGGGGCTCGCGCTATATCGAGCGGGAGCGGTGCTCACATTGCCAGCGCCCGCAACCTCGCCGCGCCCCTCGCTCCCTCGCGAGAACACATCGCCGCCTAAGCATCAAGCTGAGCCCCGAGCAATGCGGGGAGCTCGCGCGGCTCATCACAGAGGGTTACACCCAGGCGGTGTCAACGCCGGGTGAAAATCTGACAGTTCCGCCGGGTGAAAATCGGACAGATCGACGAGGGGACGAGCCTCAGGTCGTCGTCGCCTCCTGACGGGCCGGAGTCCGACGGCGGCGGCCGCCGCCGTTGGATTCCGGCTCGTGTGCCGTGTGCAGCGTCTGCCACAGCTCGCGGTGCTGCCGCATCCGATAGCTGTTGCCGCGGATCGTGACCAGGTGGCAGTGATGGACGAGGCGATCGATGAGCGCCGCCGCCATGACGTCGTCGCCGAAGACCTCGCCCCACTCCTCGAAGCCCTTGTTCGACGTGAGCACCGTGGACGCGTGCTCGTAGCGGCGCGTCATAAGCTGAAAGAAGAGCATTGCTCCGGTGCGCGTGATCGGGAGATAGCCGATCTCGTCGACGACCAGCACTGCGGGATGCGTGAGCACCTTCAAGCGCGCCTGCAGGCGACCCGCGGCTTGCGCCTCTTCGAGCGATGCGATCAGGTCAGCGAGCGTGCCGTAGTAGACGCGGCGGCCACTTTGCGCTGCGGCGATCGCGAGACTGATCGCCAGGTGTGTCTTGCCGACGCCGGGCGGGCCGAGAAAGATGACATTCTCGCGGCGCTCCACGAAGCCGAGCTCGTGGAGGCTCTCCATCTGCTCGCGTCGTAGCGACGGCTGAAAGGTGAAATCGAAGTCGTGGAGCTGCTTGACCACCGGCAGCCGGCTGGAGCGCATCGCGGCCTGGAGCCGTCGGTTATTCCGTAGCTGGATCTGCGCGGCGAGCAGCTGCTCAATGGCCTCGGGCGCGGTCAGTGTGCCGCCGTCGACGCCCTGGAGAATCGCGTCGAGTGCTTCGAGGCCGCCGGGCATCCGCAGGTCCGCGAGCATGTGCCGCAGGCGATCGCGGCGGGAGACCGGTGCGCTCTTCATGCGGCACCACCCGTCAGCTGTGCGTAGGCGCTCAGCGACCGCTTCTCTACGGCGACGACGGGCCGCGGCGGCCGCGCGGTGACCGACGACGTCGACATCCGCTCAAACACCAGCGACGTGTAGCGGCGCGGCGCCAGCGGCTGCAGGAGGAAGCGCTCCTCGCGATCGAAGCGGTCGCGGGGGCGCTCGCGGGTCGTCCCATGCAGGCGCACGTTCGCCACGCGCTCGAGCCACAACTGCCGCTGGTGATCGAGATCGGCATCGTGGAGAAATGTGCGGCCATAGACGAAATTGCCGCGCACGTAGCGGACGGGCCGCTCGACTTTGCCTTTGGTCTGCGCCCGATAGGGCCGACACGCGCGCAGGGTGAAGCCCCAGTGGCGCGCGAACCGGAGAAACTCGCCATTGTGGACGAGCGCGCCACCTTCCAGCCGCAGGTCGCGCGTGATGACCGCTTTCATCTGATCGAAGAGCAGCTCCTGCGGAACGCCGCCGAAGAAGACGAAGGCCTCTTCGAGGCCGTCGATCAGCGTCGCCATATCCTGACGCGGATAGAACCGGCACCACAGCAGGCGCGAGTAGCCGAGGACAACGAGCAAGGCGTAGCGGATGCCCCAGGGAAACCGAAACCGCGCAAAGTCGACCTGCGCCTGTCGGCCCGCCGGCGTCTCGAAGCGAATCACCGGCTCGGGCGGAGACATCGGCCGCACCCGGTGGACGAACGCTTTCAGCTGCGTGTAGCCACCGGTGTACCCGGCGGCGCGAATCTCGGCGAGTAGCCGGACCGCGGACAGCTCGGGAAACGCCGCAAGGCGGGCTTCGATGATCGGTTTGTACGCAGCGAGCTTCGTCGCCACCGACCGTCGCGGACCATAGCGCACCGGCTCGGCGTCGAGATCGCGATCCAGATCGCCCTCGCGAATCCACCGATGAATCGTGTCGCGGCTGACACCGAACTGGCGCGCCAACGCGCTCTTTTTGGACCCTTGATCGAGGTAGTGCCGCAGTAGCATTCGCGTCTCCCGTCCGAACATGGCGCCTCCGCTCGTCGCAGAGACGCCTGGTGAACTGCATCACCGGCCGGGAGCACCGCTCTCAGCCGGCAGCCAGACCGTGCTGCCGACTGTCAGATTTTCACCCGCCACAAGTGTCGAATTTACAGCCGCCGCTAACAGAAGCGGCGAACGCGTCGCTCGTTGGAGATCTGAGCCATTTACCGCCTGAACAATCGAACGGGCCGGACCGAGATACGTGTCAGTTCGAGTTCTTGTTTCAGCTTCAGGAAGGTATCGCGTAACGCCTCGTTGTTGAGGC
>DATFVZ010000408.1:0-6077 GCA_035259785.1 Gemmatimonadales bacterium
CATCGATATCGCCCATGGCCTCGAGCCCGATCCCGAGGTTGAGATGCGCCTTGCCCCAGCCGGGAGCGGCCGCCACCGCCCTGCGATACAGCTCGCACGCCTCGCGCAACCTGCCTTCACTCTCGGCCCGATTGCCCTCGATGACGAGTTGATCGGCCGCGGCGCGGTCCGGGGAGTGCGGACGCCCCGCCGGTCTGAAGAGCCAATCGAACATCAAGGCATGCTTGGGCAATGGCAGCCTGGGGCTTCGATTGCGGGTGACGCGAAGCCGCCGCCTAGCTGCGCGGTTCCTTGTGGGCGATCGAATTGATCGCAACCAGGGTGACGAGTTCGTAGGTCCAGGACTGGACGAATTCCGGCGGATAGCCGGCATCCCTGAGCAGCCACCGGAACTGGTTACCCAGCCGCGCCTTCTTGTAGAGATTGAGTTTGCGGGTACGCGCAAACTTCGCGGCGCGATCGAAAATGGCATCGTGCGTGTTGCGCAGGCGATCGGCGGCCTTCTTGGTGTCCGAATCCAGCGAGGAGGGTGGAACGCGCTTGACCAGCTCCCCGGTGATGGAACGGGCCAGCTCGTCCACTTCCGCGGTATCAAACCATTGCAAGATGCCCATGAAGCTGTCCTTTCCGTGCTTTCAACGCGGACCGGAGGTCTCGAGCGCCCGCGGGTCCATCAACCTCCTGCGCAGCCCCTCGTTTTCGAGGGGCAGGTTCGATCGCCGCACCGTGGCGTCCTTCGTGATCACGATCAGATTGTGGTGAAACGCGATGCTGCCTATCGTCGGATCGAGCCGGGGCGCGGCACCCGCCGGCTCCAGGAATTCCGGCGCGTTGACGCTGTCCACCATGCCCTTGAAATAGCTCATGCACGAATGGGCGTGGTCGCCCGATCCGAGCTGCCCCCCTCCAAAAGCCGGCCAATACGAAGTTTGCACGTCCTCAATGATATAGGCCCCGCGGTCCTTGACAAATGGCCACAGAACCCGAAATGACGCGATCTGGTGGGAGTTGACGTGGCTGCCGTCATCGATGATGAAATCGAAGGGGCCGCAGCTCCTCGCGATCTCGGTCAGGCGGGAATCGTCGGTCTGGGAGGACTGCAGGACCTCGATCCTGCCGCGGGACAGCGCGGTCTTGTCGTGGAAATCGATTCCGTACACCCTCCCCTTCGAAAAGTACGCGGCCCACATGAGCAACGATTCTCCGCCCGCTCCGCCCTCGAAGCCGCCGACCCCGATCTCGAGCAGGCGAACGGGCTGCCGGCGACGGGGCGACATGAGCTCCTGGTAAACCGGCGTGTAGTCGTGAGCGCCATACTTGTCGGTCCCGCAAAGGGCGGCCAGAAGGTTCAGGTTGCCGCCCAGCCTCCCGACGAGCGGCGCAAACCTCTTCAGCATCGCGTCCAGCGCGTGCCCGCGGGGGTCGTCGATCCGGTCGGCGGAGCCGTAGGGGTTGTATGCCCCCACGCTCTTCCTCCAGCCGATCACGATCCAGCTCAGCCTGTCACCGAATTTCATTCATCCCCCCCAAACGGGCGCAGCCCGCCTGCCCCGCGTGCGCCATGGTACTTTCACCGCAAACTGTCAGGAACTATCATACCTCCATGCTCCGCAGGATCCTGAAAGGGCTCGCGACCAGCCGCGCGCTGATCGATGCTGACGAAGCCCTGCGGCATGCCCGCGAGCTCGCCAACGAGTCGCGTCACGGCGAGGCGATCGCCCGGCTCGATCACCTGCTCAGCGCCAGACCCGACTGCGTGGACGGGCTCGTTCTACGCGCGAGCATCAAGCGCGCCATCCGCCAGCTGGCCGGCGCGGCGGAGGACGTCGGGCGCGCCATGGAGCTTGCGCCGGACGACCCCCGCTGCGTATTTGAATTGGCGTTCGTCACTTATCTGCAGGGTGACCGGCGGCTCGCGCTCGAGTACTGCGAGCGGCTGAGGCAGGCGTCACCCGGGGACGAGAGGGCCTGCACGCTCCATGCCCATATTCAACTGGGCGGAGATCATTATCACCAGTTGCTGGTGCGCATCCTCGACTTCGTGAAGCCGCGCACCTACGTCGAGATCGGCGTGGATGCGGGAGATTCCCTGCGGCTCGTGGAACCGCCGGCGCTGGCGATCGGCATCGATCCCGAGCCGCGGTTGACGCATCCGTTGCGGGCGAACCAGAAAGTGTTCGCCATGAGAAGCGATGCGTTCTTCGCAAGCCACGATCTGCGTGCCGAGCTCGGCGGATTGCCGGTGGATCTCGCGTTCATCGACGGGATGCACCATTTCGAGTACGCGTTGCGCGATTTCGCCCACCTCGAGCGCTACTGCGCCCGGGATTCGACGATACTGATTCACGATTGCTTCCCGCTGGACCGGGAGACGGCCGAGCGCGATCGCCGTTACACCTTCTGGAGCGGGGACATATGGCGGCTCATCGTGCTGCTCAGGAAGCACCGCCCCGATCTGGCGGTGCACACCATCGGCGCCCCTCCCACCGGGCTGGGACTGGTGCGAAACCTCGATCCTGGTTCGCGCGTCCTGCTCGAGCATTACGACCAGCTGTGCAAGGAATTGCTCTCCCTCGACTATTCGTATCTCGACGCAGACAAGGCGGGAAAACTGAATCTGTTTCCCGGAGAGTGGGAGAAGGTCCGGACGCTGATCAGCTCCTAGTTGGACAACCGGACCATGTTCAGCAATCTGCTCGGCAAATTGATGGCCCGCAAAACGCCGGGACGCGATGCGGCGTTGGTCGATACGTTGTACCAGCAAGGCGCTGGTGCCTATCAGGCGGGACGCTACCCCGAAGCCGTACGTTGCGCCGAGCAGGCCATCTCGCTTGATCCGAGCCTGGCGGCAATCCATTTTCTGCTGGGTAGCGCGCAATTCGAATTACGTGAATACAAGGCAGCCGAAACCGCACTCGCCGCATGCCTGGCGTTGAAACCAAGCTACCCGATGGTCATGCATGCCCAAATGCGCTGGGCACTGGCCCGATCACGCGCAAGCCTCGCTTCGGGCAGGGCGCCGCGCATAGCACCGGATGAGGCAGCCGATGGCCGCCGCATCTCGATCATCATCTGCAGCATAAAGCCCGAGCGCTTCGACAGGATTTGCGCAAACTACCATGCGCTGCTTGCCAAAGTGCAGCACGAGATCATCGGTATCCACGATGCACGCTCCCTCTGTGAGGGCTACAACCGGGGAATCCGGCGGGCTACCGGAGAGATTCTCGTATTTTCGCACGACGATATTGAAATACTATCGTCGGACTTTGCGGCAAGGCTTCTGGCTCACCTGGCACGCTATGACCTGATCGGCGTCGCCGGCACTACCCGGGTGATCGGAGGCAATTGGCTGTATGCGGGATGGCCGCACATTCACGGCCAGATCGGTTCACCGGGCACAAGCCCGGGCAGCATCAGGGTCAGGGGCTTCCAGATCCGCGGCCTCGCCACTCCGAACGCCCAGGCCATAGACGGCATATTCCTTGCCGCGCGGCGCGAGGTGGTCGAGCGCATCGGCTTTGACGAAACGACTTTCGACGGGTGGCACTTGTACGATCTTGACTTTACCTACTCGGCGCATCTGGCCGGTTTCCGCACTGCGGTTTGCCATGATTTGTGCCTTGTGCACGATTCGATCGGTGACTACGGCAAGGATTGGGAACACTATGCGCGGCGCTTCGAGGAAAAGTACCGCGATCGACTGCCGCGCGGTGAGGTGTTGCAGCTGCCGGAGCTTTGCCTGATCGAAGCAAGTTCGCCCGCCGAATGGCTGCTGATGTGCGAGGAAATGACAAGCCGGCAGGAATCGGCGCCGGCTTGAGCGGCGCATGAGCGCCGGCTCCGTCGATGTCAAGCCGGCGGACGGACGTAGCCGGGGATCTTCGATACGTCTACTTCATCGATCTGGTCGGGGTCGAGGAACTGCCTGGCATACTTCTCGTAGACCTTCTCCCACAAGAACACGTCGAAGAGATCCGGATCGATGTGGCCGTTCAGCTTGAACTTGCCGAGTATGGTGAGCGACTCGGTGAGTGTCTTGCCCTTCTTGTACGGCCGGTCCTTGGCGGTGAGCGCCTCGAAGATGTCGGCGATCCCCATGCAGCGCGCCTGGACCGACATCTGCTCGCGGGTGAGGCCACGCGGATAGCCCTTGCCGTCCATGCGCTCGTGGTGGCCGCCGGCGTACTCCGCCACGTTTTTCAGGTGCCTGGGCCACGGCAGCGCCTCCAGCATCTGGATCGTGACCTCGATGTGATGATTGATGATGGCGCGCTCCGCCGGCGTGAGCGTGCCGTAGCGGATGGTGAGGTTGTCGACCTCCTCGTCGCTCAGGAAATCGGTCTTCTGCCCGTCGTTGTCGCGCCAGCGATAGCGCCGCGCGATCGCCTGCACGCGGGCGATGTCCTCGTCCTTCATCGCCTCTCCGCCGATGTTGGCGCGGCGCAGGAACTCGCGGTCGTTCTCGATCTCGCGCAGGTCGGCGGCGAGCTTCGCCTCGCCCACGGCGTCGGCGCGCCCCTGCCCGAGCTTCTCCAGGCGCGCCCGCAGCAGCGCGATCTCCGCGTCGCGCTTGACGACCTCGAAGCGCGTGTCGATGAGGGCGACGCGGTCGAAGATGGTCTGCAGCTTGGTTGCCTTGTCCACCACGTGCACCGGGGTCGTCACCTTGCCGCAGTCGTGCAGCAGCCCCGCGATCTTGAGCTCGTAGCGATCGCGGTCTGTCATGGTGAAGGTCTTGAGCGGGCCGACGTGGCAGGCGCTGGCCGCCTCCGCGAGCATCATGGTGAGCACCGGCACGCGCTGGCAGTGCCCCCCGGTGTAGGGAGACTTGTCGTCGATTGCGGCGTTGATCAGGCCGATGAACGACTCGAACAGGTTTTCCAGGTGGTTGATCAGCAGGCGGTTGGTGAGCGCGATGGCGGCCTGCGACGCCAGCGACTCGGCCAGGTGCTGGTCGGCGTCGGAAAAAGGCACCACCGCGCCGCTCGCCGGGTCCTTCGAGTTGATGAGCTGGAGCACGCCGATGATCTCGTTCTCGTGGTTCTTCATCGGCACGGTGAGGAACGAGCGCGACCGGTAGCCGGTCTTCTTGTCGAAGTTCTGCGTGCCGGTGAAGTCGAACCCCTCGGCCGTGTAGGCGTCGGCGATGTTGACCGACCGGTCGTGGTGAACCGCGTAGGCGGCGACCATGGAGTGAATCGCCTTGCCTTCCTTGTCGAAGAGATTGATCGGGTAGAACGGGATCTCGACGCCGGTGGTGCCGCCCATGGCGATGCCGAGAGTGTCGTTGCGGATGATCTCGAACTTGAGGGTCCTCTCCTCGGTCATGCGGTAGAGCGTCCCGCCGTCGGCGTGCGTGACGTCCTTCGCCGCGATGAGGATCACCTCGAGCAGCTTGGTGATATCCCTCTCTTTCGAGAGGGCAATGCCGATGTGATTGAGCTGCTCGAGACGCCCGAGCAGGTCTTCCGCGCCCCGCGAACGCCCGGGGTCGTTCATGGCATGCGCTACTTGATGCACACCGCGCGCACCTGCGGCATGTCGGTGATTCCCTGCAGCACTTTCTCGATGCCGTCCTGCTTCAGCGTGCGCATGCCGTCTTCGAGCGCGGTCGCGAACATCTCCGCCACCCGCGAATGCTCCTGGATGTTCTTCTTTATGCGATCGGTGCCGATCAGCAGCTCATGCAGCCCCAGCCGGCCCTTGTAGCCGGTATTGCCGCACACATCGCAGCCCTTGGCCTTGTGGAGGACGAGCTCGCCCTTGTCATTGCCGAATTCCTTCACCCACGACTCGTAGACCTTCTGCTTCGCGGCCTTGGGGTCCTTCTTCCAGGTCGCGGTGTTCTGCAGTTCCAGCGAGTACTCCTCGAGCAGCGCGTGGATTTCCTCGTTCGTCGCCGCGTGCGGCTCCTTGCACTTGCACAGCCGCCGCGCGAGGCGCTGCGCCAGGACCCCCAGCAGCGCATCGGCGAAGTTGAACGGGTCCATGCCCATATCGAGCAGGCGGATGATGGACTCGGGCGCGCTGTTGGTATGCAGAGTGGCGAGCACCAGGTGGCCGGTCAACGAAGCCTC
>DATFVZ010000409.1:0-2167 GCA_035259785.1 Gemmatimonadales bacterium
GCTCAGGCAACCGTAAAACGTCTGTGTCTGAGCCGAGGCGGCACTCGTGATTCCGCTCAGCATCATCAACGTCCCAATCATCGTCAACGACCAACGTAACCTCATACAGCCTCCTCCCCCTGGTGAGTTTCAGCTCGCGCAAGAAGATACAAAGGCGGCGGAGCGTGCGCATCGGGCGTCTTCCCTATTTTGGAAGTGGCCGTTCCCTATTTTGTTCGACTGATTCGGCGGACGCGCGCGAGCACGTCGTCACCGTGCAATTCCCAACTCCGGCTGGAGTCATCTGCGGCCGAGAGATCTTGCACGAGCTCGAAGCTGAGCGTGTGGAACCGCTCGGAAGAGCCTGCGGCGATTGCCCTGTGCCTACAATGCCAATGAGGAGGGACATCATGAAAGCGATCGCTTCAGCCACGGCCGCCGCGGCCATTCTGATCGGCGGGCTCCACGCAGCCATCCAGGCCCAAAGCAACGCGCACGTCATCCAGTCGCCCAGCGAGGCGCAGTGGGGTCCCGCGCCGCCGATGCTGCCTGCCGGCGCGCAGATCGCCGTGCTGTCCGGGGATCCCACGAAGTCGGTCCCCTACGCGGTGCGGCTCAAGTTTCCGGCCAACTACGCCATCCCCGCCCACTCGCATCCGACCGACGAGAACGTCGTGGTGGTGACCGGCGCGTTGACGTTCGGTATGGGCGACAAGCTGGTCAAGGGAGCTGCCGCAAACAAGACGCTTCCGTCTGGCGGATATGCGCTGATGCCGGCGAACATGAATCATTTCGCCTACGCGACGCAGCCGACGACGATTGTGCTGTACGGTCAGGGACCCGTGGAGTTCAAGTACGTCAATCCTGCGGACGATCCCCGCACGGCGAAGACAAGTCCTCGCTAAAGCTCGTTCACGGGAAGCACCTTTCAGTGCTTTTCACGTGCAGCACCCTAGCAGGACGATGAAAAAGTGACTCGCGCGCGCATGGTCATCTCCGCGTGTGCCGCCCAACGGCGGCGACGACGTCGAAGGGGTGGCGTCGCGGCCCGCTCATGCTGGTCGCCCCAGCAGCGTTCGCAACCGAATCAAGTTGTAGGCGGCGGCGGCGAACGTCATGTTCCAGTCCGCGAGGGCGCCGCCGCGATGGCGCAGCTTGCGGAGACCGCCGACTGTCTTCATCCAGCCAAAGACCTGCTCGACGAGTTTCCGGCGGCGTTGGCTGATGCCATAGCTCTCGTGGCGCGTCGTACGGCCGTCGATCGCGCTGTACTTCGCCTTGCGGGCGACGTGCGGCGTGATGCCCCGCGCCCGTACGGCGGCCACGAAGCTGGGGACATCAAAGAGCTTGTCCGCTGCGACGGTGGTCGCACGGGGCGCTTCGGCCAGCAGCACGAGCGCGGCCGCGCGTTCAGCGGTCCCGGTCGCGGCGGTCACGCAGACGTTCGACACCAAACCATGCCGGTTGTCGAGCAGCACGTGTCCCACGTACGACAGCTTCGCCTCACGGCCGGGCCCCTTCCGCGCGAGCCGCGCGTCCGGGTCGGTGGTCGATTGATGGGTGTCGTTTCGACGCGAGTCGCCATGAAAGTTCACCGTGGGATTCCCGGGGTCGTCGGGCGGCATGGTCGAATCCTCTCCCTTCGGCTGGAAGCTCTTGAGGCTCGCCCACGACTCGAGCAAGGTGCCATCGACCGTGAAGTGCTCGTCCGACAGGAGGTTGGCCGCGCGCGCCTGGTCGACGACCGCATCGAAGAACGCGGCGGCGATATCGCTCCGCAGCAGCCGGTCGCGGTTCTTGCTGAAGGTGGTCGGCGACCAGATCGCATCGTCCATCCCGAGGCCGATGAACCAGCGAAACAGCACGCTGTAGTCGATTTCCTCCATCAGGAGCCGCTCGCTGCGGACGCTATAGAGATACTGCAGCAACAACGCGCGCAGGAGCTGTTCCGGTGGAATCGACGGCCGGCCGATGTCCGAGTACATCTTCGTGAACCGCGGCGACAGCGTGGCAAAGACCTCATCGGTCATCCGTCGAATCGGTCGCAAGGGATGGTCGGGCCGCACGCGAGCTTCCGGCACGACGTAACTGAACATGCCGCCATTGTGCTCGTCACCTCCGCGCATGCGCTCGCTCCCTTCGAAAGAAGTGCGAGCATGGTAGTACGTCCGGATCATGATGTCGATCC
>DATFVZ010000410.1:0-19353 GCA_035259785.1 Gemmatimonadales bacterium
CGAGTGATCGCCATTCATATGGTGGATCTCGTCGGCGCGGCGCAGCGCGTTCTGGATGCGGCGGATCAGGTTGGGCACGCTGTCGGAGGGATACAGGCTCTGATCGGGATACATCGAGAGCGCGTTGTTCCCGTCGGCCGCGACCTGCCAGCCGCTGATGTAGATCGCCTTCAAGCTGGCCCGTACCTCCTGGACCGCCTGATTCCCGGTGATCGCCGAGAGCACCGCGACGTAGGGCTCTTCGCGCATCAGTCTCCAAAGTAGCGCTGCCCCGTGGCTGGCGAGCGTGTACTCGATGGGCAGTGTACCGCGCAGCCGCCAGACGTCCTCCGGTGTGTAGGGCCGCGTGATCCCCTGCCAGCGGCGATCGCTGCGCCAACGCCGATCGAGCTCAGATACGAATGCGTGTTTCGTCATGCGTTACTCCAGGTGCTCGTAAGCCACGAGGGTTAGGAACTCCGGGAAATCCGTCCCGGTCATCAACTGCGAAAACAGTTTGGCCGCCAGAGCGTATTTGCCGTCGGTGAGCTTCTTGGTTTCCATCTCTTCGGCCATCATTGATTCGACGAGCGCCTGAGTGACCGGCCGCCCATTGGAGAGGTGGGCGCCGTGGCGCAGCCACTGCCACACCTGCGAGCGCGAGATCTCGGCCGTCGCCGCGTCTTCCATCAGATTGTAGATCGGCACGCATCCCACGCCGCGCAGCCACGACTCGAGGTACTGAATGCCCACATCGATATTCGTGCGCAGACCGGCCTCGGTGATTTCCCCGTCGGGGACGGTCAGCAAATCCCGCGGCGAGACGTGCACGTCGTCCCGCGTCACCGCGAGTTGGTGGGAGGCGGCCAGTGAGGCAAAGGCGCCGCTGGCAACCGGCACGAGCCCCGGATGTGCAACCCAGGTCCCATCATGGCCGGCATGCACCTCCCGTATCTTGTCCTGCCGCACTTTGTCGAGCGCCTGGGTGTTCGCCACGGCGTCGCCCTTGATCGGGATCTGTGCTGCCATACCGCCCATGGCATGAATGCCGCGGCGATGACAGGTCCGAATCAGCAGGTCGACGTACGATTTCAGGAAGTGACGATCCATCGTGACGCGCGCGCGGTCGGGCAGGATGAACTCGGGGCGGCTGCGGAATTTCTTGATGAAGCTGAAAATGTAGTCCCACCGGCCGCAGTTGAGACCCGCCGAATGATCCCGCAGCTCGTAGAGGATCTCGTCCATCTCAAATGCCGCGGGGATCGTCTCGATCAACACCGTCGCGCGGATGGTCCCAAGCGGCAAGCCCAGAGCCTCCTGGGCGGCAATGAACACATCGTTCCAAAGCCTGGCCTCGAGATGGCTCTCGAGCTTTGGTAAGTAGAAGTACGGCCCTGATCCCCTGGCCACGAGCGCGCTGGCATTGTGGAAGAAGAAGAGCCCGAAATCGAACAGGGATGCCGAGATCGGCTCGCCGTCTACCGTGACGTGCCGCTCCACCAGATGCCAGCCGCGCGGGCGCACCATGAGCGTCGCGATCGTGGCGTTTAGGGCGTAGGGCTTGCCCTCCGGGCTCCTGTACTCGATGCGACGGGCGACGGCGTCGCGCAGGTTGATTTGCCCCTCGATCGTCCCGTGCCAGGTGGGGGCATGGGAATCTTCGAAGTCCGCCATGTAGACCTGCGCGCCGGAGTTGAGCGCGTTGATCATCATCTTGCGGTCTACCGGCCCCGTGATCTCGACCCGCCGGTCCATTAGGTCACGGGGGATGGGCGCGACGCGCCACTCGGCCCTGCGGATGTTGGCCGTGCTTTTCAGGAAGCCGGGAAGCGTGCCCCCATCGAAATCGCGCTGGCGATCGGCGCGGCGCCCGAGCAGCTCGCGGCGGCGCCGCTCGAAACGGCGCGCCAGGTTGGCAATGAACCCAAGGGCGGCGGGAGAGAGAATGTCGGCAAACGGCGCCGGCACAGGCGCGTCAACGCGAACGCCTGGTGTCGGAGGAGCCAATGGCTCAACCCCGGTTCTCGAGTCGGTGGAAAGGGCGGGCATGTCCCTACCGGAAC
The DNA here is from genome assembly GCA_035259785.1 of Gemmatimonadales bacterium. Lineage (GTDB taxonomy): Bacteria > Gemmatimonadota > Gemmatimonadetes > Gemmatimonadales > GWC2-71-9 > 20CM-2-65-7. The sequence goes on from DATFVZ010000410.1 coordinate 2,043, forward strand.
CGTTTGGCAAGTGTCGTGCCTCCGCTACCAGCACGGGTTGGGGTTGTCAGGCAGGCTGCGGAAGTTCCTATTAGGCAACATGGTAACCGCTGTCGGCCGCTCGGTCCTAGACCGGCGCGGCGCCTGTACAGTGACCCGGGGAGCCCGTTATACCGACGACCTTGTGGTACCGGGCGCCTGGTACGGCAACACCCTTCCGTTCTACCCCTCGAAGAGGGGAAGGGCGAACGGTGGTGACGCAGAGCACACTGTGGAGCTGTTGAATCGATGACGATGCCCGCGCGGGCCGCCGAGCTTATCAACACTCTCGGTATGCGGCCGCACCCCGAAGGGGGGCATTTCGTCGAGCTATTCCGCTCGGCGCACCGCGTGTCGGCGCTTGGGCGCAACGTCGAACGCCCCGCGATCACCACGATCTATTTCCTCCTCGCGGCCGGGGAGGTCAGCCGGTGGCATCGCGTGCAGTCCGATGAGATCTGGCACTATCAGGAGGGTGACGCGATCGAGTTGTTGCTCTTCAATGACGGTGGACTGCGCCGCACCCGACTCGGCCCGGTCGCCCACGAGACGCGACCGACGGTCATCGTCCCTGCCGGAACCTGGCAGGCTGCCCGCACCACCGGTGCTTACACGCTCGTCGCTTGTACGGTGGGACCCGGGTTCGACTTTGAGGATTTCGCGTTGGCGAGCGACTGGCCCGAGGTGGCGCAGCGGATCGCCAGTGCGGGGCAGGATTTGGCGAGGCTCATCTAAAACGGGCCTAATACGCCAACAATTCTAGAGCTCTCGCGAGCACCCTCGTGCCCAGTTCCAAGTGCCGCGGACTCGTCGCCTCCTCGGGACAGTGTGATCGGCCCCCAATACTTGGCACGAATAGCATTCCGACGCGGCATCTCGCCGCGAGAATCTGAGCATCGTGGCCGGCGCCGCTCACCATCTCCGGGGCCTCAACGCCACACTCCTCCGCCGCGCGCGTGAGCACGGCCCGCACATTGGGGTCCATTGCCACGGGTGGGCGCTCCTGGAGGGTGCGGATGTCGAGGCCAAGGGAGCGCTCGCCGGCGACGGTGGCGCAGAGCGACCGGACGCGATCGTCCATTGCACGGCGTGCCTTGAGATCGGAATGGCGGAGGTCGACGGTAAGGATGGCGCGCCCGGGGACCACGTTGATCTGATCTGGCTCGACGCGCAGTCGCCCGACGGTCGCCACGGCGGGTCTGCCGAGCGAGCGGGCGAGCGACTCGATCGCATGGATCATCGCGGCCGCGCCCGCAAGCGCGTCGTGCCGTAGCTCCATGGGGGTCGTTCCCGCATGGTCGGGCCGCCCGGTTACCGCGATTTCGAGATGGACGATCCCTACGATCCCGCTGACGACGGCGAGCGGCGTTCCCGATGTTTCGAGCACTGCTCCTTGCTCGATGTGCAGCTCCACGAATGTGTCGATATCGCCGCGCGCGGCGGACGTGACTTTTCCCGGATCGAGGCCACGTTCCCGCATCGCCTGTTTCATATCGTCCTCTACGCCGCCGATATCGCCGACAATGGCCCTCGATCCCCAAAAACTCGTGGCGAAGCGAGACCCCTCTTCCTCGCAGATCGCGAGCACCTCGAGGGTGCGTTTGGGTTGACCTTTGCCGGCGAGCAGCGACTCCACCGCCGTGAGCCCCGCGACGATGCCGAGCGCGCCGTCGAGTCGGCCACCGCGTCGGACGGTATCGATGTGCGACCCAGTGACGATCGACTTGCCTTGTTCCGTTCCTGCCACTCGGCCCCAGATGTTGCCAACGCCGTCGCGCCGCGTCTCAAGCCCGACGTTTTTCATCCAACGCTCGACGAGTTCACCGGCCAGGGCCCAGGCGGTTCCGTACAGCGGCCGGTATGTGCCCCCATCCGGCTGCGCGCCGATGGTATACAGCTCATCGAGCCGTCGTTCGAGCAGCGCACCGTCAATGCGCATGATTCGGTCTCACAAGGCGCCCCCAGCCGGGCGAACCCGTGACTTCGCCGTCGGCGTAGACGGTCGCGCCCCGGACGAGGGTGCGCACGACTTTCCCGCGGAACGTGCGGCCGAGGTAGGCGCTGACACCGGAGCGCGTTTGGAGGTCACTCGGCTTGAAGGTCCATTCCTTTGTTGGATCGACGAGCACGAGGTCGGCATCCGCGCCGACGACAATGGCGCCTTTGCGCGGGTCTAGACCGAACAGCTGGGCAGGCGCCGTCGCGGTGAGGTGCGCGATCCGCTCGAACGACAGCCCGCGCGCGTGCACACCGTCGGTCATGAGCACGGGGAGGGTCGCTTGGATGCCCGCGACGCCGCCCCAAGCCTTCCAGACGTCGTCATTGCCTTTTTCCTTGTCCGCGGCAGGGCAGGGCGAATGATCGGACCCGATGAGGTCCACTCGTCCCTCGAGCACTTCATTCCACAGGGTTTCACGCGTCGCTTCGTCGCGGATCGGCGGCGCGCATTTGAGGGCCGGACCGATTCGCTCGAAGTCCTGATCCGTGAACGCGAGGTAATGCGGGCACGTCTCGGCTGAGATCGCGATCCCGTTGTTACGCGCTGCGTCTACTTCTGCGAGGCCCGCCGCGCAGCTCACATGAACTACGTGGGCACGCGCGTGCTTGCCGGCGCCGCGCATGCACACGAGCAATCGCCTGATCGCATCGACCTCGGCTTGCGGCGGACGCGCCTGACACCAGGCCAAGCGGTCAATGCGTCCCTCCGCGCTCAGCGCGGTGCCAAGCTGCTCGACCATCTCGTGACTCTCGGCGTGCACCCCGACGAGCGCGCCCAGCCGCGCGGTGGTCTTGAGGCCGATAGCCAACACGCCGTCCGGGACGCGATGGAAATCGTCGATCCCGCTGTGGCTCATGAAGGCCTTGAACCCGACGACGCCGCGGTGATGGAGGCTCTCGAGCTGCGCGAGGTTCTCGGGGACCAACCCGCCCCAGAGGCCGAAATCCACGAGCGATTTCTCCGAGGCGATGGCGAGTTTTTCGTCGAACGCCGCAGCTGTCGTCGTGGGTGGATGGGCGTTCAGCGGCATTTCGAGAACCGTCGTGACACCGCCCGCGGCAGCACCGCGGCTACCCGCTTCCCACCCTTCCCACTCGGCGCGACCAGGCTCGTTGAAATGAACGTGGGCATCCACGACGCCGGGCAGGACGATGAGACCTCTGGCGTCGATTACCGCCGCGCCGTCTTGAACTTCGCTGCCGATGGCACTGATCGTTTCGTTGGTGATCGCGAGGTCGGCCGGGCGTTGTCCGGTGGACAAGACGACGGTGCCGCCGCGAATGACCAGATCGGGACGGGAGCTCACATTTCTTCGATCGTGATGTCCTGCGCGCCCTCCCACAATGTCAATCGCCCGATCTCCGGGAGCTGCTCCTCTCCTTGCGTGATGGTCGCGAAATGATTCCCCGCGAGCTGACCGACCTTGCTCGCGAACATCGTCGATCCATAAGGAAACAACAGCTCGGTTTCACTGATGCCGCCGGGGTAGAGCAGCAGCATCCCCGGTGACGGATGACTGGTATGGTTTTCGAAGTCGAGCCCGAGTTTGCGCTCGCCCATGGGAATCCACGTCGACTCGCCGCTCCAGCGGCAGTGGACTATTTTGGACTTGAACGGCAGCATTTTCCGTATCACCGCTACCGTTTTGGGCGCGGCTTTCTCTTCGAGTCGCGCGGTAAACGTCAGGGTTCCCACTCGGATCTTGAGCATGCCCAACACTAACCGTCCGACGATTTCGACGCACGTCCTCGACACGACCCGCGGCGAGCCCGCCGAGGGAGTGGAAGTGACGGTTTCGCTCCTCCACCATAAACAAGAGGTCGCGCAGGGCACCCGCCAAACCAATAAGGATGGGCGGATCGGTGACGCGATGGATGGACCCCTCGCCGCCGGCACGTATCGCATCTCGTTCGACGTGGGCGCCTACTATAAGAAGAAGGGGAACGGCGCGCCCTTCATGCAGCGCTTCACGATCGAGTTCGAGATCACCGACGCCCGGCGCTCGTATCATATCCCGCTATTGATGTCGCCGTTTTCTTGCTCGAGCTACCGGGGCAGCTGAGAAGCCGTGCGTCGGGCGTTGTGAGTCGTGCGTCGGAAGACCTCGCCGAACGCCTGTTCGAGCGGGCGGGGCCCTTACTCGAGCTGCTGCGTTCAACCGACGTCTCCACGGCACAGGAGCTCATCCGCAGGGCGCGCACGATCCTCAATGAGATGTCGGAGGACGATCAAATAGCCGTCATCAACGCCCATCCCCGCATCGGGGAACGTCCCGAAACGGTCTCTGCCGCCTCGTTTCGGGAGCAGGGATATGATCGCGACACCACGCCGCCAGAAGTGTTCTTGCGGCTCGCCAGCCTCAACGAAGAATACGAGCAGAAATTCGGGTTTCGCTTTGTCGTCTTTGTGAACCGGCGACCGAAGGGAGCGCTCATCCCGATTCTCGAGGCGCGGTTACGGGGTTCGCGTGCGGACGAGCTGCGGACGGCAGTGCGGGAGATCCTGGCCATCGCGGAAGATCGCGCGAAACACGAGGAGAGCTGATGTTTACGCTGCTCAAGCTGATCCAGTCGCTCTTCGGCGCCCTCCACTCCGAAGGCACGCCCGGCCAGCTCGCAGCCGGCATCGTGCTGGGTTCGTTTCTCGGGCTGACACCGCTGATCAATATCCATAACGCCGTCATCTTCGCGCTGCTCGTGCTCCTGAACGTGTCGTTTGCCGGCGGGATGCTGGGGTGGGCGCTGTTCGTACCGATCGGTTTCCTGCTCGATCCGCTGTTTGATTGGATCGGCCACGCACTGCTGCTCGCGCCGTCCCTGCGGACTACGTGGACGTCGCTCTATAACATGCCGATCATGCCGCTCACGAACTTCAACAACACCGTCGTGCTTGGCAGCGTTGTCTTCGCGCTCGTCTTCGCCATCCCGCTGTTCTTCGCGCTGCGCTGGGCCGTGGCGCGCTACCGCGAAACCGTCGGCGCGCGGGTGCGAGCATCGAAGTTCTACCGCGCCCTCACCGCCTCGAAGGTCTACAACGTCTACAAGATGTTTCAGCCATGACCGTCCCCAGGCCCCAGGCCCCAAGCCCTAGGCCCCGCATCTTTCGCTGGCGGGCAATCGGGCCGCTGTTACTGCTGTTCGTGGTTGTGGCCGTCCTCTGGTGGGTGTTTGCGGATACCATCGCGCGACGCGAGACGCAGAAAGTCGGGACGCAGCTGCTCGGCGCGAAGGTCGAGATCAACGATTTGCACCTGGACGTCGGCAACGGCAAAGTGATGATCCGCGGTCTCACGCTGGCGAGCCCGCACGAAGCGCTGAAGAACCTCATGCAGGCGGATGAGTTGGTTGCCGATCTCGAGGTTCTGCCGCTCACCGAGAAGAAACTCGTCATTAATCGCTTGGCGGCGAACGGCCTGCGTTTTGGGACGCCCCGCGAAACGGATGGGCGCGTGGCGGCCAAGGAGGACGGCGGTGGAGGAGGCATCACGGCCCGGGTAATGGCCGAGACGCGGGAATGGGCGAGTCAATTCCAGGTGCCGGTCCTCCAACTCGCCACCGGCAAGATCAGCATCGATTCACTCGATCCGCGCCGGCTCTCGACCAGTCCGGCTGCTGAAGCGCTGGGCGCCCGCGCCGACTCCAGCCGGCGGGCCTGGAAGGCGGAGTTCGACACGCTGCACATTGGGCCCACACTTGATTCGGCGAGCGCTACGCTCGAGAAACTGAAAAAGGCGCGCGCGACCGATCTCGCGACATTGAACGAGGCTCGACAAGCCATCGAGCGATTGAAGCGCGCGGAACAGCGAGTGACCGGGCTCGAACGCGGGGTACGGACGGGGCTCGCCAACCTCCAGGCGGGCGTGGCCGGGCTGGACAGCGCCCGGCGTCGCGACTACGCGTTCGCGCGCAGCCTTCTGAAGCTGCCGAGTCTTGACGCTCCCGAGGTGGGGGCAGCGCTCTTCACACCGGCCGCTATCAAGCCATTCGAGCGGGTGCTCTACTACGCCCAGCTCGCACGCCGCTACATGCCGCCCGGCTTGTTGCCGCGGGCGACTACGGGACCGCAGCGAGTTCGCCGCGCCGGGGAAGATGTGCGCTTTCCGAAAGAGCAGACGTTGCCTCGGTTTCTGGTACGCGCGGCCGAGCTGTCGTTCTTACTGAATCCGACCTCTGATCAGCCGCAGCGATACGCGGGCCAACTGACCGGTCTGGCCTCGGAGCCGGCGTTGTACGGCCGCCCCATGCTGGCGGGTGCGACTGGTCCGCAGTTCACCGCCGGCGCCATGGTGAATCATGTGCGGTCCATCCCGCTGGACACGGCGGGTGCCACTATTGGCGGCCTCCCGCTTCCGGCATTCGATGTCCCCGGGCTGCCCCTGCGCCTCGACCCCGGCTCGGGAACCACGCAGCTCGGCTTCAACCTGAATGGCGACACGATCCATGCGCGCTTCGCGCTGCGATCGTCGAACGTGCGCTGGGCCCACGACTCGGGTCTCACCAACACCACGATCGGGAACCTCATCTGGCAGGCCGTCTCCGGCATCTCGAATCTGGAGCTTGAAGCACGCGTATCGGGCGCGCTGCACAATCCCGATTTCGCCGTGCGATCGAATCTTGACCAGGTGATTGCGACTCGCCTGCGGACGGTGCTCGGCGAGCAGCTGGCGGTGGCGGAGCGGCAGGTACGGGCTCGGGTCGATTCGCTGGTCAACGTGAAGGTGGCGCCCGTGCGCGCCCAGGTGACGGAGCTGCAGACCGAAGCCCAGACGCAGATCGCCCAGCAGCGCGCGCGCATCGATGAGCTTCAAAAACAGCTCGAGCAGCAGCTCCGTAACCTCACGCGCGGGATTCGCTTGCCGTGAGCGGTGCGTGCCTGTTCAAACGCCGCGGCGCCTGACGGCATCTTAGATCCGTGCCCCCCCCGGACGATCTCGTCGCCCGAGCCCAGGCTGGCGACCAGACTGCTTTCCGGGACTTGTACCGCCAGCACGTGGGCCGTGTTTACGCGCTTTGCCTGCGTCTCACCGGCAACGCCGGCGATGCCGAGGACCGCACCCAGGATGTGTTCGTGCGACTCTGGGACAAGCTCAGCAGCTTCCGAGGCGAGAGCGCCTTCTCTTCCTGGTTGCATCGGCTCGCCGTGAATGTCGTGCTGAACGAGGCTCGCACAACGAAACGGCGCGAGCTGCGCGTCATGCCGACGGCAGATCCGGATAGTGGGGTAGGGGTGGGAGGGGGGGCCCAGCATGCTGCGCCCCCACGCGACGTGGCCGGACTGAGCATCGATCTCGAGCGCGCGATTGCCGAGCTGCCGGACGGCGCGCGCCAAGTGTTCGTGCTGTTCGATATCGAAGGCTATGGACATGCCGAGATCGCGCAGCTGGTGGGAATTGCAGAGGGGACATCAAAAGCGCAATTGTTTCGCGCGCGACAGTTGCTACGGGAGAAGCTGGACGCATGAACGAAGAGGAACTGCAGCGGGCGGTTGGCCGCCTGCCCAAGAGTATTGAACCGCCGCGCGACCTGTGGCCGGGCATCGAAACCCGGCTGCGGAAGCGTAGGTGGAGTTCTTGGTACTGGGTTCCGCTCGCCGCTGCGGCGGTATTCGCGCTTGTGTTGATCGGCCGATCGTTGGAAACGCATCCCGCCTTTGACGTCACGAGTCTCGCCGGCCGGCCGCTGCTTGGCACGACGCCTCTCACAGCATCAGGGCGTTTGCGCGTCGGGGACTGGCTGCTAACCGACGACTCTTCTCGTGCGCTGGTCGCGGTCGGCCGCATCGGCGAGGTGGAGGTGAAGCCTGGAACTCGGCTGCAGTTGGTCGCCGCGCGCGCCGATGATCACCGCTTCGCTCTCGCCCGCGGCGCCATCCAGGCCACGGTCGATGCGGTGCCGCGCATCTTTTACGTCGACACGCCGGCGGGCACCGCGATCGACCTCGGTTGTGCCTACACACTCGAGACCGACTCGCTCGGCACCGGCCGTCTGCATGTGACGCGCGGGGAGGTGGAATTCGCCACCGCGAACCGCGGCTCCCGTGTGCCGCTCGGCGCCATCGTTCAGACCCGGCCGGCGATCGGGCCTGGTATTCCGTACGTGGAAGATGCCCCGGCGCCCCTGGTGCGGGCGCTCGCAGCATTCGACTTCGAGAAAGGCGGCGCGCGCGCGGCGCGCAATGTTCTCGCGCTCGCGCGGGCCCAGGACGCCCTCTCGCTCTGGCACCTGTTGCAGCGCGTCGACCCGACGCTCCGGGCTACCGTGTACGACCGCCTGGCTGCGCTGGTCCCCCCGCCGCCGGGCGTCACACGTGCTCGCGCCATCGCGCTCGAGTCGCGCGCGCTCGAGGGGTATTGGACCAAGATCCATCGCATCCATTTCCGGCGAATGGTTCTGCAAGGGGTACGGGAGATCGATCCGCGCACGGGGACGACGAAGCGGTAGGAGCCGGGAGCTAGGAGTCGGGATCCTGACTCCTGACTCCTGACTCCAAACTCCCGCAGTTCGACCGGTATCTCATGGGTGAACCCCAACTGGAGCCACTCATGCTATCCAAGATTCGAACCGTCTCACTGATCGCACTTGCGTCCGCGCTGCTTGCGGTGCCCGCAGTCGCGATCCTCGTTGGCCCGCCCTGGATCTCGATCGAATACCCGGTGAACCCGCACGATCAAACAATGCGCAATGCCTTCCTGGTGGTGCACTGCTTCCATCACTCGGAGCCTGTGGCGTGCCCGATGACCGGGACGGCGGAAGGGATCGTGAATGGTGAGCGTCGCAGCATCAAGCTGTCGTTCACCGAGACGCGCCGCACCGGCGTGTACGCGCTCGGCCGGCAGTGGCCGAGCGAGGGCGTGTGGACGCTCGTGATTCGCGGCAGTGCCACGGCGGTCGTCGACCTTGCGCCGGATGGGCAAGTAGCGTCAGTGCGTGTGCCGAGCCGGCAGCAGGATGGCTGGACGATTCCCGTCGACGTCTCAATGAGTGAGATCGATCAGGGGCTGCGCACCCGTGCGAGTGCGCTGGCCGTGCGGCAGTAGCTGTGTAGGGGCGCAGCAGCGGTGTAGGGGCGCAGCATGCTGCGCCCCTACGATGAACCTGCGATTCGCTAGTTCTGTCCGCCTGCTGCCCGCGGGCGCTCCGCCTCGAGGCTCGCGTCCAACGCCTTCGTTATGCGGGCGCGGGACTCCTGGAGATGAGCCACGGTGTACGCATCGAATGTCGCCGGGGTTGAAAGGCGCGCACCGAGTCTCCGGTTCAAATCCACCAGCCGCGCGCGGGCGACGGAACGAGCATCCGCGGGCGTGCGATCTCCCGGCGTCACGATCACCGTCGTGAGCTGATCGATGTAGGCGCGCTGCAAGTCGCGCCGGATCGCGCTGACGTTGCGGCCGGGCGCCGCCCATACCTCACTCCAGGTCGCCCGAGTCAACTCGTCCATGACTTCCGGAATCGTGACGACGTTTGCCTGCCCAAACTTCGTTTCGCCGTCGCGAATGGCCGACAGCCGTGATGGACTCAGCATCTGGGTCATGACGGCCGTCTGGAACCCCACGACTTGCTCATGGAACGGGAAGTCGATCCGCCCATTCCACGTCAGCGGCGTGCCCCAGTGCAGCCAGCGATTCGACCCGAACTGCATCAGCACGCTTTGCGGCAGGGCGAACGCCCGCTCGACGAACACCCGATCGATGAGGAACGTGAGCGCCTCGCGCTGCTTGGCTCGCGGCACGGCCACGAACGGCATGCGCGCGTTCGGGTCTCCAGAATGATCGCGGTTGATGTACTGGCCCCCGATATACTTCACAGCCGGCGACACCGCCTGCGCATACTGGCCGAAGAGATTCATGTACGCCGTGGTGACCTCAAATGGCCGTTTGTTGTCGGTCAGCACGTTCTGGGGCAATGTCTGCCACAGAGAGCGAATCATGTCCGTGCGCTGCCGCCCCCACGCCAGCGGATCGTCGCTGAGATCGAAGACGTTGATCGACGGATCGATGGCGCCCGGGCCGCCCGCTTCGGCGTTGGTCCCGTATAAATGCTTCGGATCGGCGACTTCTCGCGCCAGCGCATTGGCGCGCGCGTCGTCGGGCGTGTAGGCGTACGAAATCGCCCAGCGATCGTACGAGCCGACAATCGGGGTGTAGAAGTAACCGTTCGGCGTGCCACGTGGCGCCACGTTCGGCGTCGGGTATTCCATCACCGAGCTGAAGACGCCGTTGGTCTCGGCCCACGCCTTGTCGTACAGTTTGGCGAACGGCGTCGACGCCGACGAGCGGAAGTTGTGCTGCAGTCCCAGCGTGTGTCCGACTTCGTGCGCGGTTACCCAGCGGGCAACCTGGGCGACGTACACCTCCGGCACCGCGTCGCCGGGCCCGACTTCCCCGCGATTGGCGAGCATGACGCCGAGCAGCGCCCCCTGCGAGACGATGGCATTCGCGAAGCCGGCGATTTCCCCGGCGCCGCCTTCTTCGAAATTCAGGGTCTGATTGAATGCTTCAGCTGCCGTCGAAGGCGCGACGAGGTTCCGCCACGCGTTGCGGAAGCCGCTGAACATGCTCGCTTCAAAGAGAATGTCGGCATCGAGCACTTCGCCGGTACGCGGGTCGACGACCGACGGGCCGATGGCGCCGTAACCCGGCTGATCGGACACGTTCCAGCGCAGCGTGGGATAGCGGATATCCTCGGGATCCGCGCCCTGTGGAAGCGGCTCCGCGCGAATCGCGTCCTTCCATCCCGCCGCCTCAAACGCCGAGTTCCACATCTCGACCCCTTCCTTCATATACGTGCGGTAAGGCTCCGGCACGTTGGGATCGATGTAGTAGGTGATCGGTTTCTTGGGCCGCCAGAGATTCCCAACCTGCTCGCCCTTGTCGAGCCGCCAGCGATTCACCATGCGAACGAACGTCGTGGTGTCATCCTGAGAGAAATCCTTGTGCACGGTCAGGAAGTTGCCCACTCGATCGTCGCCGAGACGGGGGGTCATCGGATCGGTGGGCAGCGCGACGAGGCTATAGTGAACGCCGACCGGGATGTAGCGGCCGTCCGGCACCGAAATGAACTGCGCCGGCTCCTGCGGCTTGAAGGTCAGCTTGGCGCGGATGTTTACGTTCTGGGGGAACGCCTTGACCGACTCGAGATAGCTGCGCGGTTTCTCGAACGCCGCCTGGCCAGGGCGATTGGGCGTGGTTGAGACGGCGAAGCGCACCCGCATGCCGACACCCGACAAGTCGGACACCCACCAGTCGTAGGTGTTGATGACGAGCGCGGAGTCATCGCGGATCGATTCGATCTTGGCCTGTTCGAGGACCGACGAGCCAAACGTCAGCGCAACCGCCTGCTGCACCGCAGGGCTTTTCTGCGCGGTGAAGCGGCCGGGGCGCTCGAGCAGAAACACGCGGTCGCCATGGCGCTCCAGCGCAACCTGGTGGCCTTCGAAAATGTCGAGCATCGTACCGCCGAACAGCCCCGCCGCGCCGATACCCTGAGAGATCTCGTAGACCATCAGGAAATCCTGACCCAGCTTGTCCTTGGGAATGACGAGATAGAGGTTCTCGCCCTTCTCGTAGGTATCGAACAGTCCCGGCCGATGCGTGGCGCCGCGGACGACATCGGCAAACTTCTTGAATCCGCTGGCAGGGGGCGTGCTGTCCTTCGCGGCCTGTGCCGGAGCGTTAGCTGTGCGATTCTTGTCAGCCTGGGCCGCAGCGGTGTGGCAGAGAGGGGGGGCCAGCAAGACAGCACCGAGCATGAACAGTGTGCGCTTCATTGAACGGACCTCCGGAGAGCAGTAGGCAGTGATGACGGCAGGCTGCGAGCGTATCCTTCCTGAAACACGAGCGTAAGACCAGCGAGCGCGTTCTGACGCGATCCGGACCCGCTTCGTTATGAGAAGTAGCTGAACGTGGCGGAGAAATCAGGAAGGCGCTAGTTAGAAGCACCTATGACCACCTATGCTCGACGGCTCGGCCTGTTTTCAGGAACCATGGCTGTCGTCGGCGGGATCATTGGTGGCGGAATCTTTCGGACGCCCGCGACCGTCGCCGAACGACTCGCTTCGCCGGGGATGGTTCTGATCGCCTGGGTTATGGGTGGAGTCGTCGCGCTGATCGGGGCATTCTGTTGGGGGGAACTCGGCCAGCGACGCCCACGGGCCGGCGGCGGCTACGTGTATCTCCGTGAAACGTTCGGATCGCTGCCCGCCTTTCTCTACGGCTGGACGCTGGTGCTCGTCATCGCGACGGGTGCGATCGCCGCTGTCGCCGTCACGTTCGCCGATTACACCCTCGCGCTCCTTGGATTGCCGCAGCGCCTGTCCGTGCCCCTCGCCGTCGCGGCGATCGTTTTGCTCTCGGGAATCAATTACGTCGGCGTTCGACCGGCTGCGATTACACAGAACATCTTCACGATTCTGAAGCTATTAGCGCTAGCGACGCTCATTGGCGTCGGTCTGGTCGCTGGCGGTCCGTCGCCGCCGTCTGCTGCGCCCGCGCAGCCGCAGCACTTTGCTGCCATCGGTCCTGCCCTCGTCCCGATTCTGTTCACGTACGGCGGATGGCAGCAGACGAACTTCATCGCGGAAGAGATCGTGGATCCTGAACGCAATCTTCCGCGCGCGCTCGTGTTTGGCGTCGTGATTGTGGTGACGGTCTATCTCCTGACGAACTTGACCTACCTCCGCGTGCTGGGGCATGAAGGGCTCGCCGCCAGCACGGCACCCGCCGCGGACACGATGCAAGCCGTACTCGGGCCCGTCGGCGGCAAGTTGATTGCCGCCGGCATCGCGATCTCGACGTTCGGTTTCTTGAACCTCGTGATTCTCGTAACTCCGCGGGTCCTGCAGGCGATGGCGGCGGACGGCGTCTTCTTCCGGCGGCTAGCGGACCTGCATCCGGTGTATCGCACGCCGACTTTGGCGATCGTGTCACTTGCCGTCTGCGCGATCGTGCTCACACTCTCGGGCACCTTTGGCCAACTCGTGGACTACGTCACGTTCGGAGACTGGATCTTCTTTGGAATGACGGCCGCGGGATTATTCGTGTATCGCAGCAGAGAGCAGGGACCGGCGCCGGGCGCTCCTTCCTTTCGTGTACCGGGCTACCCGTACACCGTCGGGCTGTTTGTTCTGGCCGCGGGCCTCGTGGTATTCAGCGCCATCGCTTCCAATCCGCGCAATGCCGCGATCGGGGCCGGGCTGATCGCCTTGGGGATTCCAGCCTTCTTGTATTGGCGGAGGCGCGGCTGACTTCTACAGCTTGTTCACGATCAAGTAGTTGATGTGATCCGTGTTCGGATATTTCACGCCGGCGCGCGCGTAATGCGCCGCGAGTTGACCTCTGTGGTGGTAGCCGTGTGTTAGCAAGTGATAGATGATATCGAGAACCTGCGCATGATACTCCTCTCCGGATGCACGCTGGAAATCAACCATGTTGTCTAGCCTCGAGCGAATGAGCCGCCGGAGTGTGTCTGCGTTCTCCTTGAAGCCTTGCACGAGCTCGTCTCGACTCAGCAGGGCAAACGTTGTGGTCGTGTTCGGGCGACCATCGATCCGGTCGAACCAGACACGCTCGCTATCCATCATATGAGCGAGCAGTTCGCGGGGGCGCGGCTCTCGATCCTCCCGCGCATACACGAAGTCGACCCATTCCAAATTGGCCCAGAGCGAGTGGTCGATCAGTCGCAGTAGCATGAGCATAAGCTGCAGCGTCGCGCGACTTGCGCTATCCGGTTTTGGTCATCAAACCCCGACATATTCCTTTACGCCCTCAGCAGGCGACGGTAGCTTCTTCGCCATGACACGCACACTTCGGATTCTCGCCCTCGCGGCGGTCGCTTTGTCCCCTTCATTATTTGCTCAAGCACATGACCACGGCCGCACCGGCGAGCAGCTCGGCCGCGTCGTGTTTCCCGTGAGCTGTAACGCCGAGGCGCAGAAGCGCTTCGTGCGCGCGATGGCTCTGCTGCACTCGTTCTGGTGGGAGGAGGGGAGTACAGCATTCCGAGACGTCGCGGCTGCCGACAGCAGCTGCGCGATGGCGTACTGGGGAAGCGCGATGAACGCCTGGGGCAACCCGTTCGCCGGCGGGCCCGCAGGGCAGGCCCTGGCGTCCGCCGGGCAGGCCGCCGAGCGCGCGGCGGCAATGGGAGGCAAGACGCCGCGCGAGCAGGGCTTCATCTCGGCGGTAGCCACTCTATACCGCAATAACGCCACCGTCTCGAACGTCCAGCGTCTCCGCGCGTACTCCGATACGATGGCTCGCGTGTATCGCGACAATCCGAACGATGTGGAGGTCGCGATCTACTATGCGCTGTCGCTCGTCGCGACTGCTCAGGCGACCGATACGACATTCACTCGGCAGAAGCAAGCGGCCGCGATTCTCAATCCGTTGTTCCAGCGCTTCCCGCAGCATCCCGGCCTCGCCCATTACATCATCCACGCGAACGATTCACCACGCCTGGCGTCGCTGGGCCTCGATGCGGCGCGCCGCTACGCGCAGATCGCGCCGTCGGCGCCGCACGCGCAGCACATGCCGTCGCACATTTTCGTTCGCCTCGGGTTGTGGGAAGACAACATCGCGTCCAACCAACGCTCGTACGACGCGGGCCTCGCGTACGCCAAGGCGCAGGGCCTCACGGGCGTCCTGTATCACGAATTCCACGCGCTCGATTACATGGTGTACGGATATCTGCAGCTCGGTCAGGACGCTGCGGCACGACGCATCGCCACCAGCGCCGACAGCATGAGTCAGGCCGACGCGCAGGGGCCATTCGTCACGAGCTATAACCGCTCGGCACTGTCCGCGCGGGTGGCACTCGAGCGAAGCGACTGGGCCGCGGCAGCCAGGCTGCCAATCCCGTCCGCGGCTCCGGCGACGCTCGGCGCGGTCACTCGGTTCGCGCGCGGCATCGGCGCCGCGCGCTCGGGCGATACGGCCCAGGCCCGCGCCGAAGTGGCCGCGCTGGCGGAGCTCGAACCGGCCGCCGCGGCTGGACCACAGGGCGCATACTGGAGCCGCGTCGTCGGCATCAAGCGCCGCGCCGTCGAGGCGTGGCGGCTCCTGGCGACCGGTGACACCGCGGGCGCGCTGCGCCTGGCGCAGGAAGCGGCGGACATGGAGGACGTCACGGAAAAGAGTCCGGTCACGCCGGGAGAGCTGCTTCCAGCGCGCGAGCTGTATGGTGATCTCTTGCTTGCCGTTGGACGCTACGCCGATGCGCTTAAGGCGTACGAACTGACGTTGGTTCGTGAGCCGCACCGAGCGCGGGCCATCTTTGGCGCGGGCCAGGCGGCTCAACTGGCTGGGGACCAGTCGGGCGCGCGCAAGCGCTACGATGAGTATGTCGCGCAGATGAAAGCGTCCGACGGGGATCGCGCCGAGCTGGTGCGGGCGCGGGAAGGGCTGCGCTAGCCTGGTAAGGCGACGCTAGGGGGAGGCGACGCGGCGGTCGGGGCGGTCAAACGGCACGGCGGCGGTCGAGGCGGTAAATGACCAATGCGCAGTCAAGTGATTCGCATCGCGTAAATCCGGTGCCATCTTGCCGTCATCGATTTGACAAGTTCCTCCCATGATGCCGTACGAGAGACTGCATGCCTGGAAAGCATGCGATGACCTTACCGTCGCTGTGTACAAGGTCACCAGGGCGTTCCCTCGCGAGGAACTTTACGGCTTGACCTCTCAGGCGCGCAGAGCGGCCGTTAGCGCGGCAGCGAACATCGCCGAGGGTTCGGCCAAACGGGGGCCGCGTGAGTTTCGTCGGTACTTGGACATCAGCATCGGATCACTCTCCGAACTCGCGAATCTTTTGCACGTCGCGAAGAGGCTAGAATACTTGACTCTGGAAGCATGGCATGAAGTGGATGAATTGCGCAGCAAAGCCAGCAGGCTTACCTGGCATCTCTACAAATCGATGAACTGAGAGCGGTCGCCGTTGCTTTTGACCGCCTCGACCGTCGCATTTGCAGTTTGACCGCCCCGACCGCCGCGTCGCCTTCCTTGCGTCGCTTTATCCTAGCGTCGCCTTATCCTATCCCGCTGTTTCAGGTTCCAGATACTCCTCGCGGTACATACGGATCAGCTCGAACAGGTAGCTGAGCGCGAGCGGCCCGATCAGTAGTCCCAGCAGGCCGAACTGGCTGACGCCGACGACTGCGCCGATGAGCGTGATAAGCGGATGGATAGTGGAGAAGCGCCGGTAGATCAGTGGCCGCAGGAGCGTGTCCACGCTGCCGACGACCACCGCGCCCCAGATGATGAGCAGCACACCCGCGACGGGGCGGCCCTGTAGGATGAGCGCCACCGCCGCGGGCCCCCACACCAGGCCGCTGCCGACGACCGGGAGAATCGCCACCGCGATCGTGACGACGCTCCAGAAGAGAGCATTGGGGACGCCGGCAATCCCAAAAGCGACGCCCAGAAGCGCTCCTTGGATCGCGGCGATCACGCCCGTGCCGACCACCGTAGACACGGTCACGTCCTTGAACCGCTGGCCGAGCTTTTCCGCATTCTTGCGGGAGAACGGGACGTAGGGCAGTGCGTTGTTCCAGGGGTCTTCGCCGGGATACTTGAGGACGTAATAGAGACCGAAGAAGGCAATCGTGAGATTGAGGCTCAATCGCGTGGCCGTACCGAGCAGCCCGACCGCGCTGGCCCCGAGCCATCTCACCACGCTGCTACCGACCTCGGCGATTCGTGGACCCACATGGAAGTCGGCGATCTGCAACGTCGAGAGCCGCTCGAGGATCGGGCTCTTCAGCACGTTGGTCGCGACTTGTTGTGCTTCATTGATGATTAGGCCCGCGAACGCGATGATCGGTACGATGATGACAATTGCGCCAAGCAGCGTGACGAGCAGCGCGGTGGGCGCTTCTGGAAGTCCGCGACGCACCATCCAGTTGTGGACTGGTGCGAAAACTACGGCTAGCACCGGAATGCCGATGATGCCCGTGAAGTAGGGCAGAATGGCCCACACAAGCGCCGCGCCGAGGGCGAAGACGATCAGCGCGGCGCGTTGATGCTTGGTGTCTATGATGGCCATCTGATATCCGGTGATCGGTTTTCGGTACTCGAAGCCCGAGTACCGAAAACCGAGTCTCGATTATCGGTCACGCTCGACACGAAGCACGCGGGTCAAGGTTTTTCCATCGACCGTTATACTCACCGTATAGTCACCCGGTGAGACTGGTGGCGCGCCACCACCCCCGAAGCCTCCACCCCCGCCTCCTGCGCCCGGGGGCGTGGGGCCGCGAATGGCCGTTACGACCTGGCCGAGCCCACCGAAGCCACCCCCACCGCCGCCG
>DATFVZ010000411.1:0-39391 GCA_035259785.1 Gemmatimonadales bacterium
TGCCGAAGGGGGGACTCGAACCCCCACGGGCTTGCGCCCACTGGCTCCTGAAGCCAGCGCGTCTACCAGTTCCACCACTTCGGCGAGATTTTTGAGGAACGGCAATCTAGATCGTTGTATAAGCCCAAGTCAATGCGTATCTTGCCTCGATACTGTGGAAAAAATCTCGATTGCCAGGAACCCGCGGGCGCGTCACGACTACCATCTCTTGGAAACGTGGGAGGCGGGACTCGTGCTGACTGGGACCGAAGTGAAGTCGCTGCGCGACCGGAAGGCGAGCCTAAACGAAGCCTATGCGCACGTGCACAACGGGGAAGTCTGGCTCGAAGGGATGACGATCTCACACTACGGACCTGGCAGCTACAACAATCCGCCCCCAGCGCGCTCACGCAAATTGCTGCTGCATAAGCGGGAGATTCGCAAATTGCTGGGCGCCACCACGCAAAAAGGCCTCACGGTTGTGCCTTTGGAAGTCTATTTCAAGGATGGTCTCGCCAAGGTCGCGATCGCCCTCGCCAGAGCAAAGAAGGCGCATGACAAGCGGGAAGATCTGAAGCGTCGCGTCGCGGAGCGCGAGATGGCACGCGTTGTGAAGGGAAGACGGGCGTGAACGCTTACCTTCTTATCGTTGCCCTGCTTCCGCAGCAAGTTCTGATCGCGACGCCGCGCGGTCAGGCGAGAATACCCGTCACGGAGGAGCGACGCTTCCCCGCGGTTGCGGCGATTCTGCTCTCGCAGCCACTCGGGCTTGCGACGTCGCTCGACGGCTCCACGATTCGGGCGACGTTGGTGGGAGTTGAGTTCGAATTCGAGCTCGACTCACCATTCGTTCGCTACGCCGGTGCGGCATACGCAATGGTCGGCGCTCCATACGTCGCGCGCGATACCGTATTCCTGCCGCTGCATTGGCTTTCCGACCATGTACCGCGCCTACTCGCCGCACGCTACCGCTGGGATCCCGGGCTCGCGCGTCTGGAGGAGCGAACCGTCTCGGCTGCCGAGCCCGCGGTGACTGCTGCCGCGCCGTCCCCATCGGCCGCGGCGATCGCTTTGACCGGTGCTCCAAATCCAATCACGGGGCTGCGCCTGCCGCATACGATCGTCGTAGATCCAGGTCACGGCGGCGTCGATCCGGGCAATCCGGGAATGCATTTCCCGCGAGGCCTCGCTGAGAAAGACATCACGCTTAGCGTCGGCCGCTTGCTCAGAGCCGAGCTCGTTCGCCGGGGTCTGACAGTGGTCCTGACGCGCGCGACCGATACGTTGATCGACCTTGCCAGTCGTCCGTTGTTCTGCCGGGCCGACTGCGACCTCTTCGTCAGCATCCATGTGAACGCGATGCCCGCCGGCAGGAGGCAGGGCACGGTCAATGGCGTAGAAACGTACTTCCTGTCGGATGCGAAGACCGAAGATCAGCAGCGCGTGGCGCAGATGGAAAACGATGCGCTGCGGTTTGAGACCGTCGCGACGGTCGAGGGGCCGCTCGCCTACATTCTCCGCGACCTCCAGCTCAATGAATATCTGCGAGAGTCGGCACGACTCGCAGAATTGGTCCAAGGAAAAGTGTCGGGAATTCATCCGGGCGAAGATCGCGGTGTGCAGCAGGGCCCGTTCATGGTGCTTGCGGCGGCGCGCCGGCCGGCCATTCTCGTCGAGACCGGTTTTGCGACGAATCGTGACGACGGGGCGTTTCTCGCGTCGGCGACCGGGCAGCACAGGATCGCCTCAGCGATCGCGGATGGTATTGTGGCGTACCTCGTGGAATTCGAGCGAAAACTGGCAGTGGGGAACGGCGGCTCGGGGGAGTCGCGGTGAGGCGGTTGGCTAGTCTCACGCTCGTCGTGCTTCTCGGCGGCTGCGCCTACTACAACGCGATGTGGTCCGCAGAGCAATACGCAAACGGCGCGCGGAAGCTCGAGGGGCAGGGCCGGGAGTCGGAGGCCCGGTCGCAATGGGCGCAGGCGGCGGCCAAGGCGGAAGCAGTCGTCATCAAACACCCGCGCAGTCGCTGGGCCGACGATGCTTTGGTGCTGCAAGCCGAGGGTCTGGCGCGTTCGGGCTCATGTGAAGACGCCGAAGAGGTGATCGTCCGGGCGCGCGCGGTCGCGAAGGACGAGGCGCTGCGCGAACGGCTCGCGCTCGCGGACGCGCAATGCGCGCTTGCTGCCAGCCAGCCGGTTCAAGCGGAAGCCGCGGTGCGAGGGGTGCTGTCATCGCGGGATCAAGCGCGCCGGTCACGCGCCGAATACTTCGCGGGTGTGGCGGCCGGTCTGCGGCTGGACCATGCGGCGGCAGTCGAGCACTTTCGGCGCTCGGGTGAACCGGCAGCGCGCCCCGCTCGCGCGTTCTCCTTCTTGGAGCTCGGACGCGCTGCTGACGCCGCGGCGGTCATCGAGGAGATTGGGGCAGATCCGAGTTTCGCAGAGGAGCGGGCAGACCTGCTGAGCCGACTGTCGGTCGTGGGAGGTCCGGAGCTGGCCTCCGCGACACTGGACCGCCTGCTAACGCGCCGTATTCCGTTGGCCGAGCAGGCGCGCTTGTTGATTGCGGACGGCGACCGCCGGACCGGCCACGGCCATTATCAGGAGGCCGCAGCGCGATACATGCGCGCCACCGCCGTTGGCGGACTCGCGTCCAACGAAGCCGCGACTGCGTACGTACGAGTGCAGCGTCTCACGATCATCCAGGCGACGCAGCGACGCGATCTCGAGCCGGTGATCGCGGAGCTTAGGACCCTGTCACGGGGTGAGCGGGCGAGTACCGAGGCGAAGCAGCTGCTGGACCAGGTGACACCTGTGATCGCTGAGCCGCCTTCGACGATGGGAGCGCGTTTTCACATCGCCGAGCGCGTGCGGGATTCGCTCGGGGCTGGAGCATTGGCGGGTCAGCTCTTCCTCGAGGTGGCAGCCGCCGATCCCGGTTCACTGTACGCCCCCAAAGCACTGGTCGCCGCCCTCGCGTTGGTGCCCGGGCGCAGCGATTCGATCATCGCGGTTCTCGACAGTCACTACGCCGGCTCACCGTACACACGCGCCCTTCATGGTGAAGCGAGCCTCGCGTACGCTGTGGCGGAGGATTCTCTGGCGCGCGAACTGGGTGTCGAAGTGACGAGCCTCGCCGGCGGATCATTGTCCGGGCTGCGATTCGCGCCGCCAATTCCGCGCGTCCGAGGCCCGGGGATCGAGGAGCCCGTGACCGAACCGGTGAGCGCTCGGCCGGCCCGTACTGCGCCGCCGCCTGGTCCCGGCGCACGACCGGTTCCCGCGAACACCCCGCGCCAGCGACCGGCGGCGACCGAACGACCGTGAGCGCGGTCGAGCTGTTCGGCACGACCTTCCAAAACCCAATTCTTCTCGCTGCTGGTACTGCCGGCTTTGGACGGGAGTTGGATGATGTCATTGATCTCGACTCGCTCGGCGGCGTCGTCACGAAGGCGGTAACTCCCGAGCCACGACAAGGACATCCCGCACTCCGCGTCGCCGAGTTTCGGGGCGGAATGCTGAATGCGGTCGGGCTCGCGAACCCCGGCGTGGAGGCCGTTGCCGAGCACGAGCTTCCGTGGCTCGTGCGCCGGTTGCGACGCGCCCGCATCCTCGTGAACGTCGCGGGTGCCACGGTCGACGATTATGTCCGCGTGATCGAGCGCCTCACGAACCAGGAGGGGATCACGGCCTTCGAGGTCAACGCGTCCTGTCCCAACACCAGTGCGGGCGGACTCGAGTTCGGGTCGGAGCAGCGAGGTCTCGCCGAGCTGGTGCGCGCGTGTCGGCGTGTCTCGACGCGGCCCCTCACCATCAAGCTGTCGCCAGTGCTGCCAGACATTCCCGCGATGGCGCGCGTGACGCGCGACGAGGGCGCCGAGGCCGTGACGCTGGTCAACACGATACCCGGATTACTCGATCGACGGCTAGGCAACGGGAGCGGGGGATTGAGCGGCCCGGCGCTGCTGCCGATCGGCGTGCTCGCGACGCGCCGGGTCCGCGAGCGCGTCGGGATGCCGGTTATCGGCGTGGGCGGAGTGCGGAGTACAGCCGATGTGCGCGAGTACCTCGGCGCTGGAGCCTCGCTCGTGGCGATCGGCACCGCTGCCCTGGCGGATCCGCGAGTGCCCGAGCGGATTGCCCGCGATCTTGCACATGCCTGAGCTGATTGTCGCCTTTGACATGGCGAGCGGGCGGGACGCGCTCCAACTCGCCGCGCGACTGCCCAACCTCCGGTGGGCCAAGCTGGGGCCTGTTCTGTACGTGCGCGAAGGACCCGCGCTGATCAAGGAGTTTGCGCAACGCGGCGTTCGCGTCTTTCTCGATCTCAAGTGGCACGACATCCCCAACACAGTCGCCGGCGCTGTTACCGCGGCGCGCAACCTGGGTGTCTCGATGGCTACGGTGCACTGTCTTGGCGGCCGCACGATGCTGGGAGCGGCCGCGCGAGCCGCGGGGACCGATCTTGCCCTGGTCGGCGTCACGGTGCTCACTTCGCACGATGCCGGGGAGCTCGAAAGCGTGTTGGGGCGCGGTGTTCCCGATGTGGGTTTCGAGGCGGAGCGGCTGGCGCGCGTCGCCATGCAAGCCGGTTTGCGAGGCATCGTCGCGTCGGGCCAGGAAGTCGGATTCTTGCGCGAGGTGCTGGGTCCCGCCCCATGGATAGTCGTCCCCGGGGTACGGTCGTCCGGGGACCCGGTGGGGGATCAGGTTCGCACGATCGAACCCGCCGAGGCGGTTCGCCGTGGCGCGACGCATCTCGTGGTGGGACGTCCGATTACTGCCGCGGGCGATCCGACGGCGGCGTATCAACGGCTGGTGGAAGCGCTGGATTGAGGGTATTAAGCAGCAATGAAACTCTGGCCAGGACTGCTCTTGCTCGCGGTGGCGCTGCCCAGCCGACTGGCTGCGCAGGCGACGCTGTCGGCTGCTGCCGACCGGGCCAAGCAGGCGTGGTCGTCTCACGATCCGGAAGGGCTTGTTGGGAAGAGCAACAACATCGTCCTGCAAATCCCAGGCGCTGATCCCTCGTCACCCCTTGGCCGGGCCCAAGCAATCGAGCTCTTACGCCGTTACATGCGGCCGGCTGAGGAACGGGGACTGGATATCACCACGATTCGCGAGGTCGAGGCGGGCAAAGGATTCGTCGAACTCACCCGTCGCTATGTTGTCGCCGGCACCAGTGAAGTGCGTCGGGAGACGCTGTTCTTGGGGTACCGTTTGCAGAGCGACGAGTGGCGTTTGGTGGAACTGCGCAACGCACCGTAATTGCGCCCCTTGCGTGAAGTTACGGGCCCGTCTATTGTTCAAGACTCAACCAGAACACGTTCACTTTTTCGGAGCCGCCTGTTGAAGGTACGTTCGAGCGTGCGCCCCATCTGCGAGCACTGCAAGGTCGTGACGCGCCGGGGCGTGATTCGCGTGATCTGTAAACGCAACCCCAAGCACAAACAGCGGCAGGGCTAACGCATGGCTCGTATCGCCGGCGTGGATTTGCCACGCGACAAGAAAATCCAGTACGCGCTCCCGTACATCTACGGCATCGGTCCCAGCAATTCGGTCCGCATTCTCGCAGAGACGGGCATTAGCCCCGACGCGCGGGTGCGCGATCTGCGCGACGCGGAAGTGGCCCGGTTGCGCCAGGTGATCGAGCGCGATTACAAAGTCGAAGGTGCGCTCCGCACCGAAGTCGCGATGAACATCAAGCGCTTGATGGACATCGGGACGTATCGGGGTACGCGTCATCGCAAGAATCTGCCGGTGCGCGGCCAGCGCACCCACACCAATGCGCGCACAAAGAAGGGGCCGCGGCGCGCGATCGCGGGCAAAAAGAAGCCCGTCCTAAAAAAGTAGAGGCACATGGCCGAGGAAAAAGCACCAGAGAAAGCACCAGAAAAGCCGAAGCCGGCGTCCGCACGTCCGGCTGCCAAGCGCTCCAAAAAAGTCGTCGAGGCCGAGGGCGTCGCGCACATCACAGCGACGTTCAACAACACGCTCATCACGATCAGCGATCTCCAGGGCAATGCGATCACCTGGGGCTCCTCCGGCAAGGCGGGCTTCAAGGGGTCGAAGAAGTCCACACCGTTTGCCGCGACCGTGGCTGCGGAGCAGGCGGCGCGCGAGGCGTTGAACCTCGGAGTGAAGCGCGTGCATGTGAAGGTGCAGGGGCCGGGATCCGGCCGAGAGTCGGCGATTCAGGCACTCGCGAGCGCGGGACTGCAGATCCGTTCGATCCGCGACGTGACGCCGATTCCGCACAACGGCTGTCGTCCTCCCAAGAAGCGGCGGGTCTAGACTATGGCTCGGTATACGGGACCCGTCTGCAAGCTGTGTCGCCGCGAGAGCACCAAGCTGTTCCTCAAGGGGACGCGGTGCCTCACGGAAAAGTGCGCCGTCGAGCGCCGCGCGTACGCGCCCGGACAGCATGGTCAATCGACTGGGCGGCGCCGCAAGGCGTCCGAGTACGCCAAGCAGCTGCGTGAGAAGCAAAAGGTGAAGCGGATTTATGGCCTCTCCGAGCGCCAGTTCCGGAACATCTTCGAGCGCGTGCTGAAGGAGCCGGGTGTGACCGGTGAGGCGCTACTCGTCGCCCTGGAGAGCCGGCTGGATAACCTGGTTTACCGGATGGGCTTCGCGACCTCCCGTAAGCAGGCGCGGCAGCTGGTTCGGCACCGGCACATCCAGGTCAACGGCCGGGTGGTGGACATCCCGTCGTTCGTCGTACGGCCGGGCGATGAGGTGAAAGTCGTGGACGCGAGCAGGGAGCTCGTGCAGATCAAGGTTGCGCTCGAACAGTTCGGACGGGGGCAGCCCGTTTCGTGGATCCAGGTGGATACCGACAAAGTGCTGGGCAGAATGACGGAGCGGCCGACCCGTGACGCCATTCCGATCGCGGCACAAGAACAG
This sequence comes from Gemmatimonadales bacterium, assembly GCA_035259785.1. Taxonomy (GTDB): domain Bacteria; phylum Gemmatimonadota; class Gemmatimonadetes; order Gemmatimonadales; family GWC2-71-9; genus 20CM-2-65-7. Next base: position 6,888 of record DATFVZ010000411.1, read on the forward strand.
CTAATCGTCGAGCTCTATTCCAAGTGATCAATACTCTTGATTTGACGGGGTTGGTCCGGCCCCACTTGGTCGAGATGACCAAGCGCGAGGACAACCCGAATGCCGCCGAGTTCCGCCTCCAGCCACTCGAGCGGGGATACGGCTATACGCTGGGCAATTCGCTGCGCCGGCTGCTGTTGTCGTCGCTGCGCGGAGCCGCGGTCTGGGCGTTCCGGATCGACGGCGTCGTGCACGAGCACCAGACCATCCCGGGCGTGGTCGAAGACGTCCATCAGATCATTCAGCGGCTCAAACAGCTCACGCTCGTGCTCGCGCCTGAGGTCGACGAGGCCGTCCTGCGCTTCAAGGTAGAGAAGGCCGGTCCGGTCTACGCGCGTGACCTCGAGCAGCACGGCTCGGTGTCGATCGTCAATCCCGAGCAGCTCCTCTTCACGGTTCAGGACGACCGGGACATTTCGGGCGAGCTGTACGTGAACAAAGGCCGCGGGTACGTCGAAGCCGAGCAGCATCCGGTCGACCGCACCCTGGCGGTCGACGTCGTGCGGGTCGATTCGATCTACAATCCGGTGCGTCGCGCCAATTTCACCGTGGCTGAGACGCGCGTCGGCCAGCGGACCGATTACGACCGGCTCACGCTGAGCGTCGAGACCAACGGCACGATTTCCCCGGAAGACGCGGTGGCCTATGCCGCGGCGTTGGCGCAGGAGCACTTCCGCTTCTTCGTCGACTTCGGCAAGGTGCCGATCGTGCAGGGCGAGCCCACGGGCGGTGACGGCTCCGAAGGCAGCCGCCTCCGTGACGTACTCGGCCGGGCGATCGACGACGCCGGCTTGTCGGTGCGGTCGGTGAATTCACTCAAGAATTCGAACATCCGCACCCTCGGCGACCTGGTGCGCTTCAAGGAAGACGATCTGCTCAAGGTCAAGAACGTCGGGGAGAAGGCGCTGGGAGAAATCGCCGAGCTACTGCGTCGCGAGAATCTGAACTTCGGGATGCAGCTCGAAGAAACGGCGAGCGGCGAGATTCACATTATCGACGCCGGCACCGCGCCGCAGGCGCAGCTGACCGGGACTGAGGAAGAGTAATGCGTCATCGCGCCAAGGGTCGCCAGCTCTCACGCACGGCGAGCCACAAGAAGGCGACGATGAACAATCTCGCCACCAATCTGTTCAAGCACGGTGGGATTCAGACCACCGAGGCCAAGGCGAAGGAGCTGCGTCCGTTTGCCGAGCGCCTCATTACGCTCGCACGTCGCGGCGATTTGCACGCGCGGCGGCTGGTCGAGCGGCGCTTGAAGGACAAGGACGTCACGCACAAGCTGTTCGACGAGATCGGCAAGCGCTTTGCCGCGCGACCCGGTGGCTACACGCGGATCGTCAAGCTGGGGCATCGCGTCGGAGACGGTGCCGACGTCGCCCGGATCGAGTTGCTCGCTGAGTAACCGGGCGAAGCGTCGAGAACAAAAAAAGGGACCCCGCAGGGTCCCTTTTTCTTCGTCGGTGTTTACTTACGACGCCTTGGCCACCCGGTTCGACTTGATACACTGCGCGCACACTCGGATCCGGCGCACGACGCCGTTCACCACGACACGGACGCGCTGTAGGTTGGGGTACCAGCGGCGGGGGGTCTTGTTGTTCGCGTGGCTGACGTTATGTCCCGCGATGGGACCCTTGCCACAAATCTCACACACTCGAGCCATAGTTCGATCCGACGACAAATGAGTTCAAAGGACGCCGCAAAGAGGCCTAAACCTAAACGGGCCACTCAAGCTCGACAACCCCGGCCCGCCGGGAAGAAAAAGACCGCCGTAATCACGGGGGTCACCGGACAGGACGGCTCCTACCTTGCTGAGCTGCTGCTCGGCAAGGGGTACGAGGTCATCGGCATCGTGCGGCGCACGTCGCACGATTCCTACGAGCGGATCGGGCACCTCCTCGACCGGGTGCACATCGTCGCGGCCGACTTGCTAGACCAGCACTCGCTGACGACCGTGATCCGGGATGCGAAGCCCGACGAGGTCTATAACCTCGCCGCCCAGAGCTTCGTCCCCACGTCGTGGAGTCAGCCGGTGCTCACCGGTGAGTTCACGGCACTCGGTGTGACCCGGCTGTTGGAAGCCATTCGCCTGGCGCACCCGGAAGCGCGTTTTTACCAGGCCAGCTCGTCCGAAATGTTCGGGAAGGCAGTGGAAACGCCGCAGCGCGAGACGACTCCCTTTTACCCGCGCTCGCCATACGGTGTCGCCAAGGTCTACGGCCATTGGATCACCGTGAACTACCGCGAATCGTACGGTCTGTACGCGGTGAGCGGCATCCTGTTCAATCACGAGTCGCCGCGTCGTGGCCTCGAGTTCGTGACGCGCAAAGTGACCGACGCCGTCGCTCGCATCAAGCTTGGCAAGGCGAACGAGCTGCGGCTCGGGAATCTCGAGTCGGGGCGCGACTGGGGATTTGCCGGCGATTACGTCGAGGCGATGTGGCGAATGCTCCAGCAGAAAACGCCGCAGGACTACGTGGTCGGGACCGGGACGATGCACACCGTGCGCGATCTTTGCACCGCCGCGTTCGGGCACGTCGGATTGGACTGGAAGAAGTATGTGAAAGTCGATCAGCGCTTCGTGCGCCCGGCCGAGGTGGATGTGCTGCTCGCGGACGCAGGTCGCGCCCGGAAAGAGCTCGGGTGGTCCGCGCGCGTGAACTTTACGGAGCTCGTTGAGATGATGGTCGACGCCGATCTCGAGCGACTGTCATGAAAGTGCTCGTGACCGGCGCGGACGGCTTCGTGGGCCGGTGGTTGATCCGGCGGCTGCTCGACGACGGGCGCGAAGTGTACGGTGCGGTTCGGCCGTCCGAGCCGCAGCGCGCCGACGGCCTGACGGCCGAGGAACGCGCGTGCGTGCGGTGGCTGCCGCTGGAAATCACCGATCTTCAGTCGGTGCGCCAGTGCGCTGATCTCCCCTACGATGCCATTGTCCATCTCGCAGCGGTCTCGTCCGGTGCGGTCGCCATGCGCGACCCCGGCACGGCATGGGACATCAATGCGGGCGGAACCGCGAGACTCGTGCACGTCCTCGCCGAAGCCCGGCGGAAGGACCGCGCCGATCCGGTGGTTCTCGTCGTGTCCACCGGCGAAGTCTACGGGCTCGGCCAGTCGGTGCCGCGGCGGGAAACCGATCCGCTGGCGCCAGTGTCCCCGTATGCCGCGAGCAAACTCGCCGCGGAAGTCGCGGCGCTCGAGGCATGGCGGCGTTCTGGATTGCGCATCGTCGTCGCACGGTCCTTCGCGCATACCGGGCCCGGCCAGGAGGCGGGGTTCGTCATTCCCGCGTTCGCGCAGCGGCTATTGTTCGCCAAGAAGATCGGAGCGCCGGTCGTGAAGGTCGGCAATCTCGAGCCGGTGCGTGATCTGCTGCACGTGCAGGACGTCGTGGATGCCTACGTGCGGTTGATCCGGCAGGGCGAAGCGGGTGAGGTGTACAACGTCGCATCCGGGCAGGGCTCACGCCTGGAGGATGTGCTGTTCCAGATGGCCGGGCTGCTCGGCATCCGTGCGATCCCCGAAGCCGATCCCGAGCTGATGCGGCCGGCAGACATCCCACATCTGGTGGGTGATTACTCAAAACTGCGGGCCGCGACGGGGTGGTCGCCGCGCCGCTCGCTCGACGATACGCTGCGGGACGTGCTCAATGCCCAAACGAGCTGACCTCAAACGTATTCTGCTGCTGGGCTCCGGGCCGATCGTCATCGGCCAGGCGGCGGAGTTCGACTATTCGGGCACGCAGGCGGTCAAAGCGCTCAAAGAAGAAGGCTACACCGTCATCCTCGTGAACTCGAATCCCGCGACCATCATGACCGATCCCGAGCTCGCGGACCGCACCTACATCGAGCCCGTCACGCCCGAGTGGGTGCGCAAGGTCATCGAACGAGAGCGGCCGGACGCCTTGCTGCCGACAATGGGGGGCCAGACTGCCCTCAACGTGGCGATGGCGCTCGCCAACGATGGGACGCTCAAGCAATACGGCGTCGAGCTGATCGGCGCCAACGCTCGGGCCATTCGTATGGCCGAGGATCGCGCCGAGTTCAGCGCCGCGATGCGGCGTATCGGCCTGGCGACACCGGCGGGCCGGACTGTCACCTCGATCGAGGACGCGCTGGCGGCGGTCGGTGACGTCGGCTATCCGGCGATCATTCGTCCCTCGTACACCCTGGGCGGCACGGGTGGCGGCGTCGCCTACAATCGCGCCGAATTCGAGGAGGCCGTTGAGCGCGCGCTGGAGCTGTCGCCGGTGCACTCCACGCTCATCGAGCGCAGCGTGCTCGGCTGGAAGGAATTCGAGCTCGAGGTCATGCGGGACGGCCGCGACAACGTCGTGATCGTCTGCTCGATCGAGAACCTCGATCCGATGGGCGTGCACACCGGTGATTCGATCACCGTCGCCCCGGCGATGACGCTGACGGACCGCGAGTACCAGCGCATGCGTGATGCGGCGATCGCGATCATCCGCGAGATCGGCGTCGAGGCCGGTGGCTGCAACATTCAGTTCGCCGTCAATCCGGCCGACGGCGAGATGCTGGTAATCGAGATGAATCCGCGCGTATCGCGCTCGTCCGCGCTGGCGTCGAAAGCCACCGGATTCCCCATCGCGCGCATCGGCACCAAGCTGGCCGTGGGCTACACGCTGGACGAGCTGCCCAACGACATCACACGAACGACGCCGGCATCCTTCGAGCCGGTGCTCGATTATGTCGTGGTCAAAGTCCCACGCTTTGCATTCGAAAAGTTCCCGCGGGCGGACTACCGGCTCACGACGCAGATGAAATCCGTCGGCGAGACGATGGCGATCGGGCGCACGTTCAAGGAAGCGTTCCAGAAGGGGCTGCGCGGGCTCGAGATCGGACGTCCCGGATGGACGGTGGGCGCGACGCTCGCGGACGACAGGCTGACGAGCGGCTCTCCTGAGGACCTGCGCGTCGCGCTGCGGACCCCGACGCCGGAGCGGATTTTCCAGATCAAGCGAGCGTTTGCCGCCGGCCTGTCAGTCGAGGATATCGCGCAAGCATCCGGAATCGACCCCTGGTTCCTCTATCAGCTCGAAGAGCTGATCGAAGCGGAGCGCTGGTTCAGTGGATTGCGCACCGTCGGCGGGCCGGATCTCAAGCGCATGAAGCGTCTCGGATTCGCGGACAAGCAGCTCGCGGCCTTGCGCCACACCACCGAGACCGCGATCCGCGAGCAGCGCTGGAAGCTCGGCATCCACCCGGCGTACAAGACCGTCGACACCTGCGCCGGCGAGTTCCCGTCCTCGACCCCGTACCTCTACTCGTCGTATGACGAGGAGAACGAATCGGAACCGCTCGGCGAGCAGGGGATCGTGATTCTCGGCAGCGGCCCCAACCGCATCGGGCAGGGCGTCGAGTTCGATTACTGCTGCGTTCGCACCGGCCTCGCGTTCCGAGAGCTCGGCTACAAGACGATCATGATCAACTCGAATCCGGAGACGGTGTCGACGGACTTCGATATCTCCGACAAGCTCTACTTCGAGCCGTTGACGTTCGAGGACGTGCTGGAGATCACGCGACTGGAGCGGCCGAAGGGAGTCGTGGTCCAGCTCGGCGGTCAGACACCGCTGCAGCTGACGAAGCCGCTCGAGGCCGCGGGGGTGTCCATCCTTGGCACGACGCCCGACGCGATCGATATCGCCGAAGACCGGGAGCGCTTCGAGGCGCTCGCCGATCGCCTCGGCGTCACCCAGCCGCCCAACGGCATTGCGCGTTCGGTCGAGGAAGCGGTCGCAGTCGCCCAGCGCATCGGCTATCCCGTGCTCGTCCGGCCATCCTACGTCCTGGGCGGACGAGCCATGGAGATTGTGTACGACGACGGATCGCTCCGCGAGTACTTCGTCAAAGCGGCGCGCGTGGCCCCGGACCACCCGGTCCTGATCGATCACTTCCTCGAGGACGCGTTCGAGGCCGACGTGGACGCGATCGCCGACGGTACACGGTGTGTCATTGGCGGTGTCATGCAGCACATCGAGGACGCCGGCGTGCACTCGGGCGATTCCGCGTGCGTGTTGCCGCCCTATCTCATCGGTGATCGCCAGGTCGAGGAAATGCGGCGCCACACGCAGGCCTTCGCGAAGGCGCTCGGGGTTGTCGGTCTCATCAACGTCCAGTATGCCATCAAAAACGGGGTGGTTTACGTCCTGGAGGTCAATCCCCGCGCGTCCCGTACAGTCCCGTTCGTCAGTAAGGCGACGGGCGTGCCCCTCGCCAAGCTTGCCGCGGCGGTCATTGCCGGGGGGCCCGGGAGGACACTGGACGATTTGGGCGTTCCCGATGAGCTTCCCGTCCCCGGGGTGGCCGTGAAAGAGGCGGTCTTCCCCTTCACGAAACTGCCCGGGGTGGATACAGTGTTGGGGCCGGAAATGCGGTCAACGGGCGAGGCCATGGGGTTAGCCGACAGTTTCGGCATGGCGTTCGCCAAGGCCCAGATCGCGGCCGAAGGGAGCTTGCCGCTCGAGGGCACGATCTTCGTCACGGTGAATGACGCCGATAAGCCCACCGTGCTGCCGATCGCGCGGCGCTTCCACGAGCTGGGGTTCAGGATCCTGGCGACGGAAGGAACGCAGCGCTATCTCCGGGGCCGCGGCGTCCCGGCGGAGCGAGTGATGAAGGTACACGAAGGGCGTCCCAACCCGATCGATTTGATCGTGTCGGGCGATGTCCATTTGTTGATCAACACGCCCCTCGGGAAGTTCACGCAGGCGGATGATTACGCGATCCGCCGCGCCGCGCTGGTGCATCGCGTGCCGTATACGACGACCATGTCCGCGGCGAGTGCCGCGTGTGATGCGATCATTGCGCTCCGCAGTCGGACCGGGAGCGTCAGGAGCCTACAGGAATGGCACGAAAAAGCGAACGCCGAAAAGCCGGCTCCGACCGTCGGACGAGCGGCAGCCATAAGGGCGTAGCGAAGAAGACGGCAGCCACGCCGACGGCACCCGCAGCGCCAAAGGTCAAGTTTCGCGGCAAGCTGCTCGAGAACGAGCCGCTGGCGCGGCTGACCACTTGGCGGATCGGCGGGCCGGCGCGCTACCTCGCGCTGCCGGCCGAGTCGGAGGATGTCGCGCGCGCACTGGAGCTGGCCCAGGACCGCGGGCTCCCGTGGATGGTCATTGGGCTCGGCTCCAATCTCCTCGTGAAAGACGGGGGCTTTCCTGGCGTCGTGATTCGCCTGGGTAAGGGACTGGACCGCTTCGAAATGAAGGGGGCGACGGCGATTGTCGGAGCCGGACTGCCGACGCCGCTGCTGGCCCGGCGTACGGCTGAAGCGGGCTTCGCGGGCGTCGAGCGATTCGTGGGCATTCCCGGAACTGTGGGCGGCGGGATCTTCATGAACGCGGGGTGTCACGGCGCAGAGTTCTCGGAAGTCGTCACCGAAGTCACCATCATGGATTCGCGCGGCAAGATCAAACAATTGTCGCGCAAACAGGTCTCCTTCAAGTACCGCTCGACCAACCTCGAGGGCATCGTGCTCGAGGCGAAGCTCGGGCTGGGTGAGGAATCGCCGGCAAAGTTGAAAGAGCTGCAGGCGAAGCTGTTCCGCTGGCGGAAGGCGGGGACGCCGTTCGATCAACCGTGCTGCGGCTCGACGTTCAAGAATCCCACCGGCACCAAGACCGCCGGTATGGTGATCGACGAGTGCGGTCTCAAGGGCTTTTCGATCGGCGGCGCGCAGGTGTCGACCCTGCATGCCAACTACATCATCAATAAAGGAAATGCGACAGCCAGCGAAGTCCTGAAGGTAATCGACCACATTCGGAAGACCGTCGCCAAGAAGGCGGGCGTCAACTTGGAGCTCGAGTGCAAGATCATCGGGGTGTAGGGTACTTCGCCCACGAGTCCAGTTACGTCGATGACGGGGCCACGATCGGCAGCGGAACCAAGATCTGGCACTTTTCCCACGTGATGCCGGGCGCGGTCATCGGGGAGCGGTGCAACCTCGGCCAGAATGTCGTCGTGATGCCCGGAACACGGATCGGCAACAACGTCAAGATCCAGAACAATGTCTCGATCTACGAAGGCGTCGAGCTGGAGGACGACGTGTTCTGCGGGCCCTCGTGCGTCTTTACGAATGTGATGAACCCTCGGAGCCACGTGTCGCGCAAACATGAGTACCGCCGCACGCTCGTAAAGCGCGGCAGCACGATCGGCGCCAATGCCACGATCGTTTGCGGGAGCACCCTGGGGGAGTATTCGTTCATCGGTGCCGGCGCGGTCGTGACCTCCGATGTCCCTCCCTATGGGCTCATGGTCGGCGTCCCCGGGCGGCTGGTGGGGTGGATGTGCCAGTGCGGTGAGCGGCTGCACGTGAAGGCGGGGCGTGCGGCGTGCGGTGTGTGCGGCGCTGCCTACGAAGAGTCCGGCGGTTCATTGCGACAGACCAAGCCGTCGCGGGTGAAAGCGGGCGCCTCATGAGCGTCCCGATGCTGGATCTGGTCGCCCAATACAAGACGATCAAGGACGATGTCCTGCGCGCGATGATGCAGGTGATCGAGACGCAGCAGTTCATCATGGGGCAGGCCGTGCCACACCTGGAGGTCGAAGTCGCCAAGGTGTCGCACGCCAAGCACGGGATTGGCTGCGCGAGTGGGACGGACGCGCTGCTCCTGCCGCTCAAGGCGTTGAATCTGGAGCCTGGCGACGAAGTCATCACGACGCCGTTCACCTTCTTCGCCACGGCGGGCACGATCCACAATGCCGGCGGGAAACCGGTCTTCGTCGACATCCTGCCCGAAACGTTCAACATCGATCCCGCGGCGGTCAAACGCGCCATCACTCCGCGAACTCGTGCCATCGTCCCCGTGCATCTCTACGGGCAGATGGCGGATCTGATGGAATTGACGGCCATGGCGGCGCCGCGCGGGGTCAAGGTGATCGAGGACGCCGCGCAGGCGATCGGCGCGCGGCGCAAGATGGACGGGGAATGGCGCGTGGCTGGAGAGCTCGGGTGGGTCACCGGCTACTCGTTCTTCCCGAGCAAGAACTTGGGCGCGTGGGGCGACGGCGGCATGATGGTGACGTCGGACGACGCCGCGGCCGATCGGCTACGCAAGCTCCGGCTGCACGGCGGCGCCAAACAGTATCACCACGAGGAAGTCGGCACGAACTCGCGGCTCGACACGTTACAGGCTGCCGTGCTGCTCGCCAAACTGCCGCACCTGGCCACGTGGTCCGCGAAACGGCGAGAGCATGCCGCCTACTACACGAAGGCGTTCGCCGATGTGCCGGAAGTGAAGCCCCCCATCACCGATCCGGCGAACGAACACATCTTCCACCAGTACACAATTCGCGCTCAGCGGCGCGACGATCTGCAGGCGCACCTAAAGAAGGAAGGAATCGGGCACGCGGTATACTACCCGATCCCGCTGCACCGTCAGCCGTGTTTTGCGCATCTCGGCTACAAAGACGGGAGCCTGCCCATCGCCGAGCGAGCCGCTCACGAGGTACTGTCGCTACCGATCTATCCGGAGCTTACGCGGGCGCAGCTCGACCAGGTAGTCGACGCCGTGCGCGGATTCTATCGGTGAAGCGCCTCAAAGTCGGCGTGGTGGGGGCCGGCGCGTGGGGCAGGAACCACGTTCGGACGGTCGCTGGATTGGCAGAGGCGGAGCTCGCGGCCGTCTGCGATGCCGACCCGAAGATCCGTGAACGAGTGGCCCGGCAGTACCCGGCCGCGCTCGTCACCGGTGATGTCGCGGCGCTGCTCGGGGTCGTGGATGCGGTCATCGTCGCGTCCCCCGCGGCGACGCACGCGGCGATCGCCCGGCAGGTGGTCGAGGCCGGGAAGCCCGTCCTGGTCGAAAAGCCGTTTGCGCTGAACGTAGAAGACGCGCTGACGGTCGCGCGGCTCGGTGCCGAGCGGAAGGTGCCGGTGCTGGCAGGTCACCTGCTAGTCTACCATCCTGCCGTGGAGCGGCTCCGGGAGCTGGTGCGGACGGGCGAACTGGGGAAGGTATTCTATTTATATGGTTTACGGGTCAACCTTGGGCAGGTTCGCAAGGACGAGAACGCCCTCTGGAGCTTCGGCCCGCACGATGTGTCGGTGGCACTTTACTTGCTTGGGGAGCACCCCATACGTGTGGCTGCGCACGGAAAAAGCTACCTGCAGCCCGCTATCGAGGACGTCGTGTTCCTCACGATGGAGTTCGGGAGCGGGGTGCTTGCGCACGTTCAGTTGTCGTGGCTCGATCCCCATAAAGAGCGGAAGCTTACCGTGGTCGGTGCGAAGAAAATGGTGGTCTTCGACGACATGGAGCCCCGCGAGAAGTTGCGTATTTACGACAAAGGTGTGGACCGTCCACCCGAATACGGCTCCTTTGGGGAGAGCTTGGCCATTCGGGAAGGCGATATCTTCATTCCTCGCATCCCCTCGGTTGAGCCGCTCGCGGCGGAGCTCGAGCATTTCGTGCGTGCCGCGCAGGGTCGCGAAGCGCCACGGGGGGGGGCCAGTGCCGAGGACGGGGTCCATGTGGTGCGTGTGTTGGAAGCCGCGTCGCGTTCGCTGGCACGCGGCGGCGCTCCGGAGGTTCCATGACGGCTACGGTGTCGGTGCCTACAACGGTTAACGCGCTGCTGGCGAAAGCCAAAGACCGCACGGCGATGTTCGGCGTGGTCGGTCTCGGATACGTGGGGTTGCCGCTCGCGATGGAGATCGTGCGCGCCGGTTATCGCGTGCTCGGGTTCGACGTAAATCCGCGCGTCGTCGAGCTGCTGAATGGTGGCCGCTCCCACATTCAGGACGTCGGCGCCGGTACAGTGGCCGACGCGGTGCAGGCGAAGAAATTCGCCGCGACGACGGATCTCAGCCGGTTGAGCGAGCCCGACGTCATTTCGATCAGCGTGCCCACGCCGCTGTCCAAGACCAAAGATCCGGACGTGAGTTACGTGCTCGCGGCTACGGAATCGGTCAAGCGGGCGCTGCGCAAGGGCCAGCTCGTCGTGCTCGAGTCCACCACCTATCCGGGGACCACACGCGAGCTGATGCTGCCCGCCCTCGAGTCGACGGGCCTTAAGGTCGGCGAGGATTTCTTCCTGGCCTTCTCACCCGAGCGCGTGGATCCGGGCAACGAGCGCTTCAACACCCGCAACACGCCCAAGGTCGTGGGCGGAATCACGCCGGCCTGCTTGAAAGTCGCGCTCGCGCTGTATCAGCCCGCGATCGATACGCTCGTTCCCGTGTCCTCTCCGGAAGCGGCCGAGCTCGTGAAGATTCTCGAGAACACTTTCCGCAGCGTGAACATCGGTCTCGTCAACGAAATGGCGATTGTGTGCGACAAGCTGGGTGTGGATGTGTGGGAAGTGATCGAAGCGGCGGCAACCAAGCCGTTCGGCTTCATGAAGTTCACGCCCGGCCCGGGCGTCGGTGGCCACTGTATCCCGCTCGATCCGCACTATCTCGCGTGGAAGATGCGCACGCTGAACTACAAGACGCGCTTTATCGAGCTCGCGGGCGAGCTGAACGCGGAGATGCCGGAGTTTTGGGTGCGGAAGGTGGTCGACGCGCTGAACGAGCAGGGCAAGGCGGCGCGCGGCAGCCGGGTGCTGCTGTTGGGCGTGGCCTATAAGAAGAATATCGACGACATCCGCGAGAGCCCGGCGCTCGACGTGATTCGCTTGTTGCACCAGCGCGGCGCGCAGATCTCCTATCACGATCCCCATGTGCCGACGTTGAAAGAGGACGGGATCTCGCTGGCCTCGCAGCCGCTCACCGCCGAGACGCTGCGGGCCGTCGACTGCGTCATCATCATCACGGATCACGACGCGGTGGACTACCAGCTCGTGCAGCGCTCCGCGCGCGCGACGGTGGATACGCGGCATGTGCTGGTCCGGATTGCCAAGGGAGGAGCTCGCTAGTGAAGGTCGCCATCGTCGGGACGGGGTACGTTGGCCTCGTCGTGGGGGCGTGTCTTGCGGAAACCGGCAACGATGTGATTTGCGCCGATGTCGACACCTCCAAGATCAACGGTCTCAAGCAGAACAAAATTCCGATCTACGAGCCCGGGCTCGAGCCGATGGTGGTGCGCAATCAGCGCGAAGGCCGCCTGTCGTTCACCACGGACGTCGCGCAAGCCGTCGAAACCTCGGAGGTCATTTTCATCGCCGTCGGTACGCCGCCCGATGAGGACGGCTCGGCCGATCTGCAGCACGTCCTCGCGGTGGCGCGCACGATCGGCGAGAACATGAATACGTCGAAGCTCGTCGTCACCAAGAGCACGGTGCCGGTGGGCACCGCCGAGAAGGTGCGGGCTGAGATCGCGCGACACACGACCACGCCCTTTCATGTGTGCTCCAATCCGGAGTTCCTGAAGGAAGGCGCGGCAGTCGACGATTTCATGAAGCCCGACCGGGTCGTCGTGGGCGTCGACTCCGATCACGCGGCCAAGGTCATCGAAGAGCTGTACGCGCCGTTCGTCCGGACGGGCAATCCGCTGATCGTCATGGACATTCCGTCGGCCGAAATGACGAAGTACGCGGCCAATGCGATGCTCGCCACCCGGATTTCGTTCATGAACCAGATCGCGCGGCTGTGTGAGGCGGTGGGAGCCAACGTCACGCACGTGCGCCGCGGCATCGGCAGCGACCGGCGCATCGGCCAGGCGTTTCTCTTTCCGGGACCGGGATACGGCGGCTCGTGCTTCCCCAAGGACGTCAAAGCCTTGATCCGCACGGCGTCCGAGAACGAGGTGGCGCTCGACGTCCTGCAGGCGGTCGAAGACGCCAATGACGCGCAGAAGCACGTGCTGTTCGAGAAGCTGAAGCGACACCTCGGCGATCTGCAGCAGAAGACGGTGGCCGTCTGGGGCCTCGCCTTCAAGGCCGAGACGGACGATGTGCGGGAAAGTCCCGCGTTGGTGCTCGTGGAGGCGCTGCTGTGTGAGGGCGTCAAGGTGCAGGTGCACGACCCCGCCGCCATGAAGACCGCGGCCCGTCATCTCGGCTCGCGGGTGAAGTACGCTGCGCACGCGTATGACGCCCTCGCCGGCGCCGACGCGCTCGCGGTCGTCACGGAATGGCTCGAATACCGTAACCCCGACTTCGCGCGGATGAAACAACTCCTGACCCAGCCGCTGATCGTCGATGGGCGCAATCTGTACGACCCCGTCAAGCTGGGCCGGCTCGGATTCACCTACGACAGCATCGGCCGTCCGCTCGGATGCGCGTCCTCGTAACGGGCGCAGCCGGATTCCTCGGATCGCATCTCGTTGACAAGTTCCTGGCACTGGGGTACGAAGTGCTGGGAATGGATAACCACATCACCGGGAATCCGGCGAATCTCACGCATCTCGCTGGACACCCCGGGTTCCGCTTCGCCAATCAGGACGTCACGCGCTATATCGAGGTCGAAGGCCCGCTGGATGGCGTCCTGCACTTCGCGAGTCCAGCAAGCCCGATCGATTACCTCGAATTGCCCATTCAGACGCTCAAGGTGGGCTCGCTCGGTACCCACAAAGCGCTCGGCCTGGCACTGGCCAAGCGGGCGCGCTTCCTCCTCGCGTCGACGTCGGAGGTGTATGGCGATCCTCTCGTCCACCCGCAGCCGGAATCGTACTGGGGAAACGTGAATCCCGTGGGGCCGCGGGGGGTGTATGATGAAGCGAAGCGTTTCGCCGAAGCGCTTACCATGGCGTATCACCGCTATCACGGCCTCGACACGCGCATCGTGCGGATTTTCAACACCTACGGGCCTCGGATGCGTCCCAATGACGGACGGGTGGTGTCCAATTTCATCGTGCAAGCGCTGCGCGGCGAGCCGCTCACCGTCTACGGCGATGGCTCGCAGACGCGCTCCTTCTGCTACGTGGACGACCTGATCGAAGGGATCGTGCGGCTGTTCGAGCACGGGACCAACGAACCGACGAACATCGGGAATCCGTATGAATTCACCGTGCGGCAACTGGCGGAACGCGTGCTGGCGCTGACCGGGAGCAAGAGCACCGTGGTGCAACGTCCCCTGCCGATCGACGACCCTCGCGTCCGCCAACCCGATATCACCTACGCTCGCGCGACGCTCAGTTGGGAGCCGAAGGTTCCGCTGGACGACGGGCTGAAGCGGACCATCGAATACTTTCGCAAAGTCGTGGCCCCGGAGACAACGGCCGCCCGATGAGTGCAAAGGTGCTCCTCACCGGCGCCGCGGGGTTCATCGGCTCGCATTTCGCCGACGCGCTCCTCGCGCGAGGCTACAGGGTTACAGGCGTCGATAATTTCGACCCGTTCTACGCACGCGCGGTGAAGGAGCGGAACCTCGAGGGGGTCAGCAAGCACACGAGTTTTGAGTTTGTCGAGGCGGATGTCGCGCGCGATCCGTTGCCGCTCGACGGGATGGAGGCCATCATCCATCTCGCCGCGAAACCGGGTGTGCGGCCGTCGCTCGAGGACCCCGGCGCCTATATGGAAGCGAACGTCACCGCGACGGCGCGACTGCTCGATGCGGCGCGACGCCGGGGGATTACACGGATCGTCTTCGGGTCGTCCTCGTCCGTATACGGGGATTCGACAGCCGCTCCATTTGACGAGGACGAACCAGCGGTCTCGCCGATATCGCCGTATGCGGCCAGCAAGCGCGCTGGGGAGCTGCTCGCGCACACCTTTGCCCATCTGTACCCGCTACGCATCATGTGCCTGCGGTTCTTTACCGTGTACGGCCCGCGCCAGCGCCCGGACCTGGCGATCCACAAGTTCACCGATCTGATCGCGCGAGGGCGACCGATTCGGATGCATGGGGATGGGTCGAGCGAGCGGGACTATACCTATATTACCGACGTCTTGGACGGCGTCATGGCAGGTCTGGATTGGACGGCGCAGGCAGGTCCTGGGACGGTTGAGATCGTCAACCTCGGCGGCGGAGCGCGGGTGCGCCTCGACCGGCTCATCGCCCTCATCGCCGCAGCGCTTGGCCGGCAACCGACCATCGAGCGGCATCCCGATCAGCCGGGTGACGTGCGGCTGACCGACGCGGATTTGGAGCACGCGGGGCGCGTCCTGGGATTCCAGCCCAAAGTCGGGATCGAGGAAGGCATCCGAAAGTTCGTCGACTGGTATCAGGAGGTTCATGGACGTCAGTCCAGAGCACCTAGTCGAACAAGCTAACGAGCGCTTTCAATTGCAGGACTACTACGGCGCGATTCATCTCCTGGAGGAGGTCATCGCGACCGGACGCGCGTTTGCCGACGCTCATCACCGGCTCGGACTCTCCTACTCGCTCGTCGGTCAGCCCGATAAGGCGCTGGAACAACTCGAGCGCGCGCTGACGCTGAATCCGAACTACATCGAAGCGTTGATTCATCGCGCGCTGGTGCTCAACGAGCTGGGACGCGAGGAGGAGGCGAACGCGTCGCTGCGGCGCGCGCGACAAGTGACCTCGGAGCGACGCGGTGGCTTCCACGGGCACGTGGCCGCGAAACTCGCCAACCAGCATGCGTCGCTCGGCCAAGCATACCTCGAGGCGGGCGGGCTGACGGAGGCGATCGCGCAGTACGAGGCCGCGCTCGAGCTGGGGCCGGACTTTCACGACATCCGCTATAAGCTCGGCCGGTTGTTGCTGGAAGCAGGTCGTGCGCTCGATGCGCACGAACAGTTCGAGAGAATCGTGCGCGAGCATCCCTCGTTCCTCGACGCTGCCGCGATGCTGGGCCTCGCATGCTATCTGTCGGGTGACGGACTGGCCGCCCGAGCAGTCTGGGAGGAGCTGCGCGCCCGACGCCCAGAAGATCCCCGCGTGGAAGCCTACCTTGCGCTGCTGTCACGCTCCGACGTCACTCCCGTCGCTGTCAATGGGGATGGGAGGGGGGGGGGGAGCGATGCGGGGAGGGACGCAAGCGAGGAGCGGACGTCCGGCGCGCCAGGGCCTAAAAAGAAGAAAAAGAAGTGAGACGCATCGGAACGGCGGTCCTCCTGCTCCTGGGCGCGTGCTCGCGCTCGGCGGCCAATCACGAGGAGCTCGGGGATCGCGCATACGCCGCCGGGTTGTACGTCGACGCCCTCGCCGAGTATCAGCTCGGCCGTCGATCCGATGCGGGGAGCCCCACCTTGTTAGCGAAGGTCGGCGCGGCCGCCACGCATGCCGAGGATTACGAGCTCGCGGCCGAGGCCTATCGCACCCTCGCCAAGCGCGACCGCTCCCGCTCGGATGAAGCAGCCGACGGGCTGGATCGTGTCGCCCGGGCAGCCCTGACGGCGAATGACCGCACCGCGTTGGCGAGCGCGTTGACGGGGTTGCGCGAAGTGGCGCCGCGCCGCCCGCTCGGGCGATACGTCGTTTTGGCGGCTCTGGACGCGGTCGATCGAGGCGACACCGCCGAAGCAGCGGCGTTGCTGCCGGTCGCGGCGGCGGCGGCCGTCGACGCAGCCCGGTCCGACTCGCTACTGTTCGTGTACGGACGGACGCTCGTTCGGGTCAGGGCTTGCAGCACCGCGGTGCGGGTATTCGAGGCCGTGATCCGCCGGCAGCGAGCGGCCGCCGTCGTCGAGTCCGCGCGCGAGGGCCTCGGGCTCTGCGCGCTGGTCGAAGGGCAGATCGCGCTCGAAAACGGCAAGCCGGGCGACGCCGAGGACTGGTTCCGCCGCGCGACCGCTCCGGGCGCTTCTCCCGACGTGGTGCGCGCCGCGTTCCTCGGCTTGGGCGATGTGCGGCTCGCGCAGGGTGATATTGCGGGGGCAATGGAGAGCTATCAGCAAGCGCTCACGGGCGGCACGCCGGGGGACACGATTTCACAGCGGGCCCAGGAAAAGCTCAACGCGTTGGGAAAGGCCGAGCCGTAATGACGATGCAGCGAACGATCGGGGTTGTGATACTGTGCGCCGCACTCGGTGCGAGCGCCGGCTGTGGCCGGCGCGGGCCGCGGTCGGGCGCCCCGACGCTGGATCCGTCCGTCACCCTCAATGCCGCGATGCAGGACTTCCGCAAGGGCAACTTCCGGAAGGCGCAGACGACGTTCCAGCGCCTCACCTTCGAATTCGGCCCCGGTCAGCCCCAGCTTGCCCAGGTGCGGTACTACCTTGCCGAGTGCTCGTTCCAACTCGGTGAACTCATCCAGGCGGCATCGGACTTTCGCCGGGTGGCGGACGACTTTTCGACCAGCGAGTACGCGCCGACGGCGCTGCTACGCGCCGGCGACGCGAACTTGCGCCTCTGGCGGCGTGCGGAGCTGGATCCGAGCTATGGCGAGACCGCGCTCGCGCTCTATCAGGAGCTGGCCGGACGCTATCCCGATAGTGAAGCCGCGGCGCGGGCACGTCCACATGTGCGCCGGCTCGAGAATCAATTCGCCGAGAAGGCGTATAAGACGGGCCTCTTCTACATGCGGCGCAAGGCGTTTGATTCCGCGATCATCTACTTCAAGGACGTGATCGCGAACTACCCGAGCGCCAGCCGCGCGCCGGACGCGTTGCTGAAGTTGGTGGATAGTTATCAGGCCATCGGGTACACGCAGGAGCTGCAGGAGACTTGCGAGCACCTACGCCGCTATTACCCGAACGCGGCGCGGCTGGACCGCAGCTGTCCCGCGACCGCGGATTCCAGCGCGACGCCCTCCTGAGCGGCGTGAACGCGCTGTTCGGGGGCTCGTTCGACCCCGTCCACGTAGCGCACCTGATCGTGGCAGAAACGGCGGCCGACGAGCTGGGCGACGGCACCGCGATTCGGTTCTTGCCGGCCCGGGAGCAGCCGTTCAAGCGCGCGGCCCATCAGGCGACTGCCGAGCAGCGTGCCGAGATGCTCGAGCTCGCCGTGCGCAACAATCCCAGGCTGCGCGTCGAGCGGATCGAGCTCGGGTTGCCGACGCCGTCCTATACGATCCGGACGCTGCGCGCTCTGGCGGAGCGGGAGCCGGGGAACCGGTTCACGTTACTGTTGGGTGCGGACGCGGCCAATGACCTGGCGGCGTGGTGGGAAGTGGAAGCCCTGCCTGGGCTCGCCGATATCGTCGTCTTCGCCCGGCCCGGCGCTTCGGTCCCGCGGCATCCGCTTGTTGGCAAGGTGATTACTGTTCCCGCTATCGACCTCTCGGCCACCCAGGTGCGCGAGCGCGTCAAGCAGGGGCGTTCCATTCGATATTTAGTACCGGAATCGGTCCGCGAATACATCGTGGGCCGCGGGCTTTATCGCTAGAGGATTATGGCAAATCGTCTGTTCACAAGGATCTTCGGGACGCGATTCGACCGCGAGCTGAAACGCATCCAGCCGATTGTGGATGCGATCAAGCAGCACGAGGTCCACCTGAAGGATTTTTCCGACAGCGAGCTGCAGGCGCAGACCGTCAAGTTCCGCGAGCGCATCGCCGAGCGCACCGGTGCCTTGCAGGCGGAGGTCGAGCGCATAAAGAAAGAAAAGCACGACAGCCCCGATCCGGAGAAGCGGGCGGACCTCGGCACCCAGCTGGCGAGAGCGGAAGAGACGTTCGTCAAGGAGCTGCAGCGCACCCTCGATGATCTGCTGCCCGAGGCCTTCGCGACGGTCCGCGAAGCATCCCGGCGGCTGCTGGGCAGCGAGGTCGTCGTCACCGGCCACACGCTGAAGTGGGACATGGTGCCGTACGATGTGCAGCTGATCGGCGGGATTGTTCTCCATCAAGGCAAGATTGCGGAAATGGCGACGGGGGAAGGGAAGACGCTGGTCGCCACGCTACCCCTCTATCTCAACGCGCTGGCCGGCCGGGGGACGCATCTCGTCACGGTCAACAATTACCTCGCACGGCGCGACTCGCAGTGGATGGGGCACCTGTTCAAGTGGCTCGGGTTGACCGTCGGGTGTATCGACGATACCCAGCCATCCACACCCGAGCGCCGCGCCGCCTATCAATGCGACATCACGTACGGCACGAACAACGAGTTTGGCTTCGACTACCTGCGCGACAACATGGTGTTTACGCTGGAGCAGCGCGTTCAGCGCGGACACATCTACGCGATCATCGACGAAGTAGACTCGATTCTCGTCGACGAGGCGCGCACGCCGCTCATCATCTCGGGCCCGGTCGGCGCGGAGTCGGACGAGAAATACGCGCTCTTCAACACGCAGGTCCTCCAGGTCGTCCGCAAACAGACGGCCGTCGCGAATGATCTCCTCGCGCGTGGCGAGCCGTTGCTCGAGAGTCCCGACACGAACTACGAAGGCGCGAAGCTCCTCTATAAAGCCCAGCTGGGCATGCCGAAGAACAAGAAGCTCCTCAAGCTGCTCAACGAGCAGGGGGTCAAGCAGCTCGTGCAGCGCGTCGAGCTCGACCGTTTGGCGGACCGGAAGCTGCCGGCACGCGACCAAAAGATGCGCGATATCGAAGACGATCTCTTTTTCGTCATGGACGAGCGCGGGCGCTCCGTGCATCTGACGGATAAGGGCGTCGAAACGATGTCCCCCCAGGACCCGACGCTGTTCGTGGTGCCCGACATTTCGCATGCCGTGCACGAGCTGGAGCATGACGACCAGCTGTCGGCGGCGGAAAAGCTCGAGCGGCGCCGCGGGGTCGAGGCCGAATACGCCGCCAAGAGCGAGACGCTCCATATCATCCACAAGCTGTTGCAGGCGCACGCCCTGTACGAGAAGGACGTCGAGTATGTCGTGCAGGACGGGCAGGTGTTCATTGTCGACGAGTTCACCGGCCGCCTGATGCCGGGCCGCCGCTGGTCCGATGGATTGCACCAGGCCGTCGAGGCCAAGGAAGGCGTGGCGGTGCGCGAGGAGACGCAGACGCTCGCGACGATCACGATTCAGAACTACTTCCGCATGTACGAGAAGCTCGCGGGCATGACGGGCACGGCCGAGACGGAGGAAACCGAGTTCCATCAGATCTACAAGCTCGAGGTCTCGGTGATTCCCACGAACCGGCCCGTGCGGCGTGTCGACAAGCATGACCTCGTCTACAAGACCCGGAAGGAGAAGTACGACTCGATCATGGAGGAGGTCGAGCGCCAGCATAAGCGGGGCCTGCCGATTCTGGTTGGGACGACGAACGTCGAGGTCTCCGAAACGCTGTCGCGCCTGATGAAGCGGCGCGGACTGAAGCACGAAGTCCTCAACGCCAAGTACCACCAGCGCGAAGCGGAGATCGTGGCGCAGGCAGGACAACCCGGGTCCATCACGATCGCGACGAACATGGCGGGCCGTGGGACCGACATCAAACTCGGCCCGGGCGTGAAGAAATGCCAGATCTGCGGGATCAAGTCGCGGGAGGCGCCCTTCGGACAGCTCGTCGAAAAGCCTGACTTCACGGCCGAGCAGCTCAAAGAGCACAAATGCAACGAGGACCCGCCGTGCGGTCTCGTCATCATCGGTACCGAGCGACATGAAGCGCGGCGCATCGATCGTCAGCTCCGCGGCCGCTCCGGCCGCCAGGGCGATCCGGGGCAGAGCATTTTCTATCTGTCCCTCGAAGACGACCTCATGCGTCTGTTCGGCTCGGATCGCATTGCCCGCATTATGGATCGCACCGGCGCCGAAGAAGGCGAAGTCATCACCCATCCGTGGGTGACTGCGGCCATTGGTCAGGCGCAAAAGCGGGTCGAGCTTCAGAACTTCCAGCAACGCAAGCGGCTGCTGCAGTTCGACGACGTCATGAATAAGCAGCGCGAGGTCATCTACTCCCAGCGCCTCTACGCCCTCGAAGGCGGTGAAGAGCTGAAGGCCGAAGCGCAACGGATGATCGATAGCGCGGTCGAGCGGCTCGCCGACGGCTTGGTCGCCGAATACGACGACCCCGCCCAGTGGGATCGCGAGCTCATCGCAACGGAGTTTCTCCAAAAGTTCCTGGTTAGGGTCCCGGAAGCGACCGACCCCACCAAGGTCAAAACGCGCGACGAGCTGGTGCGCGCGGCGCAGCAAGCGGGGCGTCAGTCGTTCGAGGACAAGCTGCGCTACCTGCGGGACGTCGAGTCGCGGACCGGCCTGGCGAAGCTCAGCGAGGAGGCGTTGTCGCGCGTGACCCTCGGCGTGATCGACGAAAAGTGGAAAGACCATCTGTATGACCTCGACCAGCTGCGGGAGGGCATCTCCTACCGCGCCTGGGGGCAGAAGGACCCACTGGTCGAGTACAAGCAGGAGGCCTACGAGATGTTCATGGGCCTCATGTACGATCTGCAGGCGACGTTCGCCGAGCGGTGGCTTAAGCTGCAGATCCAGGTGGATGCGGGCCCTCCCCCGCCGGGCATGCAGCGCGCGCCCAGCCGGGGAGTGACGGGACCGGCCGGTGGCTTACCGGGTGCGACTCGACGTCAAACGCCGATGGTGGCGTCGAAAGCTGCGGCCGACGGGCTGGTTGCGCCCAGTGTTGCGACGAACGACGGCCCGCCTGTCCCACGCTCCGTTCAGCGTGGGAGGGGGGGCGGGACGGCTGAGCCAGCCTTTGCGCCCAATCCCTACGCCGGTGTGGGTCGCAACGACCCCTGCCCGTGCGGGAGCGGCAAGAAGTTCAAGAAATGCCACGGCGCGGCGGCGTAATGGCGTCCGGCGTGCTGCGTGGCTAGGCTGCGTTGTTTCGGTACCAGTTCCCGGGGCATGGACACGTACGTTAAGTCCATGCCCCTTCGCCTTTCCGAGCATGTCGAACGTGACCGGCCCCGCGAGCGTCTCTGGGCCGTCGGCTCCGGCGCGTTGACGGCGCAGGAGCTGTTGGCCATTCTGTTAGGGACAGGGACACGAGGACGGGATGCACTCGCCCTGGCGGGGGAAGTCCTCGCCCGGGGCGACGGGTCGTTGCGGCGGCTCGCTACGAGGCCGTGGGCGGAGCTTGCCCGCGTTCGCGGCGTGGGCCGGGCGAAAGCGGCCCGATTGGCGGCGGCGATCGAGCTCGGCCGTAGAGTGGGCGCCGAAATTGAGCCACCTCCGGCGCGTATCCGCGGTCCCGGCGACGTGCAGCGCTATTACGCGCCGACACTGCGAGACCTCGCAGTCGAGGAGTTTCATGTCCTCGCCCTAGGCAGCCAGAGCCAGATCCTGGCTGACCTGATGATCACGCGGGGGATCCTGAACAGCTCCCTGGTGCACCCGCGGGAAGTGTTCCGAGCGGCGATTGCCGAGGCGGCGGCCGGGATCATCGTGGTCCACAACCATCCGAGCGGCGATCCGACGCCGTCGGCGGACGACCGCGCGGTGACACGGCAGCTGGTCGAGGCTGGGCGGGTGCTGGACGTTCCGGTGTACGACCATGTGATCGTCGGGGGTGGAGAGCGGTACGTGAGCTTTGCGGAGGCGGGCCTGTTGTGACGAGTGCAGCGATTCTGGCTCCTGAATTAGCCGAAGCGGTCGCGGCCCAGCGCGACCGGCTGGATCTCGACGTGCTCTCACGCGCCTATCGCCTCAGTGCGCAGGCGCATCAGGGCCAGAAGCGGATGTCGGGGGACGACTTCGTCTCTCACAGCGTCGCTGTCGCCACGATTCTCGCCGAACAGCAAATGGACACGACGACCATCGCGGCGGCGTTGTTGCATGACGTCGTCGAGGATTCCGATGTTACGCTCGAGAAGCTGCGGCGTGACTTCGGCAACGAGGTGGCCGAGCTCGTGGACGGGCTGACCAAGATCAAGGCGCTGACCTTCCGCTCGACCGCAGAGGAGCAAGCCGAAAACTACCGCAAGCTCCTGATGTCGGTGGCGCGCGACGCACGCGTCATCATCATCAAGCTGGCCGACCGGCTGCACAACATGCGCACGCTCGATCCGCTGCCGCCGGACAAGCGCATGCGGATTGCGTTGGAGACGCGGGAGCTGTACGCGCCGCTGGCGCACCGCTTCGGGATGGCGGGCGTAAAGGCGGAGCTCGAGGATCTGGCGTTCAAGTACCTCGAGCCCGAGGAGTACAAGGCGCTTGTCCGCCAGGTAAAAGCGAAAAAGATGGAGCGCGATCGCACGATCGAGCGGATGCGCGCGCCGTTGTCAGACGAGCTGCGGCGCGCGGGGATTGTGGGCTGGGACATCGTGGGACGGCCCAAGAACCTCTGGTCGATCTTCAAGAAAATGAAGAAGCGCGGCAAGCCCTTCGAGGAGATCTACGATCTGCTTGCGGTGCGCGTGCTCGTGAACAGCATCACCGATTGCTACCACGTGCTCGGCATCATCCATCACACGTGGACGCCGCTGCAGGAGCGGATCAAGGACTACATCGCAAGCCCGAAGTCGAACGGCTACCAGTCGCTACATACCACGGTGTTCGGACCGGGCGGTCAGCTGTACGAAATCCAGATCCGCACGCGGGATCAGCACCGCACCGCGGAATACGGTATCGCGGCGCACTGGCTCTATAAGGAAAACGGCAAGAGCGCCGACGAGCTCGACCACCATCTCTCGTGGTTCCGCCAGCTCATCGAGCTCCAGCAGGACGCGCACAGTCCCGAGGAGTTCCTCGAGTTCCTGAAGATCGACCTCTATCAGGACGAGATCTTCGTCTTCACGCCCCGCGGCGACGTCAAACGGTTGCCCAAGGGTGCGACGCCGATCGATTTCGCGTTCCTGGTGCACACCGAGGTCGGCCAGCACACGAATGGGGCCAGAGTCAACGGCCGCATCGCGCCGTTACACCGGCCGCTGCGCAACGGCGATACGGTCGAAGTGCTCACCAGCCCGCAGGCCAAGCCGTCGCGCGACTGGCTGGCGCACGTGCAGACCGGCCGGGCGCGTCAGAAGATTCGGCAATGGATCAAGCAGGAAGAGCAGGAGCGCAGTGTCACGCTGGGACGAGAGATTCTGGCTCGTGAGGTCCGGCGCCGCCGGCTCGAGCCGCCGACGCCCGAACAGCTCGCGCAGGCCGCATCCACGATGTCGTTGGTCGGCGCGGAGCAGGTGGAAGCCGCGATCGGCCGGGGTGACGTCCAGCTCAGCCAGGTGTTGAAAGCCGTATATCCGAATCTGCCGGCGGACGAGACGCAGGCGCCCAAGCCCACCGCGTTCGGGCGGGTGATCGAGCGGCTGCGACTGGGACGGGGCATCAAGATTCACGGCGTCGAGGGCTTGATGGTGCGCTACGCGCAGTGCTGCCAGCCGGTGCCCGGCGATCCCGTGGTTGGGTACGTGACGCAGGGGCGCGGTATCTCGATTCACCGTAACGATTGTCCCAACCTGCTCACCCTATCAGGTGACGACGAGCGGCGCGTCGAAATCGACTGGCGCGAGGTTGAAGGCGAGACCTTCGTCGTGCGCCTCGCGGTGAGCGGCGAGGATCGCCGCGGCCTCTACGCCGACATCTGCGAGGCGATCAGCGGGACGGGCACTAACATCCGCAGTGCCGAGCTGGCGTCCAAGGACGGCGTGGTGTACGGGTCTGTGCTGGTCGAGGTGGAGAACCACACCCATTTGCACAAGGTGCTGAAAGCGGTCCGGAAGGTAAAAGGGGTCACCGAAATCGCCCGCCGCGATTCAGGCTCTCCCGAAGTCGTCTCCGGTTAAGTTTCCTCTCTATGCCTTTCAAGCTTGGATCCGCCCCGCCGCCCGCGGGCGATCAGCCGCGCGCCATCCGCGAGCTCAGCTCGGGCCTGCGGCGCGGTGACCGCTATCAGACACTGCTCGGCGTAACGGGCTCGGGAAAGACGATGACCATGGCCCACGTCATCGCCGATCTCGGGCGGCCCACGCTGGTGTTGTCACACAACAAGACCCTGGCCGCGCAGTTGTACGGCGAGCTGAAGGCGTTCTTTCCCCAGAGCGCGGTGGAGTTCTTCATCTCGTACTACGACTACTACCAGCCCGAAGCCTATGTGCCCGCTACCGACACATACATCGCGAAGGATTCGTCCATCAATGACGACATCGAACGGCTCAGGCTGCGAGCGACCTCGAGCCTGATGGAGCGCGATGATGTCGTCATTGTCGCGAGCGTTTCGGCAATCTACGGCCTGGGCGACCCGGAGCTCTATCGCGAGTTGCTAGTGACCGCCCACAAGGGCGAATCCCGGGGCCGGGATGCGTTGCTCGCGGATCTGGTCGCGATCAACTATCAACGCAACGATATCGGCTTCGAGCGCGGCACGTTCCGGGTGCGGGGGGACACGGTCGAGATCTACCCCGCGTATGACGAGCAGGCAGTCCGCGTGGAGTTCTGGGGCGACGAGATCGAGCGCGTCGCCAAGATCGACCCGCTCACCGGAAACGTAATCATCGAGCTGGAGCGCTGTGCCGTCTACCCGGCGACGCACTTCGTCACGCAACGGCCGACGATCGAGCGTGCGGTCAAGTCGATTCGCGATGAGCTCCGGCTGCGGCTGGCGGAGCTGCGCCAGCAGAACAAGCTGCTCGAGGCACAGCGGCTTGAGTCCCGGACGCAATTCGATATCGATATGCTGCTCGAAGTGGGTCGCTGCGCCGGGATCGAGAACTACTCCCGGCACTTCAGCGGCCGGCAGCCGGGAGAGCGGCCTGCCTGCCTGCTCGACTACTTCCCGACCGACTACTTGTGCATCCTCGATGAGTCACACCAAACGCTGCCACAGCTCGGCGCCATGTATGAGGGCGACCGCTCCCGGAAACAGACGCTTGTGGACTATGGCTTCCGCCTACCGTCCGCGCTCGATAACCGCCCGCTGCGATATGACGAGTTCATGGGTCTCGTACCACGCATCATGTTTGTGTCCGCGACGCCGGGGGAGGACGAGCTACGTCTGTCGCAGGGCGTCATCGTCGAACAGATCATCCGACCCACGGGGCTCGTGGATCCCCAGGTCGAAATCCGACCGGTCGCCGGCCAGGTGGACGACCTCTTGAGCGAGATTCGCCTGCGCGAAAAGAAGAACGAGCGCGTGCTGGTGACGACTCTCACCAAGCGCATGGCCGAAGATCTCACCGATTACCTGCAGCAACATGGAGTCCGCGTGCGGTACCTGCACTCCGAGATCGACGCGATCGAGCGTGTCGAGATCATCCGAGGTTTGCGGCTCGGGGAGTTCGACGTGCTCGTCGGCATCAACCTGCTGCGCGAGGGGCTCGACCTTCCGGAGGTGTCGCTCGTCGCTGTGCTGGATGCTGATCAGGAGGGCTTCCTGCGCTCGGACCGCTCGCTCATCCAGACCGTCGGGCGGGCGGCACGACACCTGAGTGGGAAGGCGATTCTGTACGCCGATCGCGTGACCGGTTCGATGGAACGGGCGTTGAACGAAATGACCCGGCGGCGGGACGCGCAGCTTGCGTATAACGCGGAGCACGGAATCACCCCGCGGTCCATCGTAAAATCAGTGGTCGATATCCGCTTCGTGACCCGCGTGGCCGATGCCCGTGTCGGCAAGCCGGCGCCCGGCACCGTCCGCCGTCCCACTGACTCCGGCGAGCGCGATGCGCTGATCCGGCTGCTCGAGCAGCAAATGCAGGCGGCCGCGGAAGAGTTGGATTTCGAGCTGGCCGCGGTGCTGCGCGACCAGCTCCTCGAGCTCAAGGCCGATGCGCCTGTCCGCGAACGAGCTCAACCGGTTCGGTGAAGAGCTCGGGGCCCAGCTCACCGCGCCCGCGGTGATCGGGCTGTCCGGCGAGCTCGGCACGGGAAAAACCACGCTCGTGCAAGCGATCTGCCGGGGCCTGGGCGCCCGATCGCGCGCGACGAGTCCCACCTATGCGCTTGTCCATCACTACGAGGCTGGCGCGACACCCGTCTATCATGTGGACTGCTATCGGCTCCGCGCGCCCGATGAAGCACGCGACCTCGGTTTCGACGACATGATGCGCGAGCGAGCGATCGTTCTGATCGAATGGCCGGAGCGCGCCGCCGCCTGGGCGCCACCACTCGACCGGCATTTCCAGTTGTCCTATGACGATGATCCGGACCGGCGCGTCGTACAGGAAACCGCCAACGCATGAAGGAGCGCTGGCTGGCGATCGACACCGCGACCGACATCGCCAGTGTCGCCGTCGACGCCGGCGGCGAAACCGTCGCGCGTGCGATTCGCGGCGCGCGAGAGCATGCCGCGAAGATCCTGCCGCTGGTGCAAGAGGTCCTGACCCTCGCGAGACTCTCCCTGACGGACATCAGCGGCATCATCGTCGGTGATGGACCCGGGAGCTTTACAGGCCTGCGTATCGGCTGGGCTGCTGCCAAGGGGCTTGCTCACGAGCACCAGCTTCCGCTCGTGGCGATACCGTCCCTGCTTGGTGCGGCACACGCCGCCGGCGTAAACGTCGCCGCTGCCTGTTACGATGCTCTCCGGGGGGAGGTGTTTGGGGCCGTGTACGCGTTTGAGGGCGATCAAGTGAAGACGATCGTCACGCCGGACCTGTACACCATCCCGACGCTCGCCGTGCGGGCGCGTCAGTCGCCGGATCTAGCAGTGGGTGATGGGTCGGAGCTCGATCGCAAGACAGTAGTCGCTTGGACGGGTCGTGCTCCCGTCGGGATCGCTGAGTTGCCGCCAATCGCTGGATCGCTCCTGGCACTGGTTGCCTACGACCGCGCGCGCAGCGCAATCGACCGAAATCTCGCAGAGCCAGTTTATGGGCGTCGCGCCGAAGCGCAGGTGAAATGGGAGGCTCGCTACGGCCGACCGCTTCCGCATTCGTCCCGCTGAGGCCACCGACGTCTCTGCCGTACACGCGATCGAGCAACGCGTGTTCGCGGATCCATGGTCGACGCAGGATTTTCGTGACTGTGTCTCATTCGCGCAGTTCCTGGTGGCGGAAGACGGGGGCACCGTCGCGGGCTATGTCGTGGCCCTCGACGCGGCCGACGAAGGCGAGATCCTCAACTTGGCCGTGGCGGAAGCGGGTCGCCGTCGCGGATTGGGACGCGCGCTGGTGCGGGAGATCCTGGAGGCGTTGTCCCGACGGGGCGTTCGGCAGGTCTATCTCGAGGTTCGGGAATCCAACGCACCTGCCCGCGCACTGTATGAGGTGTTCGGTTTTACGGAGGTGGGTCGGCGAAAGAGCTACTACCGTCGGCCCGTCGAGGATGCGATCGTCCTCAGACGTGATGCAATACTTTGATACAGGTGGCGTATCTTTGGTTGACAGAATGACTTGCGATTTATATAGTGTGTGGCACCCTTGGGCCCAACCCGCTTAAATCGTTCGGAGGTCGTTGTGAGTCGCAGTCTTAACAAGGTCCAGCTGATCGGGAATTTGGGGGCCGATCCCGAGGTGCGCAGCACGAATAACGGTTCCCGGGTAGCAACCCTCTCTGTAGCGACGAGTCGGCAGTGGATCGCGAATGGGGGGGAGAAGCAGGAAAAGACGGACTGGCACCGAGTTATCTGCTGGAACAACAAGGGCGGATCGGGCCTGGCCGATGTGTGCGAGAAGTACCTAAAGAAGGGCGACAAAGTCTACGTCGAAGGCCGGATCGAATACCGGACGTGGGAAGACAATAACAAGCAGACGCGCTACGTCACCGAGATCATTGCGCGCGAGTTGATCATGCTTGGCTCGAGAGGCGGTGCCGCTCCGGTCGGAGCGGGGGCAGGACGAGGGGCCGGCGCAGTTGCCGAGTCAGGTGGGAAAGCCCCCGAATCGCTCGACGCGTTCCCGGAGGCGCTGGATGAGGAGGACGACGATCTGCCGTTCTAGCCGCACCGTTCTACTGGCCCTGGCGGCGTTGCCGCTGATGTGGCGAGTCGTGCCGGCGCAGGATACGACTCAAGCGGTGCAGCAGGATACCACGCAGGCGGCCGCCGCTTTCCAGGGACAACTTCCGACTTCCCATACAGTCGTCCGCGGTGAGACCCTCTGGTCCATCGCTCAGATGTACTTCAGCGACCCGTTGCTCTGGCCCGAGATTTACCGGCTCAATACCGTCGTCATCGAAGACCCGCACTGGATCTATCCCGGCGAGGTGCTGAACCTTTCCGAGATGATGACAGTCGCACAGGGGCCCGATACGTCTGCGGCGGCCGCCGATACCGCCCGCGCCGACACCATGCTCGCGGTGATTCCGACCGACACCGCGATGATCGATACGATCCCTGCCGACACGACATTCGTCTTCGAGGCACCTCCACCATCCATCGTGGAGTCGAACGAGACGATATTCGATCGACGCCGGACCAGCCGGCAGCAGGTGCAGGATGTGTTGCGTGCTTACGCGGAGCAGCCGTATCGGCCGGTGCGGGCCGGCGAGTTCTACGCCGCCGGATTCCTGAGCGAGAACGAAAATCTCCCGTGGGCTCAAGTGGTCGGCGCCACGGCAACGTCGGCGATTACGCGTCTGTCGGCGACGAGCAGCGCCACGATGTATGAGGAGATCGCGATTCGGCCGCCCGGCGGTGCGTCGTACCACGTGGGTGATTCGATATTGGTCGCGCGCATCGACCGCGTGGTGCAGTCGGGGCGTTGGGGACAGGTCGTCGTGCCGGTCGGGATTGCGCGGGTGACCGCCGTCGAAGACGCTCAGCTCCTCGCCAGGGTTGTGGGGCAATTCGGGCGGGTCCACGATGGTCACCTTGCCATGCCGCTCGAGCCGTTCCGCGACCCCGGACAGGTTCGTCCGACGGCTGTGGAGCAGGGTATGGTAGGGAAGCTGATCGAGCCGCGCGATGTGCACCCGATCGCCGGGGCCCAGCAGTACTTCTTCATCGACAAAGGGCGCAGCGACGGTGTGACGTTGGGCGACGTGTTCGAGGTGTATAAACCGGCGGGTGGGTACCTTGGCGCAGCCTCGGAAGAGACTCGTGCCGTGCTGATGGTGGTGCACACACGGGAGCATTCGTCCACGGGCCTCCTGATCCAAATCACGCATCCCGGACTCGAGAACGGTCTCCCGGTACGACTGATCAAGAAGATGCCCTCCTAATTCGTAGCCGGGCCGGTTTCCCGCCAGGTGGCGGGGGCTGGCCTGGCTCGACTCTGCCGTGATTGTCACTCTGCACCTCGTCGCTTTGGCGCTCTACGGCGTGACGACCGTACTGGCGCTGGCGCCTTTCGTGGGGCAGCGTGCCGCGCCCCGTGTCCTCGCGATCGCGCTTCCCTGTGCGGGCGCGTCCGCGCACGTCGTCGCTGTCTCGCACCTCACGCTTGTTGGCTTGGGCCCGGCCCTCTCGATGCTGGCTTTGTGCCTGGTGCTGCTGCAGCTCGCCAGCGAGCGGCTGCTGCGCGGCTCAGCGGTGTCATTTTTTGCTGCTCCGCTCGCCACCGGCCTGCTCGGGCTTGCCATCCTGAGCGGTCTCACACCCGACGCCTCGCCGGCACCCGGCCGCAATGCGTGGTTTGTATTGCACGTCGTGCTGAGCGTGCTGGGCGTTGCGTTGATGGCGCTGGCCTTCATCGCCGCGGCGCTCTACCTGCTGCAATTTCGGGAGCTCAAAGCGCGGCGCTTTGGTCAGATCTTTCAGCTGTTCCCGCCACTCGAACGGCTCGATCAGCTCAACCGATTCGCGCTTGTCGCGGGCTTCCCGGCGCTGACGCTCGGCGTGCTCCTGGCGCTCGGCTACGGGGCGCGGTTTTCGGGAGAGGGGGGGGGCCTGCACCTCGCCAAGGCGCAGCTCGTCTGGGGCATCTTCACGTGGGTCGTGCTCGGGTGGGCCGTGTGGGTCCGTGTAGTCCGGCACTGGGCCGGCCGTCGTGCCGCGTTTGCCAGCATTGCCGGCTTCGCGGCGGTCATTCTGGTGTACGTCGCCCTAAAGCTCGCGCAGCCGAGTGTGGAGCGGTTCCTATGACCACGCACGT
The DNA here is from genome assembly GCA_035259785.1 of Gemmatimonadales bacterium. Taxonomy (GTDB): domain Bacteria; phylum Gemmatimonadota; class Gemmatimonadetes; order Gemmatimonadales; family GWC2-71-9; genus 20CM-2-65-7. The sequence continues at coordinate 37,502 of DATFVZ010000411.1, forward strand.
CGGCATGGGGATCAAGGTCGTCGGGGTGAACCATCGCACCGCGCCGCTCGACGTACGAGAGCGGTTCGCGCTCGGAGCGCACGAGGTGCCCGGGGCGCTGGCGCGGGTCATGGCCGCCGGCGCGAGCGGCGGCGTCCTCCTTTCGACCTGCAACCGCACGGAGTTCTACCTCCTCGGGGAGGATGAGCCGGCGCTCGAGGCGGTGTGGTCGCTGTTGGGCGAACGGCTTTCGGTGCCGCCGAGTGCCGGGGGGGGCGCGCGTGAATACGGCTACATCGCGCGGGATCGCGATGCGGTACGCCACCTGTACCGCGTTTCGGCCGGCCTCGACTCGATGATCCTCGGCGAATCGCAGATCCAGGGGCAGGTTCGCGAAGCTTGGGAGGCGTCGCGCGCGCAGGCAGGACCGGTGTTGCACCGCCTGTTCCAGAGCGCGCTGCACGTCGGTTCGCGCGTCCGGACCGAGACTGCGCTCGGCATGGGCACCGCATCCGCGGCGTCGGCCGGCGTTGCCGTCGCCGGCAAGATCTTCGGCGATCTCGCCGGCCGTAGCGCCCTCATTCTTGGGGCGGGAGACATGGCCGAGCTCGCTGCCACTTGTTTGACCAACGAGGGGGTGAATATCACACTCGTGGCCAATCGCACCCAGGAGCGCGCTCGCGCCATCGCCGAGCGTCTCGGCGGCCGGGCCATGTCATTGGAGGAAGCGTGGCCGCATTTTGCGACCACGGACATCGCTCTCTGCTCGACGGCCGCACCACATGCGGTGGTGACCTGGGAGCGCGTCGGCCCCCTGATCGCGGAGCGTCGGGGCCGGCCGCTCTGCATCCTGGATCTCGCGGTGCCGCGCGACGTGGACCCTGCAGTCGGTCACATCGAGAATGTGTTCCTGTATGACGTCGACGATCTCCAGACTGTTGCCGCGCAGGCCACCGCGCGCCGTCGCGATGAAATTCCGGCTGCGGAGCTGATCGTCGAGGAGGAAACCGACCTGTTCTGGGCGTGGTACGGGGGGCTGGGCGTGGTTCCGACAATCAAGGAATTCCGGGCGCGCATGGATGCCTTGCGCGTTGCCGAGGTCGAGCACGCGCTCAAACAGCTGGACCATTTGTCACCTGAGGACCGCGCGCGTGTCGAACAGTTCAGTCAGGCGCTGCTGAACAAGTTCCTGCATCAACCCACCATCGCCCTCAAGCAGGCCGCCGAGCAGGGCCATGGGTACGGCCTTCTGGAGGCGCTCCGCCGCCTGTTCGGGATGGAGCCTCCCGTATGAGCCAACGAGTCCTCGTGACCGGCGGCGCGGGCTACATCGGTAGTATCCTGGTCGACCAGCTTCTCGAGCGAGACTACTCGGTCTTCGTTCTCGACGATCTGAGCAGGGGCCACGTCGAGGCTGTGGCCCGGGGGGCGAGGTTCGTCCAGGGCAACGTGGGCAATCGGGAGCTGGTAGAGGCGCTGCTCGAGCGCGAACGGATCGAGTCGGTCGTACACCTGGCGGCATTCGCGCTCGTGGCGGAGTCGGTCGCGGAGCCTCAAAAGTATGTGACCAACAATGTCACGGCAGCTCGTGTACTGTTGGACGCCTTGGGACGCGCCGGGGTGAAACGGTTCGTTTTTTCCTCATCCTGTGCCGTATACGGGCATCCGGCCAAGGTTCCGATTACGGAGGACACACCGCAGCGCCCGGTGAATCCATATGGGGAGACTAAGCGCGACTTGGAGAAGCTCCTCGCCGAGTCGGCGGCCCGCCACGGCTTTGGCGTTGTGAGCTTGCGCTACTTCAATGCCGCGGGCGCGACTCAGCGACTCGGCGAGGATCACGACCCGGAGACGCATCTGATTCCGAATGTGTTGGCAGTGGCGCTGGGGAAGCAGGCGGCAGTCAACGTG
>DATFVZ010000412.1:0-28223 GCA_035259785.1 Gemmatimonadales bacterium
GTGATCGAAGCGGGTCTCCCGCCGCTCTGGGTCCGCGGCGAAATCACCGGATTCAAGGCGTGGCGGAGCGGACACTGGTATTTCTCCCTGCGCGACAAGTCGGCCCAGATCCGGTGCGTGATGTTCGCCAAGCAGAACTACATGCTGCCGGTGCCGGTCGACGGCATGCAGGTCTTTGTCTTCGCGAAGCCCTCGGTGTACGAGGAAAAGGGCGACTTCCAGCTCACCGTTTCCGAGCTCCTATCAACGGACCGGGACGGGCTCTGGAAACTCGCGTTCGAGAAGGCGAAGGCGTCGCTGATGAAAGACGGGCTGCTCGACCCCGCGCGCAAGCGCGCCCTGCCCGCATTCCCGCGTCGCATCGCCGTGGTGACGAGTCCCGATGGGGCGGTGCTGCGCGACATTCAATCCGTCGTGGGACGGCGCTGGCCCGTTGCCGAACTGATCGTGGTGCCGGCCCAGGTGCAGGGGGCGAAGGCCGAAGCATCGGTGTGTTCAGCGCTGAACCGCATCCGCCGGCTGCCCGTCGATGTGCTGATTGTGGGACGTGGCGGCGGCTCGATCGAGGACCTCTGGGCCTTCAACTCGGAGCGCGTGGCGCGCGCCGTGGCCGCCATGCCAATGCCCGTCATCTCGGCGATTGGCCACGAGACCGACGTCACGCTGTGTGATCTCGTCGCCGATTTCCGCGCGCCGACGCCGTCGGCGGCAGCCGAAGCCGCGACGCCTGATCGCGCTGAAGTACGTCTTACATGCGACGTATTAGGACAACGTCTAGCGCGGGCGTTAAGAGCAGCGTCACGGCACGTCGTCGAGCGGCTCGACCGCACCGGTGACCGGCTCGTGCGCTGCATGGACGTTCGGCTGGAGAAGTCCGGTGCACTGCTCACCGCGCACAGCGCACGTTTGGATGCATTGAGCCCACTGAGAGTGTTGGCCCGCGGCTATTCCGTCGCTCGTGATGACCAGGGCACGGTACTCAAAAGCGTCGCGCAGCTTCCCTCAGGCAAGGCGTTCCGCTTGCGGGTCACTGACGGAGAAGTGAATGGCCGAGTTCAGTAAGCAGCTCGAGCGGCTCGAGGCCATCGTCCGCAAACTCGAGTCTGAAGATCTCGATCTCGACGAAGCGCTGAAGCTTTTCGAGGAAGGCGTCGAGCGGCTGCGTGTGGCGCGCGAGCAATTGGCGCAAGCCGAGCTCAAGGTCAAGAAAGTCCTGGAGATTGAAAGTCCGCCCTCACCCGCCGACCGCCCCGTTAGCTCAGCCGATCGCTAGTTATCTCGCCGACGCCCGCAGTCGAGTGGACGCGGTGCTCACGACCTGGGCGAGTCGCAGCGATCCCGTCATTCGCTACAGCCTGCTCGGCGAAGGCAAGCGGTTGCGCCCGACACTCGTGTTCGCGGCGCACGAAGCGCTGAGCGGGGGGCGGGCGTCCCGTGCCGGTGTCGCTGAGCTCGCGGCCGCGGTGGAGGTGGTGCACGCCTATTCGTTGGTGCACGACGATTTGCCCTGCATGGATGACGACGACTTGCGGCGCGGCCGGCCGACGGCGCATCGGGCGTTCGACGTGGCGCGCGCCACCCGCGCGGGCTATGACATGGTGGCGCTCGCGGCGCGCGTCCTCGCGCACGGGCTTAGGGCCCTCGCCCTGACGCCGGAGCGCAGTCGCGAGATCGCGCTCGAGCTGTTCCGCGCCGCGGGAGCCGGCGGCATGATCGGTGGCCAGGCGCTCGACCTCGAGGCCGAAGCGAAAGCGCTGCCGATTGATGCGCTGGAGGAAGTCCATCGCCGCAAGACCGGCGCATTGATCGCTGCATCGTGCGTCATCGGTGGCATGTCGGCAGACGGCACGCGGCGGCTCATCGACGGTTTGCGCGCCTATGGCGAGGCGATCGGTCTCGCGTTTCAAATCGCCGACGACGTGCTCGATGCCACCGCAACATCCGACCAGCTCGGCAAGACGGCGGGGAAGGATGCCGCTCATGCCAAGGCCACTTTTGTGACGTTGCTTGGCGTCGGGGCCGCGCGTGCCGAGGCCGAACGGCTCGCCACGAGAGCGGTGGACCATCTGCGGGATGTCGGGTTAGTTTCCCCCATACTGGTTGAGCTGGCCCACTATATCGTGACGAGGCCTAATTGATCCTCGACTTGATCCATGGTCCCGAAGACATCAAGACCCTCTCGCCTGCCGAGCTGCAACAGCTCGCCGACGAGGTCCGCCAGCGGCTGATCGCCGTTGTGTCCCAAACTGGAGGACACATCGGTGCCGGACTGGGCGTGGTGGAACTGACGGTGGCGCTGAGCGCCGCCTTCGCCTCGCCGCGCGACAAGATCGTCTGGGATGTGGGCCATCAGGGATATCCCTGGAAAATCCTCACCGGCCGTAACGAGCGGCTCCAGACGCTCCGCCAGCAGGGCGGGCTCTCGGGCTTCCTGCGCCGGGATGAGAGCGAGCACGATCAGTTCGGCGCAGGCCACGCGGGGACAGCGTTGTCAGCGGCGTTCGGCATGGCCACGGCGCGCGACCTCAAGAACGAGGATTACCACGTAGTGGCCGTGGTGGGTGATGGCGCGATGACGTGCGGTCTGCCGTACGAAGCGCTCAACAACGCCGGCGACTCGGGGCGCGATTTCATCGTCGTGCTCAACGACAACGGCATGTCGATCGCGCCGAATGTGGGCGCAATCAGCAAGTATTTCGGGTCGATCGTCGCGAGCCCCTTTGGCGTGCGCATGCGCGAGCGGGTGAAGCACGTCATCGAGCGCGCCTCCCATCTCATCGGCGGCAAGAAGCTGGTCGACTTTGCCAAGAACGTCGAAGAGAGCATCAAGAACCTCTGGTCACCGGGAATGCTGTTCGAGGAGCTGGGCTTCCGCTATTTCGGGCCGATCGACGGGCACAACATCGGGCAGATGCTGCACACATTCGACATCGTGAAAACGCTCGAGGGGCCGCGCGTGGTGCACGTGCTCACCGAGAAGGGGAAGGGCTTCCCGCTGCCCGAGCCCGATCTCGAGAAGTATCACGCCCGGGCGCCGTACGACCCCGTCACCGGCAAGCTCAAGCCGGTCAATCCCGGTCCGCCGCAGTGGACCAAGGTGTTCGGGGAGGCGATTACGCAGCTCGCCGCGGAGGATCCGAACTTCGTCGCGATTACCGCGGCCATGCCGTCAGGCACGGGGACGAACATCTTCCAGAAGAAGTGGCCGCAGCGGTTCTTCGACGTCGGGATCGCTGAGGGCCACGCGACCACGTTTGCCGCCGGTCTCGCGACGCAGGGGATTCGGCCGATCGTCGCGATTTACTCGACGTTCCTGCAGCGCGCCTACGATTCGATTATTCACGACGTCGCGATCCAGAAGCTCCCCGTGATCTTTTGCATGGACCGGGCCGGCATGGTCGGCGAAGACGGCCAGACCCACATGGGGCTGTACGACATCGCCTACATGCTGGCCGTGCCGCACATGACCGTCACCGCGCCCAAGGATGGCGCCGAGCTGATCGGGCTGCTGCGCTGCGCGCTGGCGCACACGGACGGGCCGTTCTCGATCCGGTATCCGCGAGACAAGGCCCCGGCTGAACAGCCCCCCGCTGCTGAGGTGCCGCCCATACCCTACGGGACGTGGGAGCTGCTGAGAAAAGGAAAAGACTGCGCGATCCTCGCGGTCGGCGTGATGTGCAAGCCGGCGCTCGACGCCGCCAAGGCCCTCGCGACCGATGGCTTCGACGTCAGCGTCGTGAACGCGCGCTTTGTGAAGCCGATGGATCGCGAGATGCTCGACGCGCTGGCGCGAGACCACAAGCTGCTCGTCACCGTCGAAGACGGCACCGTGGTGAACGGCTTCGGCGCCGCGCTTGCCGCGCTTGTGCAGACCACCGCGCCCGATCTGCGCGTCGTCGCCCTCGGCGTTCCCGACCGCACCTACGAGCACGCACCGCGCGCGCGGCAGCTCGCCGACGTCGGGCTGACGGGTGAGGGGATCGCAGGCCGGATTCGCGCCCTCGCCGCGGAAGAGTCGCTCACCCCGCGATGAACGTCGGGGTCGTCGGGAACCCCAACTACCCGGATCTCGGCGCTTTCCTCGCGACGCTCCAGCAGAAGGCCGCGCAGGTCGGGATCACGCTGTACACCGAAGAGCGGATCCAATCGCTCTGGCCCGCCGGCAACGGCGGCCCGCCGGCGTTGAGCGAGGCCCCCGGTGAGCTCAACTGCCTGATCACGCTGGGCGGCGATGGCACACTGCTACGCGGCGCCCGGCTCTTGAATGGCGCCGATACCCCGATCCTCGGCGTGAACCTCGGACGGGTCGGATTCCTCACGACCACAGGTCCCGATGCGCTCGACTGGGCGCTCGACGCGATCGTGCGCAACGCCTACACGACGGAGCCCAGGCTCGCGCTGCAATCGACGATCACCGGCAAGGGTGCCAAGGCCAGTCGGACGGAGCCGCTGGTCTTGAACGACATCGTGGTGCACAAGGGTGGGGTCGCCCGCGTTGTGCGGGTCAAGGTCTCGGTCGATGGCGACGAGGTCGCGCAGTATTCGGCGGACGGCATCATCGTCAGCACACCAACCGGCTCGACCGCGTATTCGATGTCCGCGGGCGGCCCGATTGTCGTGCCCACGGTCGACGCCATCGTCGTGACCGCCATCTGTCCCCATACTCTTGCCGTCCGGCCCCTCGTGCTTCCTGCGACTGCCGTTGTAACGATCCAACCGATCCCTCCCTGGAGCGATGAAGTGCTCGTGTCGTTCGACGGCCAGGTGGGGACGCCGATTCAGCCAGGTGAACGACTCGAGGTATGGCGAGCGGACCGGCCGATTCACCTTATTCGACTAGGCCCGGAGAGCTTCTTCAAGCGACTGCGCAAAAAGCTGCACTGGGGTGACTTGAGTGATCGGACGCGTAAGTAGAGGAGCGACGTGCTAACAGAGCTCCGTGTTCGCGATCTCGCCGTCATTGCCGACGTCACTCTCCCATTCCAACCCGGCCTCAATGTTCTCACCGGCGAAACCGGCGCTGGCAAATCAATGGTCGTCGACGCGCTCGCGCTGCTTCTCGGCGAACGGGCCTCGGCCGACATAGTTCGGCCGGGCGCCGAGAAGACGATCGTCGAAGGAGCCTTCGAGTTTGCTGCGGCCGTTCATCGACACCTGCTTTCACCATTCGCAGAGCTTGGTGTGGAGTTGGAAGACGGCAGGCTCGTCCTGAAGCGGGAAGTGCTGCGTGAAGGCAAATCGCGGGCGTGGGTCAACGGTTCGCCGGTGACGATCAGCGTGTTAAGTGAGATCGGCAGCCTGCTGGTCGACTTGCATGGGCAGCACGAGACGCAAGGCTTGCTGCGTCCCGACGCGCAGCGCGATATGCTCGATGCGTATGCGGATGCGGATGTCGAGCGCGTGGCGGTGCGCGACGCCCACGGCCGGCTGAAGGATCTCGAGCAGCGGGAAGCGGAGCTCACGACACGCCAGGCGGATGTGGGGCGCAAGGCGGATTATCTGCGGCACGTGCTGCAGGAGATCGAGCGGGCCAAGCCCAAAGTGGGAGAGGACGAGCGTCTCGAAGTCGAGTCGAAACGGCTCACGCACGCCGAAGAGCTGGGCCGCTTGGCGCGTGAGCTCGAGGAGGCGGTCGACGCCGCCGGCCTGGCGAAGGCGCAGAAGACCCTCGCCGCGCTGCTGCGCCTCGATCCGTCAGTCGGGAAGTGGCAGGAGCTGCTCGACGCGGCGTTCGCCAATGCCGACGAGCTCGCCCAGGCTGCTCGAGAGTACGCCCCGTCCATCGAATCCGATCCCGGCAGGTTGACCGAAGTCGAACAGCGCCGCGATCTGCTGTTTCGACTGCAGCAGAAGCACGGACCCACGATCGCCGACGTCCTGGCCGCGCGCGACACGGCCGCGCGGGAGCTGGAGTTACTCGACACCGCCGACCTCGATTTGCGAAGTATTGCGGCCGACCGCGAACGGGCAGCTGCCGAGTTGACGCGCGCCGCTGAGGCACTGACCGCGAAGAGAGCGGCGGGCGCCAAAAAGCTCGCCCGAGCGGTCAACAAGATCCTGCCTGCATTGGGAATGGAAGGTGGCAAGTTCGCGATCGAGCTTCTCCCACGCACCACGCACCACGCACCACGCACGGCACATGGTGCTGAGGACATCACCTTCACCGTAAAACTCAACGAAGGAATGGAAAGCAGACCGTTGGCCCGGGTGGCGTCAGGCGGCGAGCTCTCACGGATCATGCTCGCGCTAAAGGTCGTGCTTGCGGGTCAGGACGTTGTGCCCACGTTGGTGTTCGACGAGGTGGATCAGGGCATCGGCGGTGAAGTCGGTGGTCGAGTGGGCGAGGCGTTGAAGCAAGTGTCGCGCGAGGGCCGCCAAGCGCTGGTCATCACGCATCTACCGCAGATCGCCGTCTATGCCGACCAGCACCTCGTCGTGGCCAAAGGGAACAAGGGCGGAGTAGCCACGAGCGACGTCGAGGTTGCGCAGAGTGAAGGACGCGTGAAAGAGATTGCGCGAATGCTGGGGGACCGCGACATGGCGACCGCGCGTCGCCACGCCGCCCTGCTGCTCAAAACGGCCAGCGAGAAAGCCGCATCACCAGCCTAAAAACCGACGCTGCCGGGATCCGCGTCCCGGCTTCCTCGGCGGTTGCATCGACGGTCTGCTCGAATGAGAGGCTCCCTTCGACCTCGGGCGACACGTACGTCATCGCAACTCCAAGTCTCCACCGCCGCACCGCGGTCCCGATATCCAGGACATCCGCCGGAACGGCTGCTCCCGAATTCGTTGCGAGGTCAATGGAGTCCTGGACGGAACGATAGCTGTAGTGGTCCTCGCGCTTGTTGTACCATCCTGCGGTAAACCCGGCGCCGAAGAACTTCGAGAAGCGGTACATCGGCGCGAGATCGATCGCGAAATAATCCCCCGGATCCCAGTTCATCTTCGCGAGCGTTGCGTGCGGGTGGAGCAGCTCGGCCTGTGGTCCTACGCGCATGTCCCGCGTTCCCGGCCGCTGGTGAGCGGATCGTATGCTGCCGTTGAGCCAAACCCTAGAAAGCAGGGTGAGCTCGACCGCAGCCTGGAGCTCGATGTCGGTCTGATGGTCGCCGCTCGGAATGTCGAAGAGGTTGTTGGGCGAATCCTGGTGACCCGTGGGCAGTCGCACGAGCAGCGTGCCACTCACCGCATAGTTCGCCTCCGCGACCAGCCGGTACTTGGCTTGGACCTCGGCATCGCCGGCCCAGTAGTGCAGATGTCGCGGTGTGGGGCCGAGCGATCCATACGCGTACAACGTGTCATTCAGTAGGGAGTCGAGCGCCAGGCCGGCGCTATCGGCGTTCCCGGCGCTGTCGACGTTGTAGCTCTGCCGCGAGTTCACTCGGACGAGTGGCGCTTTCGCGCCGATGGCCAGTCGGTCCGTGATCCCCCATTCGAGCATCAGTGGCGTGACGCGCTGTTCCTGGCGAATGAACACCGTCGCCGGGAGCGTGGCGCCAATCGGCGTGCGGCCCTCCGGAGTGAATTCGTATTCCCACGTTGTGATGACGGGCTCGAAGCTGAGGCGCAGCTTCCCCTGGCGTGGCGTGTCGGTCCGGGGGACGGCTTGCGAGCGGGCCGCTGCGGGGATCAGCAGCAGCAGACTCAGCGCGAGGACGCTACGAAAAGGCGGCAATGGAGAAGAATACCCCATTGCCGCCCGGTGCCGCCCGTTGCCGCCCTGGTCGATCAGGGAATCGCCGGTATCTCGGTGCCGTACGCCGAGTTGATCACGTGGCGTAGCGTATCAGCGAGCAACCGATGCGTCGACGTGCTCGGATGGATCCCGTCTCGAGAGAAAGCGCGGCCGAACGGACGCGTGACGGCCACCGTATCGCCCGCGTTGCCTCGCGGGAAGTAAGGGAACGGCCGCACCTGCGCCGTGTCGGCGGCGAGCTGCCTGAACTTCACGTTGACGTCCAGGTAGGCCCAGCCGCGCGCCGTCGCCTGACTGGAGATGAAACTGTTGTACGCCGTCGTGGCCGAAACGAGCTTCACGAGCTCTGACGGCACCACCACAGCTCTCACCGTGTCGGCGCAGTCGAGATTGCGCGCGAGGTTGTTGGGCGGCGAGGCGGCGGCTAGCAACGCTGCCCCATAGGGGAACGGCACGAGCACAGAGTCCCCGCGCGCCCCGGGGACGCCGGATGCGATGGGCGCGCAGTTATTGCTCACCGTGAACGTGACTGGAAACGGGGATGGCCCGAAGAGACCGTTCTTGAGCGCCCAATACGTGCGGCCGAGGCTGAAAAACGGAACAAGCGTGACGTCGGCGACGCTCAACAGCACCGCGCCGTTCGGTGACGCGGCGGCCACCGAGTCCAGCACGTTCGTGTAGTTCGCCTGGAACGTCCCGACCGGCGTGATCAACGTGCTGTCGCCCGCATTCGTCGAGTTCGTGGCCGCGCCGAGCACGTCGTTATTGCCGATCCAGACCGACACGAAAGTCGGATGCGCGCGCTGCATCATCTGCGTCTGCGTCAATCCGCCCAAAAAAAACGACGTCAAGGTGTTGGCGTTGGACGTCGGGTCCAAGTTGTTGTAGATGTCGATCACTTCCGCACCCGGTACGGCGGTATTGCTGACGTACGGCGGCGGAGGGTTGGACGTCGCGACGCGCAACGCGCACGTCGTGGGTGTCCCACCGCCGACGCGCGCCTGCGTGAACACATTGGTGAACGGCGGCGGGCAGCCGGGCCGTCTCATCAGCGGTGAAAAGAATGGCGAGTGCATCGCGCGGGCGAGCAGCACGGCATACGACTGACTCTGGGTGCTGTCATTGATTCCCGCCGATTGAAAGCCGGCGGTGATCGAGTTGCCCATCGACACGTAGCGGTCGAAGAGCGGATCGACCGGCGTGACCGAAGCCGGGCGGTTCAGCTTTTCGTTCTCGCAGGCCGCGGCAGCCAGCAGGAGTCCGAGGACGACTGAGCAGCGGATCGTGCGCATCATGAGTCGCGATTCCTCAGAAGGTGTAGGCCGCCCCGATCCCGAACAGATGGGCCGAGAACTGATAAAGACCGGTGTTACCCGCGGCGACGTTCACCGTGCCGCGCCGGTCGTTCTGTTTGATGTACTGGTACGCGACGTCTGCCGACAGCTTGGGCGACAGCTGGATGCCGGCGCCGATCGTGAACTCGTTGCGTGGGCCTTCCGGCAGGAGCGGCGTCACGAACTGATCGGGTGAGGCCCCGGTGTGATACAGATAGCCGCCGCGCAACTTGACCTTCTGGTTGTACTGGTACTCCGTGCCGAACCGGAACCCGTGCGTGTCCTCGTTCTGCGGATGGAGCGTCAGGTCCGGCGTCGCGGGATTCTCGAAATCGATCACTACTTCGTTGAACCAACCCCACACGACGTACTGATAGTCGCCCATCACCGTCCACGCGTTGTTCACCTTCCACTCGACGCCCAGCGTACCTTGCGGCGGCATATACAGCGACGTCTTCACCTTGCCGTCCGAGAGAGGAGCGCCGGCTCCGAAATTGCCCGCCACGACCGCGTCCACCGACGTGCCGGCCGGCAGCCCCAGCGGATTGTTCGGGGGCAAGACCAAGCCTGTAGGCACCTGGTTGAAGTCGACTGTCCCATCGTAGCTGATCTTCTTCCGCGTCAGCCAGTGACCACCGATGGAGACCTTGTCGGAGACCTTCACAATGCCGCCGAAGTTGACGGCGTATCCGTCGCCTGTCGCTTCCAGGGCCGCGTCGGCAAAGTCTGTCCCCGTCGGTACGCCAAGCGCCGCAAACCGCGTCCCGGGCGGCACGGCGGTGGAGGGGACGAGCTGCTGGGAGAAATCGGCGCGCTGGCGCAGCTTGAGGCGGCTCGTGATATAGGCAAAGCCGATCCCGAACTTGAACGTGGGACTGATCTGATAGCCGACGGTCGGCTGGATGTAGATCGAGCGCACGTCCGTGTTGTATCCCATGAAGCGACCGGGCGACGTCGTGCTGTCCCACTTGGTTTCCAGCCCATAAGGCGCGTACGCCCCGATCCCGACCGTGAGCTGCGGACTGAGGGGGTGCGTGAAGTAGACGGCGGGGACTGGAATGACTGGGTTCTGGAGGTCGCTAGTCAAATTCAAGATGTCGTCGGTGAAACCACCCTGCGCGGCGATCGCGGTGACGCCTGCGCTGAGACGGGTCGGCCCGAGTCCGGCGAGCCCGGCGGGGTTGAAGAAGATCGCGGAGCCGTCAGGGCAGGGGTTCGCCGCAGCGACGCCGGCGCGCCCCATGGTACACGCGTTGTGCTCGTAGACCCCGAAACCCTGCGCAGGTAGCGCGGCGACGAGCGAGCAGGCTCCGGCGAGCAGCACCAACGCAAACCGCCGCATACGTGGTCTCCAAGGGAGTGAAAAAGGTAGATGGTGCATTCGGCCGCGTTACGGTAGCATTGCCCCGAATCCTTGTCAAACACATGCCACGACCAGCGATAGAACTCTTTCGTAAAACATTTGGGACAATCCCTAGGTCGGCGGCGTCGGCACCTGGTCGCGTCAACTTGATCGGCGAGCACACCGACTACAACGGCGGTCCGGTGCTGCCGATTGCGATCGCAGAGCGCACGACGTCGGTGGTAGGACCGGGTCCCGCCGACGCGTCCGGCATTCTTGAAACCGTTTCTACGCGTTATCCGACCGTGACACGCGTGCGCTGGCAGGAAGAGCTCCCGACCGGATGGTCCGCGTACGTCGCGGGAGTGTTGCGCGAACTCTGGACATTCGGCGCCATTCCACCGGGCGGCAGTGTGCGGATCGCCGTTGCGTCCGAGGTGCCGGTCGGCGCCGGATTGTCGTCGTCCGCCGCGCTATCGGTGTCGGCTGCAAAAGCGATTGCGACATTCGCGGGCGCCACTCTGACGCCGCGGCAAATCGCCGGCGTGGCATATCGCGCGGAGCACGATCATGTGGGTGTGCGCTGCGGCGTGATGGATCAAACCATTGCCTCGCTCGCCAAGCGTGACCGTGCGCTGTTACTCGAATGTGCTTCTCTCGCGGTGCAGCATATCCCCTTCCGTGCCCGTCTCATGCTGGTGGACACCGGTGTGAAGCACGATCTCTCGGCGGGCAGTCTGAACGAGCGCCGCGCTGAGTGCGAAGCAGCGGTCAAGCGCCTGAAGTTCGAGTTGCCGGAGCTGATGTGGCTGGCCAGCTGGCCTGTCCACTGGTTACCGCGCTTGAAGCGCGCGCTGCCCGAGCCGCTGCGGTCACGCGCGGTGCACGTCGTGGGCGAGACCGCGCGTACTCGTTTTGCGGCAGAGCTCCTCGCAAGGGGCAAAATGAAACAGTTCGGTCAGCTGCTCTACGAATCGCACGAATCGTGTCGCCGCCTGTACGCGTGCAGCGCACCGGAGCTCGACACCGTCGTTGCCGCCGCCAAGCGCGCCGGCGCCCTCGGCGCCCGGCTCACCGGTGCGGGTTGGGGCGGGGCGGCGATTGTCCTGGTCAGAGAGCGGGGACGGGGGACGGGGGAGCGGGTGGCCAAAGCGATCCGCAGCGCCTTCCGAAAGGCGTACGGTCGCGAGCCAGACATCCGCCCCGTGAAATCGTCGGCGGGTGTGCGTACAGAGCGAGTCTAACGATCATTGATCATTGATCATTGACCGTTGATCATTCTGTAGCGGCCCGGGTGGCGAAATTGGTAAACGCAAGGGACTTAAAATCCCTTGGGGGCGACCCCTTACAGGTTCGAGTCCTGTCCCGGGCATCCCGGATCATTGGTCAGTGATCATTGATCAGATGACCAATGATCATTTTCCCGGTGTCTCGTTCGACTCTGCAACACGTGGCGTCAGATTCACTTGATTCCCACTGCATTCCTCTTGCCTTGTCGCGTACCATGGCGCAACATGAGAAAATTCGCAGCCTTCTTTCCTCATCGGAGGTCCTATGAATCACCTGCAACGTTGGGCACTGCTCGCATTCAGTCTGGCCGTCATGTACCCACCATCTGCGTCGGCGCAGGGAACTGCGAGCGTCACGGGTCGCGTCGTCGACTCGACAGTCGCGCAGGCCATCGCGGGTGCGCGCGTGACGCTCGTGGGTCTCCCGAATGGCACGGTGACGGATCGGGATGGACGCTACCTGCTCCAGGGACTGGCCGCCGGTCCCGTTACGGTGCGCGTGCAGCGCATCGGATTCGCGGCTGCTGAAGCGAACGTCACGCTGGTCGAGGGCGGCAGCGTGACACAGGACTTCACCCTCGCGTCGGTCGCCACGGTCCTCTCGGAGGTCGTCGTGACCGGCTACGGCACGAGCACCCGCGAAGAGCTCAGCGGAGCGGTCGCCTCGGTAAAGGGTGAACAGATCGCGGGCACGCCGCTCGCGGGAGTCGATGCCGCGATTCAGGGCCGCGCGGCGGGCGTGCAGGTGATCCAGAACGCCGGGAACCCTGGCGCCGGCATCACCGTGCGCATTCGGGGCTCAGCATCGATCTCGGCGTCCAACCAGCCGCTCTACGTCGTCGACGGCGTGCCGCTGATCCGTGACGAATTCTCGCAGCTGGATGTCGGCGGGCAGGACGTCACCGCGGTGACGGGCCTCAATCCGGACGAAATCGAGAACATCGACATCCTGAAGGACGCCGCCTCGGCCGCGATCTACGGCTCGCGTGCCTCCAACGGCGTCGTGATGATCACGACGAAGCGCGGGCACTCGAGCCCGGCGCAGGTCAGCTTCAACATGTACTACGGGTCCCAGAGTGTTCCGACGGGGAATAGGTGGGATCTGCTGACGGGCAAAGAGTACGTCGAGTATATGAATGAAGCGGCCGAGAACGACGGCTACGGCTCCCAATACTTCGGTGATCCGAACGATCCCAGTCTGATCAACACCGATTGGCAGAACATCATGTTCCGGACCGCGCCCGTTCGAAACCTCAACGCGAGCGTGCGGGGCGGCAGCGATCGCATTCAGTACTTCGTCTCCGGATCGCAGTTCAATCAGGACGGTGTCGTGTTGGGCTCCGGGTATGACCGTCAGTCGGCGCGCGTCAACGTCGACGTCACGGCGTCTCGCCGGCTGCATTTGCGGACGTCTCTCAGCCTCAGCCGCGAGTCGCATCAACGCGTGGAGAACGACGACACCATCGACGGTGTCGTCACAAATGCCATTGCTGGTACACCCAATGTTGCGGTGCGCAATTCGGACGGCACCTTCACCAGCCCGGCCGATGGTCTGGCGTACTCGAATCCACTCGCGATCGCGACCTACGACCAGGCTGAATCGCGTAGCCTACGCTCGTTCGGCAACCTGGAAGCCGCCTATCAGGCCAGCAGCATCGTGACGCTCAATGGTCGCGTCGGCATGGACATCATCAACTTGCGCGACCTGCGCTGGCTCTCGCCGCTGGTGCAGGGCACCTACTCGGCGAACGTCGACGGCGAGTCGATCATCGGCAACAACACCGCCAACCGTTATGTCATCGAAGGCTTCGTGGATGTGCGGCCGCAGCTCAGCCCGCAATGGACTCTAGGGCTGACCGGAGGCGCGTCGGTCGAGTGGAACGGCAGCGAGCTCGATTACCTCGACGGCATCGGCTTCGCCGGCGATCAGTTCCAGTATGCCGGCAACGCCGCCACCGTGACGGTTTACGACGGCGCGTGGACCGGACACAATCTCGTGTCTTTCTTCTCGCGCGCGAACGCCACATGGAAAGGCAAGTATCTGTTCACGGGCAGCCTGCGCGCCGACGGCTCGTCGCGCTTTGGGGAACACAACCGCTACGGCGTTTTCCCGGCGCTGTCCTTCGGCTGGCAGATCAGCCGCGAGCCCTTCATGCAAGGCCTGGCGCGTCATGCCGACCTGAAGCTGCGCGCAAGCTACGGCGTCACTGGCAATCAGGATATCGCCGACAACTTTGCTCCGCTGTCGCGCTTCTCGCGGGCGAACTACGGGAGCGTTGCCGGCATCGCCCAGCGGAACTTCGGCAATCCCGACTTGCGCTGGGAACAGACCCACGAATTGAACCTGGGTTTCGATCTTCTCCTCATGCAGGAGCGATTCTCGATTCTGGTCGATTGGTATCGGAAAGAGACGCAGGACCTGCTCCTCGATCGGCCGATCAGCGCCACCAGTGGGCAGACGACCGTGCTCCAGAACATCGGCAGCATGGAGAACAAGGGCTTCGAGCTTCAGCTCGGCGCGGCGATTCTCCGTCCTGCCGGCAAAGGGCTGAAGTGGGATGCCGACTTCAACATCGCGTGGAACAACAACAAGGTTCTGAAGCTCTACGAGAACCAGCCGTTCCCGGTCGGCGGGTATGACGTTGGCCGAATCGAGGTCGGGCATCCGATGGGCGCGTTCTACACGCTCCACTTCACCGGCGTCGATCCGGCGACCGGGGATGCGGTGTTCGAGGACGTCAACAACGACGGCACGATCAATGACGATGACCGCGTGTACGTCGGCAGCCCGCATCCCAAGTACTGGGGCGGCTTCACGAACCAGCTGAGCTACGGCCGGTTCGACCTGCGCGGCTTCCTGCAGTTCGTGCAGGGCCAGACGATCTTCAACGCCATCAGCGTGTTCGCGAACGATGGCGGCTACTACTACGACAACAAGTTCAAACGTGCGTTGAACCGCTGGCAGCAGCCCGGCGACATCACGAACGAGCCGCGCGCGAGCTTCGACGGCACCTCAGGGGCTGACCTCATCTCGAGCCGCATGATGGAGGATGGCTCGTATGTGCGGTTGCAGGAGGTCACGCTGGGCTACAGTCTCCCGGCGTACATCTCCAACGCGTTGCAAATGAAAGACGCGCGGCTCTACGTCTCGGGCCGTAACCTCATGACGTGGACCAACTACTCCGGCTACTCGCCGGACGTGAACAGCGCCGGATCGAGTACCAATACGGAGCTGTCGACCGAGTTCTACGCCTACCCATCCGCCCGGTCGTTCCTGATCGGCTTCTCGGGGGCCTTCTGATGCGCGCCGCGAATCGGTGGTATACGGCGCTGACGATGGTGCTCGCGGCGGGCTGCAACAACGTGCTCGACGTGCACCCGGTCAACGAGACGGATGCGAGTCAGGCGATCACGACGCCGGCCGGAGCGCGTGCGGCCGTCGCCGGTCTGTACGATGCCCTGCAGGACTTCTCGTATTACGGCGGTCAGCTGTTTTTCTTCGGCGACTTGTCGGGTGACGATGTCGAGCACACCGGGACGTTCACCACGTACCGGCAGGTCGACCAGAACGACATCACGTCCGACAACGGCTCGATCGAAGGGCTCTGGGATGGGTTGTACAAGGCGGTTGGGCGCGCGAACATCATCATCGAGAAGGTCCCCGGGGTGGCGGGATTGGGCGCGACCGAGCGGGATGACCTGCTTGGACAGGCGCATTTCATTCGCGCGCTCACCTATCACAACCTTGTGAAGTTCTGGGGAGATACGGCAGGCGCTGGGTTGGGCGTGCCGATCGTGCTCGTGCCCCCGAAGGATATCTCCGAGGCGGGGTTGGCTACGCGCGGGACGACGGGGGAGGTCTACGCGCAGATCCTGAGCGATCTGAATGACGCCGAAGCGCTTCTCGATGCCGGTGCGACGGATTCTCATCGCGCGACGGTCATGGCCGTTCATGCACTGCGCGCCCGCGTGTTTCTCTACCAGAAGAACTACGCCGGTGCCGAGACTGAGGCTCAGGTCGTTGCGTCGGGCGGATATTCCCTCGCCTCGGCGTACAGCGATCTGTTCGGCCCCGACGGCGACGATACACCGGAAGACATTCTCCGGCTCCACTTCGACGCAGTCGACTACTGCTGGGAGGGATACTACTACCTCCCCTATGAGATTCAGGGACGTGGAGAGATTGCCCCTTCCGTGAACCTGATCCTCGCGTATTCACCGTCATACAACGGCTCGCCGGGAACGTTCGTGACGACGGACGAGCGCGGTCTGTGGAGCATTGCGTTCGTCGACCCCACCGACGGGGCGACGAAGTACGGTTCGAAGTGGCGGACCGGCATCGGGGCCGAGGACATTCAGGTGTTTCGCCTTGCGGAAGTGTTGCTGATTCAGGCGGAGGCCGAAGCACGCCAGAACAAGCTCGTCGAAGCCGAAGCGACGCTGACCCCGATTCGCACGCGGGCGGGGCTCGCGGCGGCGGGCCTCGATACGATGTCGCAAGCCAACGCGATCGACGCGATTCTGAACGAGCGGCGCCTGGAGCTCGCGATGGAAGGCGACCGCTGGCCGGATCTGGTCCGGACCGGCCGGGTGCAGACTTTCCTGCCGGGCGTAGCGGCGTTCCAGACGTTGTATCCAATTCCACTGAACGAATTGGACGTCGCGCCGAACCTGGTACAAAACCCGGGCTACTGACCTCCGGGACGTCCCAGTAAATGAAGAAGGGGCACGCACCAAAGCGTGCCCCTTCGTTTCTCTGTGCACCTCACACTGTCCGGGGCCAGTCAACTCGATAATCCATGCAACCTTTCAGGTGTTGCAGGCGTCTTACAACACGAAAGCCAGTTGACCATGTCTCTCTTGCTGGAGGTTGCAAATGCGCGGCGTGTCAATGCTGATCGCGACGATCCTGACCTTCGGATACGGCTTCGCCGCCCAAGCCGCCATCACAGTTGACCGTGCTGAGACAATCCGCCGGGTTGCTCATACGGTCGACGCGAACCCAAGCGAGGACGCCAACCGGATCTGGTACGGCGGCATGCTGGCGCCGATTACGATCGAGGCTCAGGCTCAGCCCAAGTGCACGCTGACGTGAGTCTTAGCCATTAGCCCTTGCCTCGGCTTCCCCACCCCCATCTCCGCCCGCCGGGTTCTCCGGCGGGCGGTCGCGTACCGGGGCGAAACTTGTCAAATTGAAAGACCGTAACGACACCTAACCATGGACATG
The DNA here is from genome assembly GCA_035259785.1 of Gemmatimonadales bacterium. Lineage (GTDB taxonomy): Bacteria > Gemmatimonadota > Gemmatimonadetes > Gemmatimonadales > GWC2-71-9 > 20CM-2-65-7. The sequence continues at coordinate 16,889 of DATFVZ010000412.1, forward strand.
TCACTCGACCAGTCGTCTCCATTCAAGCGGTTCCTGCGCACGTGGCGTCGCGAGATCATTCGCGGCGGCGTGCTATTTGGTCTGGTCGTCGGCGCCGGTCTCATGATCCGCGCGGCGGTCAGCAACGTCAAAGAGCGCATCCCCGAATCGCTAGGCGCCTTGGGCTCCTTCGGCGATTTCGATTGGGGAAACGGCGAAGGGGGCAACCTCTTCGACCACGGCCGCTCAGTCGGCGATCGGTGGGAGTACCGGACGACGCTGAAGGATGGCCAGCATGTCTGGATTCGGAACACCAATGGCCCGATCGAAGTCGTCGGCGGCATGAGCGATCAGCTCGAGGTGCAGGCCGAAAAAAGCTGGCGGCACTCGAACCCGCGTGCGGTGCATCTCATGAAGATCGAGGGTGAGAGCGGCGTCACCATCTGCGCGATGTGGGAAGCCCGCGAGCAGCGGTGCGAAGAGGGCGGAGAGTATCGCGTGAACGGTGTTCGGAAGAACGATGTGGCGGTACGGTTCAGGGTGACGCTCCCGCGCGGCGTTCCTCTTGATGTGTCGACGGTCAACGGCGGTCTGAATATCGAAGGCGCCAGCGCGCCGGTCGAAGCCACCACAGTTAACGGCCGGATCGCCGTGAGCACATCAAAAGGTCCGATTCAGGCCACCACGGTGAACGGCAGCATCGACGCCAACATGCACGAGCTGGCCGGCGGTGACGTGAAGCTCACAACCGTGAACGGGTCCGTAAGTGCGGGTCTGCCGCTGGAGATCAATGCCAACATCGACGCTGAGACCGTGAATGGTCGCGTCGAGACCGATTTTCCCGTGAAGATCATGGGCAAGGTGAGCCCGCGGCACCTGCGCGGAACCATCGGGACCGGTGGCGCCACGTTGAAGCTGATCACCGTGAACGGCTCGATCTCGCTGCACGAAGCGCAGGGGAATCCCGAAGCGTGGAATCTCCAAAACCCGAAGATGGAGTGGAAGATTCAGCCTCATCCTCAGGTGCGCGTGGAGGTGAACGTACCGCAGCCGCCGCAGAAGCCCCAACCGCGCCCGTAGAACAATCAAAACATCGAGAACATTCAGGGGCGTCCTCGCGGACGCCCCTTTTCTTCACCCGTTTAAATAGCGAGCGACTTCCGCCGGGAACGTGCGCACGTCTATGGGCTTTGTGATGTACCCGTCGAATCCAGCGGCAGCAGCGCGCTCGCGATCTTCCGGTAAGGCATGGGCGGTCAGCGCGACCACCTTCCACGGGCGCTGGGGGGGGGGCAACGCTTTCAGCTCTTCGAGGATCTCGTACCCGTCACGGCCGGGGAGCTGGATGTCGAGCAGCACGAGGTTGGGCGCCGGCTGGTGCGCGCGCACCATCTCCGCGAGCCGGTCACCGTTCGCCAATCCGACGACTTGATGGCCTTTTAGCGTCAGCAACGTCGTCAACAGTTTCAGACTGTCCGGGTGATCTTCCACGATAATGATGGTTGCCATCCTCATTGCGCCTGGGGCAGGGTGAACCAGAACGTGCTACCCTTGCCCATCTCGCTGTCGACACCTATCGCGCCGCCGTGGAGCTCGACGAGGCGACGGGAAAGCGCCAATCCGAGCCCCGTCCCTTCGTGCTTTCGGCTGGCGGAAGCGTCGAGCTGGGAAAACTCCTGGAACAACTTTGGCTGATCATCCGGCGCGATGCCGATCCCCGAGTCGGTGACCGCAATCCGGGCGTAGGGTTCCTCGTCACCATTCATGATCGCCGCGGCGACCGTGATTCGTCCGCCGTCGGGTGTGAACTTGATCGCGTTGGAGAGGAGGTTGAGCAGAATCTGCCGCACCCGGCCGCGATCGGCCTGGACGCGGAGATTCGGCGGCGGCGGCGTGACGACGAGGGTGTGGCGGTGCTTCTGAACTTGTACCTGCACGTTACTCACCGCTTCAGCGAGCAGGCTCGCGAGCTCGAACGGCTCGGGCTTGAGCTCCATTCGTCCGGCAGCAATGCGTTGCAGGTCGAGCAGCTCGTTGATGAGCTGAAGCAGCTGGCGGCCGTTACGCGCCACCGTCTCGAGAAAATCCCGCTGCTGCGCCGACAAGGCAGCGCCGAGGTCTTCGGTGAGCAGCAAATCGGTGAACCCGAGTATGCTGTTGAGCGGCGTGCGCAGCTCGTGCGAGATATTGGACAGAAACTGATCCTTTGTCTTCATCGCCGCGTCGAGATCGGCATTGAGCTGCTCGAGCCGCTTGGCGGTCGATCGCACCTCGATGGCGAGGCGGCGGGTGTTGTAATGTGCGGACCCGCGCTCGCAGGCGATTGCGAGGTTAGGCGCGGCCTGCTCGAGGGCGGCCCGCTCGTCTGGCCCGAACTGGGAGCCGGGCACTACGCCCAGCACGCCGACGAGCCTCCGTCCGGAGCGGAGCGGCACCAGCACCAGACCCTGCGGCATCGGCGTCGTGAACCGGAGCTGATGGCGGACGGCTTGCACGGCTTCGCCGAGATAATGAATTGCCTGCTCGGACTCGCCGATCAGATTGCGCATGGTGCCGCGCGCCACCGGCTTCGCCTCGAGCCCTCGCGATCCCGTCGTTGCCCATTCGTTGGAGTCGTACGCGGGCTGATACAGCACGATGCCCGTCGCCCTGCTGGCCCCGGCGATCACGCCGAGTGCTTCGGACAGGCCGGTAGCGGCGTCGTCGGAGGGGGCGTTGAGGGCGGACAGCAGTTGGGAGAGATAGGCTTGTAACGCTTCGCGCCAGGCCAGGGTCTTGGCCATGTGATTGATGCCTCGCGCGATCGCGCCGAATTCGCCCGGCTGGTTTTCGGGGAGCGGCTCAACGAACTGCCCTTCTGCAACGCGCTGCAGGGCTGCGACGATCCGGGAGAACGGCTCGGCCAGTCGGCGGCGATTATACCAAAACCCCAGGCCTAGAACCACCAGCGTGACCGCGAACAGCACGCTGGTGGCAAGCGCGGCTTGAACTGCGTCATCGCCGGCCTCGGCGGCCAGTTCCGCGGCGGCGCTTGCTTGGGTCGCGACGCCCGGCAAGCGAGTGATTCGCTCGATGTCGACGAGGCGCTGGGCAAGATCGACCATGGCCTCCTGGGTCGTGCGGGCGCTCCGCCACGTCGCGAACTGCGTGACGAGGCCTACGAGCGCGACGGCGATAAATGTCGCCGCAAAGAGGCGGGTAATGCTGGGAGCGCGATTCGGCATGGGAGTGATGCGCGAAAATAACTATGAAGAGCGGCCGCGGTTGCACAAGTGTGCAACTGGCGCCGCCATAGCGCGTTTGCTACACTAGAGCCTTTTCCTCCGGGGGTATCCTGACGGATTTGCTGGACACGTTGCGGGAGGCGCTTGCTGCCGCCTATGCCGTCGAGCGCGAGCTGGGTCGCGGAGGCATGGCGACTGTTTTCCTTGCCGAAGATCTGAAACACCGCCGCCAGGTCGCGATCAAGGTGCTCAATCAAGAGCTCTCGGCACAGATCGGGCCGGAGCGGTTCGCGCGGGAGATCGAGATCGCTGCGCGCCTGCAGCACCCGCACATCCTACCGCTCTACGACTCCGGCACCGCCGGGGGCCTCCTGTATTACGTCATGCCGCTGGTCGAGGGCGAGTCACTCCGCGATCGCCTGGATCGCGAGAAACAGCTCTCGCAGGAAGAGGCCATCCGGATCGTCACGGAAGTGGCGGGCGCACTGAGCTACGCGCATAGCCGCGGCGTGGTGCACCGCGACATCAAGCCGGAGAATATCATGCTGTCGGGCGGGACGGCGGTCGTCGCGGATTTCGGCATTGCGCGCGCGATCGACGATGTCGGCAGCGAACAGTCGCTGACAAAGACCGGGACGGTCATCGGCACTCCCTTGTACATGAGCCCGGAGCAGGCGACGGGCGCAACGCAGATCGACGGGCGCAGCGACCAGTACAGTCTCGCATGCGTGTTCTATGAGCTGCTCGTGGGTCAGCCGCCGTTTACCGGACCGACGGCGCAGGCGATTATCGCGCGCCATTCCCTCGATATGGTATCGCCTCCCTCCATCGTGCGTCCCGGGTTGCCCGAAGCGCTTGAAGACGCGCTCCTCAAGGCGTTGTCCAAGGTTCCAGCGGATCGGTATGCGACGACGACCCTCTTTGCCGAGGCGTTGGCGGTCCCGAGCCGCCCGTCCACGCTGCGTCGGCGCTCACCCGGTTTGGCTGCGTCGGGCGGGCGGTCACGGCCCTGGCTCAAACCCGCGGCTGCTGCTGCCGGAGTTGTGCTTCTTATCGGTGCGGCGTGGGGTGTGGTCTCAGGCATTCGCCGCGGCCCAGGCCGATCGGCGGGGGATGTCGATCCTAGCCGTGTTGCGGTTCTGTATTTCGAGCACCGCGGCGATTCTGCGCGAACCCAGTATCTCGCGGACGGCCTCACGGAGTCGCTCATACACGAGCTGTCGGCCGTGAAGGCGCTGCAAGTCATCTCGGCGAACGGTGTGCGTCCCTTCCGCAACGCGCTGGTGCGGCCGGATAGCTTGCGACGCGTGCTCGGTGTCGGGACCGTCGTCCAAGGTACCGTGAGCGAGGCCGGTGACCGCCTCCGGGTAGCGGTCGCGCTGGTGGACGCGGCGAACGGCACGGAAACGGGAAGCACGACAATCGAACGCCCGCGCGCCGAGCTCTTCGCACTGCAGGACACACTGTCTCGAGCGGTCGCGGAGTTTCTCCGCACGGCCATCGGCAAGGAGGTACAGCTGCACGAGACGCGTGCCGCCACGAACGACGTCGAGGCGTGGGAGCTGGTGCAGCAGGCGGCCGAGGAAAAGAAAAGGTCGGACGGGCTGATTGCAGGTGGCAACTCGACCGCTGCCAACGCCGCGTTGGCGCGCGGCGATTCGCTGTTGGCACAAGCGTCGGAACGGGACCCCAAGTGGACCACGCCGATCGTCGAGCGTGGTTGGCTCGCCTGGGAGCAGCGTCGCATCATGGGCCTCGACAAGGGACCGGCAACCGAGTGGACGAATCGCGGGCTCCAATTCGCCGAGCAAGCGCTTGCGATCCGGCCTGACTCGGAAGCGATTCATTTGCGCGGCACGATGCGCTACCTGCGTTACATTGTGAACGTCGACATTGGCTCGCTCTCCGGGGACCGCCTGCTCGCGGCCGCCGAAGCCGATTTGCGCGCCGGCGGCGCGGCGCGCTCCAATCCCCGGCGCGCATCCGCGCTGGGATTGCTCAGTCACCTGCTCCTGCGCAAGTCCCAAACCGCCGAGGGCAAGTTGGCGGCGCTTCAGGCATGGGAGGCGGACGAATACCTCATCGAAGCGAGTGCCCTGCTGTGGCGTCTCTATTCGGCTTCGCTGGATCTTGAGGACGCCGCGGAGGCCACGCGCTGGTGCAACGAGGGCCAGCGCCGCTTCCCCAACGATCCGTTACTCACGGAGTGCCGGATCTCGATGTACGCGATTCGCGGGCTCAAGCCTGATGTGCCTGCGTTGTGGAAAGTCGTCGATCAGTACGCGCGCCTGTATCCGGAAAACCAGCAGGAGTATCGACGCAAGCGCGGGCAGGTCTTCCTCTCGATGGCCTTGGCGAATGCAGGACTGCGCGACAGCGCGCGTGCGGTCGTAACCCGCGCGCGCGGCAATCCGACGATCGATCCAACAAACGACCTCATGTATCTCGAGGTCGCCGCCCGCAACGTCATGGGCGACCGCGAGGAAGCGCTGAGCGTTCTGGGTCGATATTTGGCAACGAATCCCCAGGATCGGGAGTCGATTGCACGCGACTCGACGTGGTTCTTTAAAGGTTTGCGCGATGATGCCCGCTTCATTCGCCTAGTGGGTACTGGTCGTTAACAGTTCTGTACCGGCGAACCTACAGCTTTTGTGCGGCCAGAGGTTCGCCGTAGATCGTCAAGTCGCTGACGCGTAGCCGCTTAGGCTGTGTGACGGCCGCAAGGAGCGATGTTTGCTATGTCGCAGCTCGACCGGAGGTCTGTCCGTTATCCCGAACTCATGGAGCGCCACATGAAGCGGTGGATATGGAACGGTTTGGTACTTGCTGGAGGAGTGATTGTCGTTGGATGCGGAGATCACCGCCCGGACGCGCCGGCAGGGCCGGTCGCGTCCGTGACTGCGTTGACTGCTGTGCCCGCGTGCGATCTGAGCCAGACGAGCTCATCGGTGGCCCAGTACTTCAATTCGACTGACGCCAAGACGGCTCGTGACCTCATCGATCAGATTATCGCAGCGGGAGCCGGTACGGTCGCAGCGCGCGATCGTGGATTCGACCTCATCGCGCTCATTGCGCAGAACGCGCAAGCCGGCACGGGCGGCAGCGTGAGCGATGGATCTGACCTGATCAACAAGACCACAGCATGCATGTTTCGGACTCTCGCTGAATTACCCGAGACCTATCCCGAGGACTACACGGTCGCGATCACCACCGCGGCGCCGGGTGGGCTCGGCGTGCGTGGCGGTGCAACGGATCCCGCGACCGCCCCGGTGCTGTCGCGCGGTTCGTTTTCAGGCATAGCGCCGCAGTCCGGCACGATGTGGGCAACCACGCTCACCGGCAATGCTGCGCCGAAACGGGTGGTCTTTTACGGACGGCCGGGCTCGACGGCACAGACCTACGACTGGAAGGTCCTGCCTCGGAACACGAGCTTCAGCCCGCGCGTGGTGGTCGGCCTGTGCATAGACAACACGATCGAGACGACCGGTCTTCTGCACGAGGAGCACGTCGGCCTGTTGCCGTTCACAGGAGCCTATTTCCTTGATCCCGAGTTCTGCTCCTCCGTCGCGTCGCGCAACGCCCTGTCTGCCTTCACCCACCAGGTCGCGCAGTTGTTCCTACCGCGGTCACTCTCAGCTGCTGGGTTGACGCGTGGCATCGGTGGCTCAAGCGGCGGGATCGGCAGCGAATTCGGTGCTAAGAAGGTTCCGAATGTCTCGTTGGAGTTTACGATCCCGCCGCCCTCGACTGTAACGGTGGGGCAGGCGTTCACCGTGCAGGTGCGGGCCAGGGATCCGGTCACCAACGCGATTGTCCCCGCGACGGAGCTTTCAATCATCGCCGTGAACAACAACGGCGTCCGGAAGAGCTTGCTGGGCGCTTCGCCGCAAACAACGGACAACGTCACCGGCATCGCGACGTTCAGTAACCTGCGGTTTGACGCCAACAGTACAGGCGGCTTCCGGCTGATCGTGGGGGGCGGTGTTCTGGGGCGTCCGGCGATCAAGGTCGGCGAGGTGACGTCGATCAAGATCAACGTAAAGCCTGCGAAATAGCGGTCGGAGTTGACATTGCAGTAGGCGAGGGGCGGCTCTGTCGAGCCGTCCCTCGCCGTTTAGGTTATGCAGCGTGAAACCCTCTCATCTCGGGATCATCGGGCTGGGCGCGATTGGCGGTTCGTTGGCGCGCCAAGGAAAGCTCGCGGGTCTGCCGAATGTCATCGGGTGGTCGCCCGAGCCCAGCGAACGGGCGCTCGCGGCGCAGCAAGGAGCGCTCGACGATGCGCCGGCCCGCGCATCCGATGTGGCACGCGCGGCCGATCTCCTCGTACTAGCCGCGCCGCCGGCAGCGAACCTCGCCCAGCTCGACGTGCTCACGCCACACCTCAAACCCGGGGCGATCATCACCGATGTCGGCTCGGTGAAACGCGCCATCGTCGCGCGCGCTGAGAACCTCGGTCTCGGGGGGCGGTTTGCGGGCAGCCACCCGCTCGCAGGCACTCATCGCCACGGGTTCGAAGCCTCCCGCGCCGACTTGTTTCGCGGCGCCGTCGTCTACATCACGCCGTGCATGGGCGGCGCGGACGCCGCGCGCGAGGTCGCTCATTTTTGGCGGGAGGTTCTAAACGCCGAGCCTGTGGTGCTCGACGCGGGACGGCACGATGCCCAGCTCGCGGCGACGAGTCACGTGCCGCAGGTCGTGGCGTCGTTGTTGGGTGATTTCCTGGCGCGCCACGCGCCGCGTGGATCGAGCTTCGGACCCGGTGCGCTGGACACGACGCGTCTTGCCGCCAGCGATCCCGAGCTGTGGACCGAAATCCTGCTCATGAATCGCGACGAGATCCTGCCGGCGCTGCGCGCGCTTGAAGAATCGCTCGGGACGGTGGAGCGGGCGCTCGAAGTTGGCGATGCCGCGGCGCTCACTGCTTGGCTGACCCGCGCCGCGGAGTGGCGGCGCCGCATCGCCCCCCCCTCGTGAGGGTGAGCGGGGTGGTCCGGCCACCGGGCGACAAGAGCATCTCGCATCGCGTGCTGATGCTTGCAGCGCTGGCGAAAGGGAAGAGTGAGCTGACGGGTTTGCTCACCGGCGACGACGTGAAGAGCTCGGCCCGCGTGCTACGGCAAATCGGGGCCGAGATTGCACCCATTCGAGAAAGCCTAGTAAGTGTGTCGCACGCACGACGCACGACGCACCATGCACGGCTCTACTGCGGCAACTCCGGAACAACTGCGCGCCTGATGCTGGGGATACTCGCTGGACTTCCGGGGAGTGCCACACTGACCGGAGATGCCTCGCTCCGGCGCCGGCCCATGCGACGAGTCACCGAGCCGCTAAAGGCGATGGGAGCAGATATAAAGGAAAGGGGCGACAACCTGCCGCTCACCATCCGTGGCGGCAAATTGCGCGGGTTGAACTACAAGAGCCCGGTGGCCAGCGCGCAGGTGAAGAGCGCCTTGCTGTTCGCCGGATTGACGGGGAACGTGCCGGTAACGATTGAGGAGCCGTATCGCTCGCGAGACCACACGGAGCGGTTGCTGGCGCATCTTGGCTTGGAAATTCATGAGCGCAACGGCGCCATCAGCCTGCAGCCGTCTGCCATCAGCGTTCCCTCTTTCAACGTCGCCGTGCCGGGAGATGCGTCCTCGGCGGCGTTCATGGTCGCGGCCGCTATTCTGGCGGAAGGGGGAGAGCTTACGATCGAAAACGTCGGGGTGAACCCGACACGGACGGGCTTCCTTGTCGTACTCGAGCGCATGGGGGCGCATGTCGACCGCGTGAATTTGCGCGATGAGGGCGGGGAGCCCGTCGCGGATCTCCTCGTGCGTCCCGCCGGGCTCACCGGCACGGAAGTGACGGCCGCGGAGATTCCGACGCTCGTCGACGAGGTCCCGATTCTCGCAGTGCTCGCCAGTCGCGCGCGAGGCTCGACGGTATTTCGCGAGGTCGGCGAGCTGCGCATCAAGGAAAGCAACCGGCTCGAGCTTGTGGCGGCGAACCTGCGGGCGGTGGGCGCGCAAGCCGAAGCGCGGGGGAACGATCTGTTCGTTGAGGGCAGCTACGCGCCGCCCCGCGGCCGGGTCGAAACGGCATCCGACCACCGCCTCGCCATGGCCTTTGCGGTACTCGGCACGCTAGAAGGAGCCGACGTGAAGCTCTCGGAGAGGAAATCGGTCGCGATCAGCTATCCGGAATTCTTCCGGGATCTGCGGCGCATTTCCCCGCCTTCCCACGCACCACGCACCACGCACCGCGCACGCTGATGCTACGTGTCATAGCAATCGACGGTCCAGCGGCGTCAGGCAAGAGTTCAACCGCAGGCCTGGTGGCAAGGCAGTTAGGCTGGGCGCACCTGGATTCGGGGGCGCTGTACCGGGCGCTCACCCTCGCCGCGATCGACAACCTTGCCGAGGGCGGCCGGCGCAAGGGCGAGGAATGGCCGGCGGCGCAGGTGATCGATCTGGCGGAGCGGTTGCCGGTTCGCCTTGTGCTGATTGGAGACAAGTTCACGCCTGAGGTCGCGGGCGCCGACGTTGCGGAGGCGATCCGGGGTGAGGGGGTGACCCGTTATGTCTCCGCGTTGGCCGCGATTCCGGAGGTGCGGACCTGGGTGAATACCCAGCAACGACGGGCGGTCGAAGGCGGGGGGCGGGGGGGGGAAGGTTTTGGCGGTGTGGTCGTGGACGGTCGGGATATCGGCACGATCGTGTTTCCGGATGCCCCACTCAAGATCTTTTTGACCGCGACCGCGCACGAACGGGCCCGGCGGCGTCTGTTTCAGCGGGGGCAAGAGGTCGATCTGGAGCTGGTGAAGCAGGAAAGCCAGGCGCTGGCGGCCCGGGATGCCGCCGATTCGAACCGCCGGTTCGCCCCGCTCCGGGCGGCCGAGGACGCGGTGATGCTGGATACCACGGCGCTCACGCTGGAAGAGCAGGTGACGCATGTAGTTGAACTGGCGCGGCAGAGGTTCACTAGGTAGGTTTCCGCCCGTGAATTCACACAGGCTAAAGCCTGTGCTCGGCAAGCTCTGTCCTAAAGGACATTGAATGGCGAGATAACCTCAAACTCACAACAGAACCGGTACACCGAATGCTCGTAGAAGCACGTGACGTAGAAGATTCCGAAGAAGATCTCCCAACCCGCAAAGCACCCCGCTCTCACTTACGCGTCCGCTCCGGTCTCGACGAGGAGTATTCGTCCGACGAGATCGAGAAAATGACTCAGCTGTACGAGGGGACGCTCTCGAATATCGAAGAAGGCGAAATCGTCAAGTCGAAGGTGCTGCGCGTGACGGACACCGCCGTCATTCTCGACGTCGGCTTCAAGTCCGAAGGCGCTGTACCGATCGATGAGTTCAAGGACCCGAAGAGTCTCAAGGAAGGCGACGAGGTCGAGGTCTTTCTCGAGCACCTCGAGGATCAGGAAGGCGCCGTCGTCCTGTCGAAGAAGAAGGCCGACTTCATGCGGGTCTGGGAGCGGATTCGCGAAGCGCATGAGAGGGACGAGGCGGTCGCCGGAACGCTGGTGAAGAAGATCAAGGGTGGCGTCGTCGTGGACCTGATGGGCGTGGACGCATTCCTCCCCGGCAGCCAGATCGCGCTGCGCCGCGTACCGAACATCGACGAGCTGCTTGGCCAGAGCTTCGAGTTCAAGATCATCAAGCTGAACAAGCGGCGCCGCAACATCGTCGTCTCGCGCCGCGTGCTGCTCGAGGCCGAGCGCAAGACGAAGCGCGACGTCCTCATGAAGGAGCTGTCGGTCAATCAGGTGCGGAAGGGCGTCGTCAAGAACATCACCGACTTCGGTGCGTTCATCGATCTCGGCGGTGTCGACGGCCTGCTGCACATCACCGACATGAGCTACGGCCGCGTGTCGCACCCTAGCGAAATGGTGCAGATCGGCCAGGAGCTTGAGGTCAAAGTTCTCGACATCGACTGGGAGCGCGAGCGCATCTCGCTCGGCCTGAAACAACTGCAGCCGTATCCGTGGCAGAACGTCGCGGCGAAGTATCCGGTTGGAACGCGCGTGCAGGGCAAGGTCGTTTCGATCACGAACTACGGCGCTTTCGTCGAGCTCGAGCCGGGCATCGAAGGCCTGGTCCACATTTCCGAGATGAGCTGGACGCGCAACGTCCG
>DATFVZ010000413.1:0-5263 GCA_035259785.1 Gemmatimonadales bacterium
ATGGCGCAGCCAGGCAAGTGGACCATCGGTGCGACGGCCTTCGGGGAGATGCTGCCCAATCACGCCAACCGCATCACGCTCGACAAGGAAAAGAAGGACAAGTGGGGTTTGCCGGTGCTCGCGATCGATTGTGCGACCGCCCAGAACGAGCAGCTAATGCGCAAAGACATGATGAACGACATGGCCGAGATGCTCGAGGCGTCCGGGGTGAAGCAGGTCCGGACGTACGACAATGGCTACTGGCCCGGGATGGGGATCCACGAAATGGGCACCGCGCGCATGGGCGGGGATCCCAAGAAATCGGTTCTCAACGCGCACAACCAGGTTTGGGACGCGCCGAACGTGTTCGTAACGGACGGCGCGTGCATGGTGTCGTCCAGCTGCGTGAATCCGTCACTGACCTATATGGCGCTGACCGCGCGCGCGGCCGACTTTGCCGTCGCTGAGCTCAAGCGCAACAACCTCTAGGGGCATGCCCAACATGGACATTTCCAAAAATGTTGAAATGACGTCGAACACCCCTGAGGCCATCGACCGCCGCGAAGCAATAAAACGCGTGACCCTGCTGCTGGGTGGCGTGGCGCTGAGCGGCAGCGGCCTCGTGGCCGCGTGCGAGCGCGCCCAGCGCGGCGCGGCAGGTGCAGGGAAGGGTGGCCCCGTCGGCTCGTTCAGTGCGCAGGAGGTTGCGTTGCTCGATGAGGTGGCGGACACGATCCTCCCCGACACGAAGACGCCGGGAGCCAAGGCCGCGCACGTCGGCGCATTCATGGCCCTTATGGTGACAGACTCGTATACCGATCGCGACGCAGGAGTTTTTCGTGACGGACTGCGCACGCTGGAGCAGTCGGGCTTCATGGCGAAGACGCCGGAGCAGCGACTCGCGCAGCTCGAGCAGCTCGACAAGGAACAAATTGATTATCAAGACAAGAAACAACGCGAGGATCCGCCGCACTTCTTCCGCCAAATGAAGGACCTGACGTTGCTCGGCTACTTCACTTCGGAGATCGGCGGCAGCCAAGCCATGCGGTACCGGGAAACGCCAGGACGGTTCGACCCCTGCGTGCCGTATACGCCGGGGGAGACGACGTGGTCAGGCCACGCCTAATCACGTGACTGCGGTGCGGCTGCTGGTCGGAACACGCAAAGGGGCGTTCGTACTAGCGGCGGACGGCAAGCGACGGCAGTGGGACGTGCAGGGGCCGTTCTTTGCCGGTTGGGAGATCTATCACATCAAGGGATCGCCCGCCGATCCCGATCGGTTATACGCCTCGCAGACGAGCTCCTGGTTCGGGCAGGTCATTCAGCGCTCCTGTGATGGCGGCAAGACGTGGGAACCACCGGGCGGCGGGGCGACAAAGTCTGCCGACGGGATGCCGCAGGGCGAGAGCAACAAGTTCGTGTACGACACGGCGCCCCCGACAGGCAAGCCCCTGACCACGCATCAGTGGTACGACGGCAGCCAGCGCCCCTGGAATTTCAAGCGCGTGTGGCATCTCGAGCCCTCGCTCACCGACCCTGACACAGTGTTTGCAGGTGTTGAGGACGCCGCGCTCTTTAAGTCGAGCGACGGCGGCACAACGTGGCAGGAACTCGCGGGCCTCCGCGGCCACGACAGCGGGCCGCAGTGGCAGCCCGGGGCGGGTGGAATGTGCCTGCACACGATCCTGTTCGATCGCGCCGAGCCCCGACGGATCTATGTCGCGATTTCCGCCGCCGGCGCGTTCCGGAGCGACGACGCGGGCGCGACGTGGCGGCCGATCAACCGCGGGCTGCGGTCGCAGTACATCCCGAACCCCACCGCGGAAGTCGGGCATTGTGTCCATCGTCTCGCGATGCACCCCGCGCGGCCCGGCGTGCTGTTCATGCAAAAACACTGGGATGTCATGCGGTCTGACGACGGCGGGGAGAGTTGGAGCGAGGTCAGCGGTAACCTCCCCACGGATTTCGGTTTCGTCATCGACGTGCACGCGCACGAGCCCAACACGATCTATGTGGTCCCGATCAAGAGCGACTCCGAGCACTTTCCGCTGGATGGACAGTTGCGCGTGTACCGCAGCCGCACCGGCGGCGGCGAATGGGAGGCCGTGACGCGGGGTCTGCCGCAGCGTGACTGCTACGTCAACGTGCTGCGCGACGCGATGTCGGTCGACGCACTCGATCCCTGCGGCGTGTATTTCGGGACGACCGGTGGCCAGGTGTACGGATCAGCGGATGGCGGTGATAGCTGGAGCCCGATCGTCCGTGACCTCCCCGCGGTCCTTTCGGTGGAGGCGCAGACGCTGGCGTGATTCGAGTCGAGCTGCCACATCACCTGCGCACGCTTGCGGGCGTGAGCGGCGAGGTCGAATTGGAGCTGACGGGGCCGGCCACGCCGCGCGCCGTTCTGGACGCGCTCGAGGCCCGCTATCCCGTGCTCCGTGGGACCATCCGCAACCACGGCACGTTGGAGCGTCGCCCCTATGTGCGGCTTTTCGTGTGCGCGCGCGACTGGACACACGAATCACCCGATACGCCCCTTCCGGTGGCGGTCACCTCGGGTGCAGAGCCACTGCTGGTCGTTGGGGCGATCGCCGGCGGCTGACCTCGACGGCGGAGCAGCACACCGACAGCCAGAGCGCTCCTGCCGCATACCCCGCCACTACGTCGCTGAGGTGATGGACGCCGAGATAGATCCTGCTCCACCCAATCGCGAGGATCAAGACTGCGGCGCTGCCGGCGAGAGTCACGAGGTGCCGGCGACGCATGTCCGGGACATGGACGGTGACCAGATAGATGAACATGCCGTAGACGACCAGCGACAGCATGGCGTGACCGCTCGGGAAGCTCCAGCTCTCTGTGGACAGGATCTCGGAGTATTCCGGTCGGGGCCGCTGAAATGCCGCCTTCAGCAGCAGGTTGAGCATCTCGCCGCCGATCACGGCGACCAGCCAGCCGTGGAGCAACAGCCACTGCCGACGCATCATCAGAATGATCCCTACCGTAAACGTGAATGCCGTCAGCATGAGCCATGACCCCAACCACGTGACCAGTTGGCCGATGATGTACCCGCTTGGCTTAAACGGTAGCTGTTTGAACAACCAGAGATCGAGCTGCACGAGCGACGTTTGGTAGAACACGTTCTCGGCAATGCTCGCAAACACAACCAATCCGATCATGCTTATGGAGAGCCCGAGCGTCAGATGCAGACCGAAGGGGGTGCCACGAGCAAACCGCGCCTCGACGAATGTGCCGAGGCGCGGATAGCGGGCAATCAGCCGCTGCATGGCCAGTCTACTTACATCTGGAAGTTGTACACCAACTTCACGAGAAACTGATTCGACTCGAACGAGAACTGCTGTTGCCCAGTGTACGAGCGCAGCATGTTCTGATTGTAGACGACAAACAGATCCCCGAAGGTGCTCCACGTCCAGCGGAGCCGCGTATTGGCCCCAAGTGAGCGGCTCTCGTTATCGTACTGCCAGAAACTGCTCAGCTGCAGGTCGGCCGAGGGTTTGATCTCCAATCGGGTGCTGTACAGCTGTTGCGTAAAGTTTCCACTAGGCAGCTCACCGCGGTTTTGCTCGAGGCCGAGCTCCAGGCTGAACAGGCTGGTTGGTTTCAGCAGGAGAGTTCCCTCGATGGTCTTCAGGTGGCCGTCGTAAAACTTCCCGGCCGCGTACATGAGCTGCCCGCTTACTTTGCGCTTGTCGGCAAGCGTCCCTGTCACAGCCCCCCGGGTCCATTGATACGAGCCCGCGGGAATGACCACCGCCGCCGTCGTATCCACGGGCTCGAAGATCGTGAAGTCTTCCTCGGGCCGGTCGCCCTCCGGAAGGATTTCGAACCCGAGCCGATCGCCGCTTTCGAACAGCCAATCGAACGGCTTGATGGACCCCTGGTAGGCCTTCCATGTCGTGGGGTCATTGACGTCGGTAAACAGCTCGAGGGCCGCGGTGTGATTCATCTGGCGGATGAACCCCCCTGGGCGCGGGTCATACGAGATCACGGTGTTGAAAAAGGACACATCGTTGCGCTGGACGAAACCCAGAGGCGGGTCGATCGCATCGCCGATGGTCGCGGCTGTCAACGCGAAATTGAACAGGTCCGCAGGGTAGTCGACCTTGAAGCCGTAGGCGCCCTGCTCCCCCACCAAGCCGGGCGCTTTGTTGTAGAACCCCCAGAGCCCCACGAGCAGCCGCTTGTCGCCCAGGAAGCGCGATGTGCGGTAGGTGAAGTCGGCCCCCGCCAACAATGCGTCGGTGTTCCCCAGTTGATCGCCGAACGTGGCGAGCATGCCCAGCGAAGACTCTTCGAACACGTTCTGCTTGACCCGCACCACGCCCATCGTTGTGGCGTCCACCAGGCTGTCGACGGCCTTCGTGCGCACGGCCAGTCCGCCGATGTTCGTGTTCCGCACTCGGCCATTGAGTTTGCCGCCGAGCAGAATCGGAACCTTCGTGAGCTCGTCGGTCGCGGGATCCGTGGCGAGCCCGATGCGTCGGCTGTAAAATGGCTGCAGCCCAGCATCCTCCAGGCCGAGGCCGAACTCGAAGATGTCGCTGCCCTCGAGGAAGAAGGTGCGCTTCTCAGGGAACAAGATTTCAAAGCGCGTGAGATTCGTCTGACGGGTGTCGGCCTCCGTCTCCGCGAAATCGGTGTTGTACGTGAGCGACGCATTGACGTTCCCCACGCGTTGCGTAGCATCGAGAGCCCAGTCTCCCACGAACTCCGACTGCGCGTCGGGGTCCGGTCGGGACAGATTCCCAATCGCCGCGGGGCGGATGGTCAACCCGCGGCCTGTTTGGAACGTCGGCAGATTGGTGAGCAGCCCCGCGCGGCCGACCTGAAAGATCTCGATGTCCAGGCTGTTCCCCGACCACCGGTCGGTCTCCTGCAGGCGTTGGACGCGGCGCTCGATATTGAATCCCCAGGTTTGCAGCCCCTTTTTGAAGCTGATACTCTGCATGGGGATGCGGATTTCGGCGCTCCAGCCCTTCGCGTCCCGAGACGTCCTGGCTTCCCAGATCGTATCCCAATTGCTATTGACGTCCTCTCCCTCGGCACTCACTAACCCATCGAACCGGGATCCGTCGGGGTTGACCGCGAAGACGTAGCCGGAACGGCCGTCCTGGAACGTGTCGAGGATGAGGACGAAGTGATCCTCCTCGTCCAGCTCGACGTCTCGCGCCTTCGAAAAGGACACGATCGCGGAGGGATCGGGGTCGTAGCAACGAATGCCCATCACAATCTCAGTCGGGCTCACGAGCACGCGCACAACCGTCTG
>DATFVZ010000414.1:0-6894 GCA_035259785.1 Gemmatimonadales bacterium
CTCGCGGCGCGCTCCGCCGAGCTGGCGCTGGACATCTTGCGTTTTGCACTTGCCGAAGCCGTGGATTTGACGTTGCTCGAGCCCGACGCGCGGTTGCCCGCGGGAAGGCGGTCCGGTAGTTTGAGACTCTAGAGGCCAAAAACATGCCAACTCATCGTCACGTCTTCACTTCCGAGTCAGTCACGGAAGGCCATCCGGACAAGATCGCCGATCAGATCTCCGACGCGGTCCTGGACGCTATTCTGGCCAACGATCCGTCGGCTCGTGTCGCCTGCGAAACGCTCGTTACCACCGGCGTCGCCGTCATCGCAGGCGAAATCACGACCTCCACTTACGTCCACATTCCAGACATCGTGCGAGGCGCGATCACATCGATTGGCTATACCGACGCGAACTTCGGCTTCGATGCCCAGACCTGCGCGGTCTTGACGACGATCGATCGCCAGTCTGCTGACATCGCGTTGGGAGTGGACAAGGGTGGGGCGGGCGATCAGGGGATGATGTTCGGCTACGCGTCGGATGAGACCCCATCGCTCATGCCTCTGCCGATCGTCCTGGCGCATCGGCTTGCCGAAAGGCTGGCGATAGTGCGCAAGAGTGGCGAGCTGCCCTGGCTGCGTCCGGATGGCAAAACCCAGGTCAGCGTATTGTATGAGGGCGCGAAGCCCGTCGGCATCGACAAGATCGTCGTCTCCGCCCAGCACTCCGACATGATCGATGAGAAAGAGCTTCGGGCCGGTATCCTCGCGCACGTGGTCCGGCCGGTCGTCCACGAGGCAGGATTCAATGTGGCGGATAAGGACGTGTTGACTAACCCTACCGGCCGGTTCGTCGTCGGCGGCCCGCAGGGTGACGCCGGTCTCACCGGACGCAAGATCATCGTCGATTCGTACGGCGGCATGGCTCGGCACGGCGGCGGGGCGTTCAGCGGCAAGGATCCGTCCAAGGTCGACCGCTCCGCGACCTATGCCATGCGCTGGGTCGCCAAGAACATCGTCGCCTCCGGGCTCGCCAAGCGGTGTGAGGTCCAGGTCGCCTACGCGATTGGTGTGGCAGAGCCGGTTTCCGTGATGGTCGATGCGTTCAATACGGGCACCGTGCCGCAGGAAGCGCTCGAAAAGGCGGTCCGCGACGTGTTCGATCTGACGCCCGGCGGCATCATTCAGGCGCTCAATTTGCGCAATCCCATTTATCGTCCCACGGCTGCGTATGGGCACTTCGGTCGCTCGCCCGAAAAGCGTCGGGTCGGCGAGCGCGATGTGGAGCTGTTCACCTGGGAGCATGTCGATCGGGTGGAAGAGCTGAAGGTCGCTGCCGAGCGGGCATCCCGTACATCCCGGAAGGCCAATGTCTGAGACGGCTACTCGCACCAAGGCATCCAACGACATAAAAGACGTTCAGCTCGCCGACGAAGGGCGACGGCGGACTGAATGGGCCGAGCGGTCCATGCCGGTCCTGCGTCAAATTCGGGAGCGGTTTGCGCGTGAAAAGCCGCTATCGGGCAAGCGCGTTGCAGCCTGTCTCCACGTCACGACTGAGACGGCGAACCTGGGAGTGACTCTGCAGGCCGGCGGGGCGGATGTGGCGCTGTGCGCCTCGAATCCGCTGTCGACGCAGGACGACGTCGCGGCCCACCTCGTTCGCGATCACGGCATCAAAGTCTTCGCGATCAAAGGCGAAGATCACACGACCTACTACGAGCACATCCGCGCTGCGCTTGCGCACCGTCCCGACATCACGATGGATGACGGCGCGGATCTGGTGAGTGCGCTGCATATGATCGCGCTGAACCGTCTCGATGATTTGGCTCCTCCGGTACGCAAATGGGTCGAGACCCTCTCGGCGGCCGACCGCAAGGCCGTCGTGTCGGGTGTGATCGGCTCAACCGAAGAGACCACGACCGGTGTTATTCGTTTGAAGGCGATGGCGAAGGACCGCGTGCTCCAGTTCCCGGTGATCGCGGTCAACGATGCGCAAACCAAGCACCTGTTCGACAATCGCTACGGGACCGGACAATCGACGCTCGACGGAATTGTGCGCGCGACGAATCTCCTCATTGCGGGGAGCACCGTTGTGGTGGCGGGGTATGGGTGGTGCGGCCGCGGCTTTGCGATGCGGGCGCGGGGCGCGGGCGCGAACGTGCTCGTAACCGAGATCGACCCGATGAAGGCGCTCGAAGCGCAAATGGACGGCTATCGGGTCGTGCCGATGGAAGAGGCGGCCCCGATCGGAGACTTGTTCGTGACGCTGACGGGCAACGTGGAGGTCATTCGTGTCGAGCACATGCGCGCCATGAAAGACGGCGCCGTCGTAGCGAACTCGGGACATTTCAACGTGGAAATCGACCTCGAGGGGTTGAAGCAGGTGGCCAAAGGACCCGTCGCCGTGCGCGAGTTCGTCGATGAGTGGCAGCTCGGCGGCAAGAAGCTGTTCGTGCTGGGCGAGGGCCGGCTGATCAACCTGGCCGCGGCGGAGGGCCATCCCGCGAGTGTGATGGACATGTCGTTTGCCAATCAGGCGCTCGCGGCCGAGTACGTCGTGAACAATTCCAAGAAGCTCAGCCGGGACGTGCATCGCATCCCCGCCGAGCTCGATCAGGAAATCGCGCGGCTCAAGCTGCAATCGATGGGCGTCGCGATCGACACCCTCACACCTGCACAGCGCAAGTACCTCGCGTCGTGGGATATGGGGACCTGAGTGGCCGCGCCGGGGGGAGCCATGCTGCAGGTGCGGGTAGCTCACCTCGGCCTGGATCGCACGACCAACACACCGGTCGTGATTCTGCAAGAGAACGACGGACAGCGGGTGCTGCCGATCTGGATCGGGCCCGCCGAAGCCAGCGCTATCGCCATGGAGCTCGCCGGCGTGAAATTCTCACGCCCGCTTACGCACGATCTTCTCAAGCAGGTGATCGTTGGCTTGGGCGCCGAGCTGCGCAAGGTGATCATCACGCAGGTGAAGGACAACACCTATTTCGCCGAACTGCACATCTACCGCGGCGACACGGTAATCCAGATCGATGCGCGGCCGTCCGATTCGATCGCGCTCGCGTTACGCCTCAAGGCACCGATCTTCACGAGCGACACATTGCTCGAGCTGACCTCCGTCGACACCAGTGAAACCGGGATCCAACCGGGCGGCACGGGTCCTGGCGGCGCTCAGCTCGACGCCGATACACTGAAGTCGTACCTCCAAAACCTCGATCCTGAAGATTTCGGAAAGTTTACGCCGTAGTCTGCTCCTGATCAGTTTCGGAGCGCTCGGCATCTCCTCGCTCGCGGGACAAGGGAGGCTAGGACCGCGTGTGGGCGTGACCGGGCGTGTCCTTCGGGGCGGGCGCGATACCGTCCCCCTCGCGAATGCCAGTGTCGTGCTGCACTGGATCACGCGGACGAGCGGCGGCCCCGTCGATTCGACGCGCACCGATGCCCGAGGCCGCTACCGATTCGAGCTTCGCACGGCGGACATCGATTCCACAGGCATTTATCTCGTCAGCGCTATGTTCGACAGCCTCGCGTACTTTTCGCCCGCGCTCAGCCTCACGGATCGTGCGCTGGTGCACGTCGAAGACATCTTCGCGTTTCCCACCACGTCCAATGCGCCGCCCATCCGGCTCGAGCGCCGGCTGGCCACGATCGCGAGTGCCGCGACCGAAGGAACACGAGAGGTACTTGAAATCCTAGAGCTCAGGAACACCGGGGCCACCACGCGGATTACGAAGGACACGCTCTTCCCGACATGGGCCGGCCGAATTCCCGTCGGAGTCGGGCAGGAGCGCGGCGGCCAGGGTGATATCTCGCCCGAGGCGATGAGGTTCCGCCACGACAGTATCATCATACTCGGCCCGATCCCTCCAGGCGCGATCAAACAGATCAGCTATGCCTACACGCTCCGGGCTGGTGTACGGACCCTCGTCATTCCGATCGACCAGGTCACGGAGAATGTGAATCTGTTGCTCGAGGACACCGCTGCGGTCGTCACCGCGCCGCGACTCGAGGCCCTCGGCGTGCAGGAGTTGGAGCAACGGCATTACGCGGCGTATCGCGCCGGTCCACTGATGCCGGACGATCGCGTGGAGATTCAATTGCCGTCGACGGGGTTTCGGTCGGAGACGCTGCTTCCATACATCATCGCGAGTCTAGCAGCTGGGATGGTTATTGCATTGGTGTGGGCTTTAAAAAGAAAGCCACCCTTGCGCACCCAAACTCACAGTTCTAGACTGAGCTAGTTCCAAGTCTCGCGAACGGGGCTTACGGAAGCCGGTGTGAATCCGGCGCGGCCCCGCCACTGTAACGGGCAGTCGTAGCGGCTCACAGCCACTGGGGATTCCCGGGAAGGCGAGCCGGCTCAGCCCGAAGTCAGGAGACGTCCTCGTTCGCGCCACCAGTCAATTCCCTCGCGGGAGGGATGGTGATTCGCCGGCTTTTCCTCGCTGTATTGATGCTCGCGGCTTGTCGACCGTCGGACCATCCCGCCGTCCAAGCATCGAATCGCATCGTGTCATTGCTCCCTTCGTTCACGGAAATCCTTTTCGCGATCGGCGCGGGTGATCGGCTCGTCGGCCGAACCACGTGGTGTGACTATCCGGACGCGGCTCGCGACGTGCCGAGCGTCGGCGACGGCATGCCGCCGAATATCGAAGCCGTGGCGGCGACGAAGCCGGATCTCGTAGTGCTGTACAACTCCGGTCCGAATGTTACGGCCGCACTGCAGCTCGAGCGTCTCGGGATCCGCACCGTGCTCTTGGATATGAACCGGTTCGAGGATCTCGGGCCGGCAACCCGCCGGTTGGGGCAGCTTACGGGACTCGAGCAGCGTGCCGAGTCGCTCGCAACAACCATGGACAGCCTCACGTACCGCCCCCTACCGCCGCCCATCGCCTCTATTGCTTTTGTAGTCTGGGACAATCCACCGATCATCATCGGTGCCGGCAGCTACTTGTCGCAGCTCGCGAACCTGGCGGGCGCACGGAATGTGTTCGACGACGTCGCGGCGCCGTCGGCGCAGGTTTCGCTCGAGACGATCGCCGCCCGCAATCCGCGCTGGATCGCGGTACTGTCGGATTCCGGGACGGCGCCGGCGTTTGCGAAGCGGCGCGAGTGGCGTGCGGTGCCGGCCGTGCGGGACGGACGCTTCCTGCTGCTCCCAGGTTCACTGTTCGGCCGGCCTGGCCCGCGCTCGGCCGAGGCTGTGCGCCGGCTTCAGGCAATGCTCGGCCGATGAAATGGACGCTGCTGATTGCCGCGACGCTCGTCGCGCTCGCCGCCAGCGTGCTCCTGGGGCCGGCTGCCGTGCCGCTCAACTCGGATATCGTCTGGAACCTGCGTGCGCCGCGCGCCGTGCTCGCTTTTCTCGTCGGCGGTGCGCTCGGCGCATCTGGTGCTTCGCTTCAGGCACTCGTCCGCAATCCGCTCGCCGATCCGTTCCTGCTGGGTCTGTCAGGTGGGGCAGGGCTCGGGGCTGTGCTGGCGATCGCGCTGCATCTCTCGGGGCCCTGGGCACTCCCGCTAGCGGCCTTCGCCGGGGCAATTGCCGCGCTGGTCTTGGTCTATCGGATGGGCATGATCGGGGGCGGGGCGCTGGACCCCAGAGTGCTGCTGCTCGGAGGGGTCGCGGTCGGAGCATTCGCGGCCGCGGTTACGACAGCGATTGTGTCACTCGCCGATGCCGCGGAGCTGCGGAACGCGTTTTTGTGGCTGTGGGGCGGGCTCTCGTCGGCCTCCTGGGACGCCGTAGTAATAGTGGGTGTATATACACCTATTCCCCTGTTGGTCCTTATGGGGGCATCGCGTCCACTCGACCTGCTGGCGCTCGGCGAGGAACCCGCGCGTTACCTCGGGGCCGACGTCGAGCGCGTTAAGCGTCGCGTCTATCTCGCGGCATCACTCCTGACGGCCGCGGCCGTGGCCGTATCGGGTGTCATCGGCTTTGTCGGGCTCGTCGTGCCGCACATCTCCCGTCTCACGTGGGGCCACCGCCATCGCGCCTTGCTCCCCGCGGCGTTCCTGGGCGGCGGCGCGCTGCTCGCGCTCGCGGATACACTCGCCCGGACCGTCGTAGCGCCCCGCGAGCTCCCGGTGGGTGTGGTTACGGCGCTCATTGGAGTTCCCGTATTCGCACTGCTGCTCAGGCGCTGGACGGTCGCGTGATCGACGTGCGTGGGGTGCATTACCGATATCCGCGCGGAGATCGCAAAGCGCTCGAGGACGTCTCTCTGATCGTCGAGCCCGGTCAGTTCGTTGCCGTCCTCGGGCCCAACAGCAGCGGGAAAACGACTCTCCTGCGCGTCGCGTTGGGTGCGCTGCGGCCGCAAACGGGATCGGCCACGATCGGCGATCGCGCGGCGCACGATTATCCGCGACAGGAGCTTGCGCGACTCGTCGGTGTCGTGCCACAACGCGAGGACAATCTCTTCCCACAACGTGTGCGAGAGACGGTGCTGCTGGGCCGCTATCCCCACCTCTCGATGTGGGGCGGAGAGCGCCCGGAAGATCATACCGCGGTGCAGCGCGCTCTCGTAGCCTGCGATGTCGAGTCTCTGGCCGAGCGGTGGCTGTGGACGCTGTCGGGCGGCGAGTACCAGCGTGTCCGAATCGCGCGCGCACTGGCGCAGGAGCCGCGCCTGCTCGTGCTCGACGAGCCCGGGGTTTCGCTCGACTTGCGACACGAGATGGCGCTGTTCGAGCTGGTGCGTGGGCTCGTCGATACACAGGGCCTCGGCGTGCTGATGATTACGCACGATCTCAACCTCGCCGCGCGGTTCGCCGACTCGCTGCTCCTCTTGAGTGACGGGCATCCCGTCGCTTCCGGCGCCGCGACGGATGTGCTGACGCGCGAAACCATCGAGCGCGTTTTCGCCTGGCCCGTCGCGCTGCAGACTGTCGAAGGCCGTCC
>DATFVZ010000415.1:0-3977 GCA_035259785.1 Gemmatimonadales bacterium
GCGAAGCCGTGCATCCCGTCGCCGGTCGACAGGATTCGCAGCACCAGCAGATCGAGCGTGCCCTGCAACTGATCTTTTTTGTTGTCTCGCATAGATATCTAGTAGAGAGGCCAATCTACCAGACGCTGTGCGAAGCGATCAACACCAAAAGATGTCTAGTGGAGCAACGCGCGCTCGGCTGTCCGAATCCGGTCAGATTCGCGGAAATGGGAACGAGGTGTGGTCCCGACCGAGCGCGTATCGCATGATTGAAGCATGCGGTCCGCCTTTTACGCGCTCGAGGTCGTAGGTATCGCCCTCGGGACCGCTCGACGCGGATTGGACGCGTCCGATGATCGCGCGATCGTCGTCGTCGAGGGCGAGTGCGGAGATTTCTCTGAGCTGGTCGAGATGTCGCGCGTCGCGCGCACCCACAATCACACCCGACACGCCAGGTTGATCGAGCACCCAACGCAGCGCCACCGCGCCGATCCCGACGCCGTGGCGCGCTGCGACCGCGCCGAGCGCGGCCAGCATGTTCTGGAAGAGGTCCCACCCGCCGAACTCGTCGATAACCAGCCGGTACTTCTCGAGCGAGCGATTCTCGAGCGGACGAGCGGGATCCGTGCGGCCCCGGTAGCGGTCTGAAAGAAACCCGCCAGCCAGCGCGCCATAGCAGAGAAGTCCGATGCCGTTGGCCGCGCAGCGTGCGGCCATTCCGTTGGCGGGCCGGCGATCGAGCACCGAATACTGCACCTGGTGCGAGATCACCGCGATCCCGGCCGCGAGGATTTCCTCCAGGCGTTGCTGATCGAAGTTGGTCAAACCGAGGTACCGGATCTTTCCAGCGCGGCGCAGCTCGTCGAGCCACGCGGCCGCGTCCACGTAACCTGGCACGTCGTAGTCCCACCAGTGCAGTTGGACGAGATCGAGGCGGTCCACTCCGAGGCGTGCCAGCGAGCGGTCGATGCCGCGCACGACGTCGGCCCGCGAGTGGGTTGGCAGTCGATCGAGATCGGGGACGTATTTGGTGTGGACCTGCACGGGCACGGCAGCGCCCCGCGTGCCACGCCGCTTCAGCCAATCCCCGATCAGGACCTCGACGCCCGTATAGATGTCCGCGCAGTCGAAAGTGTTGATTCCCGCGTCAACGAAACGATCCATGTCGTCCAGCGCGGCGGCCGCGTCGATGGCGCCGTGGCCTCCAGCCAGTTGCCACCCGCCCTTCAACAGAGGGGAGATGGTGTAGCCGGGAGCAAGTTGCACTCGCGGGAGATCCACGGTCAATCTGGTGACAGCGGCACGGCTGTTACGTCGTGGTGGCGAAACGTGCGCGTGCCAATGCGGGTGATGCGGAACCTTGCGCCGCAGTTGGGGTCGGGACACGCGATGTCGGTGTCGGTTGTCATCCAGTCGTGTGGTTGGGTCAGGCGCTGCTTAGCCGGAAGGATGGGGATGAGCGCCGCCAGCGCATAGATGGAAAAGGGCTGGCCCGCGGGCAGCGTGAGGTTCTCCCCGCGCAACTCGAGCCAGTCGCCGGAGCGATGGCCGCACACCATGGGCCGATCGGTGGCCACGACCTCGACGCGCAGATCGTATAGTTCGAACGTGTCGTCACGATCGTTCATGCGGCTCCTCGCGGAACGTAATATAGCCGTCCTGTCTCGCGGCGCCCAAACGACGTCCGCGCCCCACCATTGACGCTTGTCCGAATTCTCCTCGGCGTACTGACGGCGGCAGGTCTGCTGCTCGTCGTCCGCTGGACGATGGAGGCGAGGCGCCGGGCACGGCGCGGGGAACGCGGCGCACCGACGCCGCCCGAACTTCTCATCGGATTCGTCACGGACTTCTTCGACACGCTTGGGATCGGCGCGTTCGCGACCACCACTACGGCCTTTCGACTCTTCGGCCTGGTGCCCGACGAGTTGATTCCTGGGACGCTGATCGTCGGTCATGCCCTGCCGGTACTGATTCAGGCGCTGCTCTTCATCAGCGTCGTCCGCGTCGATCCCTGGCAGATGACGATGCTCATCGTGGTCTGCGTCACTGGTGGGTGGCTCGGCGCGGGGGTCGTCGCCTCACTCTCACGCCGTGCGGTACAGCTCGGCATGGGGTGCGCGCTTCTGGTGGCCGCCGCGTTCATGATGCTCGGCATGCTCGGCCAGTTCCCCGCGGGCGGCACCGCGCTCGCATTCTCGGCCCGGGGGTTCGCGCTCGCACTCGTGGTCAACTTCGTGCTGGGTGCGCTGCTAACGCTCGGGATCGGCAACTACGCGCCGAGCCTCGTCGTGTTCAGCCTCCTCGGAATGGATCCGCGAGCCGCGTTTCCAATCATGATGGGCTCGGGTGCCTTCGTCGCGATGATCGCCGGCGTCCGGTTCGTGGCCTCGGGCCGTTTGCATCAGCGTGCGGCACTCGGGCTGGCCGCCGGCGGAATCCCGGGAGTGGTCGTGGCGGTGTGGCTCGTCGAATCGCTCCCGCTTGGTGCGTTGCGATGGCTCGTCCTGGTCGTGGTTGCCTACGTGTCGATCACGCTGTTGAGAGCCGGGATCCGCAGCGTCGACGTGAGCGAGGACACGATGCGGTCGGCGTAGAATTCCGACAGAACGCCAAGGGAGTGGACGATGCGGATATCCGCGTTTTGCACGGTAGTCCTGGCGTACGTTGTCATCGGCCACCCATCGCCGGTGGTGGCACAGGTCGATCAACAGCGCGCGCAGGAGTACTTCAAGGAAGCCCAGGCGCTCTGCGAGCGGGACGGCGGCCGACTGTGGGGTGTTTCACTCTGCGGACCGATGGTGATCGCCGACCTGAAAACTCACACGCTTGCCGCGAGCCAAACCGCGCCGGACGGACCTTGGCCACGGGTGCTCGGGCTCGTCAACGCGCCCATCGAGTGGGGCGGGACGACGTGGGTGTCGTTCAACTGGGATTTTGTCGCTAGCCGCACACCGCGCGGCCGCAGAGAGCTCTTCATCCACGAACTGTTCCACCGCGTGCAACCAGGCTTGGGTTTGGCACAACCCGCTGAGGCAAATGAACACGTCGACGCGCTGGACGGCCGGTATTGGCTGCGCCTCGAGTGGCGCGCGCTCGCGCGGGCGCTGCGCGAATCCGGAGCGGCGCGTGCCGCCGCGGTTCGTGATGCGCTCGCGTTCCGTCAGGCGCGGCGCGCGCTGTACCCTGGCAGCGAGGAAGGTGAGCGAAGGGTTGAGATCACCGAAGGCCTTCCCCATTACACGGCCGTCGTAGTGGCGGCACCATCTGCCGCCGACGCGATCGCGAGCGCCGTGGATGGACTGGAGACGGCCGGGACACCAGAAAACTTCCTGCGGTCGTTTCCGACCACCACAATCCCTCTCTATGGACTTCTGCTCGATGCCTCGTCAGACGGCTGGCGTCAACGACTGCGCGCCACCGATGATCTCGGCACGCTGGTCATGAATGCGTTCTCGGTTCAACCAGCCACCGATGCCGCGTCGGCTGCCAGCCGATACGGCGGCGCCGAGATCCTCGCGTCCGAACAGAAGCGCGAGCAAGAGCGGCAGGAACGTCTCGCCGAATTGCGACGGCACTTTGTCGACGGTCCCGTGCTCGTGATTCGAGGAGGAGCCAGCACCGGGTCCGATTCCCGGGGTGCGGTTGTGATTCCAGGCAGCGGGACAGTGTACTTTGGCGCATTCAAGGCGTCAGGCACGTGGGGGACACTCGAAGCGGACAAAGGTGTGTTGGTCGCGACCGATGGTCTCTCCCGTCAGGTGTCGGCACCAGTGCGACGCGATGACGGTACGCTCACTGGAGACGGATGGACGTTCAAGGCAGCACCGGGCTGGGTGGTGCGCGAAGGCGCGCGGCGCGGCGACTACGAAGTCGTCAGGCAGCAGCCATGAGCTAGGCGAGCAGCTTCGTGACCAGCTTCCCGCGCACATCAGTCAGCCGGAAGTCCCGGCCCTGGAATCGATACGTCAGCTTCTCGTGGTCGATTCCCAACAGCCGCA
>DATFVZ010000416.1:0-4127 GCA_035259785.1 Gemmatimonadales bacterium
CAAGGTAGGGGCCCCGCCCTTGATGCTCTGCATCTCAGCGGTGTCCAAAACGGCGCTCTGTTCGAGGTCACGAATCGCTAGGTTGCTCATGGCCTTTCTCCTTTGGTGAATCGACTTAAGGTTTAGAAAGTGAGGGCTCAAATTAGCCTTCGCTAGGAACAAAGCAGCGACCGTGCCAAGCGCTGAAATAACGAGACAAACACCGGTTTATACAAACACTATTGAGGTTGAAGGCCTCGCTGTTACGAGGTGACGTTGGTAAGTGGCGTTAGCGAACAACCAACTCTTTCTTGGGAAAGTGTTGCCGAGAAGACGACGGTGGGTTATGCGGGGGCGCACCAACGTGGGTCTGGAGCGACCGACGGGTCATGGCCGACAACTGAAGTCGGCGCAGGTCCGCTTTTCTAGTGCACGACGAAAGCCGGGTTGCGTCGGGGTTGGGCGGAGCAAAGGTCATCCGCGAGATGGATGGGCTGCGCGAGGTGCAGAAGTTCTATCGCTTCTTCCTCGTGCCTGGCATGGCGCACGGCTTCAGCAATGGCACGACCAACCCGAATGCCAACCCGCCGCTTCCCGGCGCCGCCGGCGCGGACGGGGTAGCGGACGGCACATCGCAGCTTTACGACGCGCTCACGGCCTGGGTCGAGAAAGGCATCGCCCCGCGGCGAATCGATATTTCTACCGCCGCGACGACGACGTTCCCGGTCGTCAAGTCGCGGCCCATCTGTGCCTATCCGAAGAAGGGAACGTATGTCGGCGGCGACATCAACGTTGCCTCGAGTTACGTGTGCGCGCTCGTTGACTACGCGCAGCGCGGCTGACTGGCGCAGCGTCGCTGCGTTCGCGCCCTGGTAGTAGCGGCTTCCGTCGCATTGCTCCGACACAGGCCGCCCCCGATGGATGAAGGGAGCGGCCTGAGTAGTTCTTCCCTGCATTGCAATCGTTTGCACACGTCGCGAGACCTTCGTCGGGCGATTGATCGCCCGCTCAAGCGGGCCACGACTTTGGCGTAACGCCCGTAGAGCAACGCGCCGCTAAGGCAGCCCAACATCTAGGCCGAGTGCCTACCGCGCTACACAGCGCGGGGGCGAGCGCTCGCTCTCGAAGAACGGATCGAATTAACAAAAATTTGCTACTGCGTCGTCTATCAGAAGTGAGAAGCTAATTCCACGCACCCTGGGAAGAACAAGAATCGGGCAGGTGCGGCCGAAGGGGAGATCAGTGGATTCGCCTGCACAGGCGTTGATGGCACCGGGCCGAATCGCGGCGTCCGGCGTCGCTCGCACTCGCGGCAGGACCCGCGAAAACTGTTCCGAAACCTTCGCGCATTTCACGCCAGTCGGCCCCGGCTCCTTTTGGTCCTGCGTCGGGAGGTGTCAAATGAGATCGCGATTCGTCGTCGCCAATGCGGCCTTTCTCTTGGTGCTGTCGTCTTCGACCCCCGCGGCGGATGTATTCATATACGAAACCAGGACGGCCCGTGGGACTTCGCCAGAGGCGGCATGCAGGGCCTGGTCCAATGTGATCGTCGAATCAGAGGAGCGGACCTACTGCGAAACGTGCAGCTATCCGATTTCGTGCCGCCTCTATAAGTACTGGGGCGCGGACCCGACCGGCAAAGGCTGCTACGAGACGCACTTGCTCTACAGACCCCCTAACCCCCCTAACTTGTGCTATTGGCTGCCAACTTTTGAGCTACCCCCGACCGATCCCGGCTACCGCGGAGACGCCTACGCCATCTCCGCGCGCCCCGTCGCTGATGAGGACAGAGCGCTTGGTCACCCGCCGGGGGCTTGCGAGCTCGGCAACCCCTGCGACCCTGCTACAGGCAACAAGATCCAGGTCGAGGTCGACTATGTCGGCTCGGGTCCATTCCCGCTGCGTTTCGCCCGGACGTACAACTGGCTAAGCAAGAGCATCACCGGAACCGTCGGAGAAAAATGGCGGCACAACTATGACCGAAGGCTGGGCGTAAATCCGAGCGGAGACGGGATCGCCGCTTTCCGCGACGATGGCGCCGTTCTGAAGTTCCAGCGCGTTGGGGGAGGCTGGTCATCCGTCGCCAATGTCACCGATAGGCTGGAGGACCTCGCGAACGGCGGGTGGAAGCTCACGTTATCCGACGGCGACCTCGTCGAGACCTACGACGTCGGTGGAAAGCTGCTCACGATCGCCAACCGCGCGGGCGTCACGCAAACGCTGTCGTATTTCACGACGGGGCCGAATGCCGGGATGCTGCGACAGGTCGAAGACCACTTTGGCCGGACGATTCAGTTCGCATACACGATAGGCAACTTACTCGCCTCGATCACGGACCCCGCCGGGGCGCTGGTCCGGTACGAATACGACACCCTGCTCAGGCTCACGGCGGCCGTCTACCCCGATTCGACGCCGGCGGACTCGACCGATGACCCGAGGCGGACCTATGTCTCCAGCAATGACAACTCCGCAGCACTCGTTGGAATCCGGGACGAGAACGGCGTTCTCTTCGCAAGTTTCGCGTACAACGGCGGACTCGCAAGCGAGACGAAGCACGCCGGAGACGCTGGCCGAATCCGGCTGAGCTACCCGAGTCCGACCTCGACGATCGTGACCTCCTACGTGACGCCGACCGTCACCGCTACTCGCACGTACAGCTTCCAGTCTATTCTCGGGGTGAAGTACACCACCTCGATCAGCGGAGACCCCTGCCCGGCCTGCGGGCCGAAAAGCCAGACCTTTGACACGAGCACCGGGTTTCGGACTTCCAGCACCGACTGGAATGGCAACCGCATCCAGTACACGCATGACGCGCGGGGTCTCGAGACGCTGCGGGTCGAGGCGGCGGGCTCGCCCCAGGAACGTCGGATCACGACGGATTGGCATTCGTCGTATCGCTTACCGGTCCGCATCGCGGAGCCGTTGCGGATCACCGCGTACGTCTACGGCGAGCCGAGCGACCCGAATCCGGGCAACCGCGGCAGCGTCCTCTCCAAGACGATCCAGCCGACCTCTGACGCGAGCGGCGCTCAAGGGCTCACCGCTACGCCGATCGGTGTACCCCGGACCCTTAGCTACACCTACAACGCCGAAGGGCAGGTGCTCACGATCGATGGCCCGCGCATCGATGTCGAGGACGTCACGACCTACACGTATCACCCGAACGACGATCCCGATGTCGGCAAGCGCGGCGGCCTCGCCACCATTACCAACGCCCTGGGGCATACCACTCAAATCACAGCCTACGACACGCACGGCAAGCCCCTCACGATTGTCGATCCGAACGGGCTAGTGACGACGCTCACCTACGATGCGCGGCAACGGCTCACGTCGCGCACCGTCGGCGGCGAGTCGACCAGCTACGAGTACGACCGCTCGGGCCAGCTCATCCGTGTGACGCTCCCCGACAGCTCGTTTCTTGTCTACAGCTACGACGAGGCTCATCGTCTCATCCAGATCGCCGATAACCTAGGCAACCGGATCGCCTATGCGCTCGATCTCATGGGCAACCGGGTCCGCGAGGACGTTTTCGACGCGGCAAACCAGCTCGCGCAGACCAGGAGCCGGGTTTACTCGAATCTCAACCGCTTGGCGCAAGAGATCGGCGGAACGATCCCTGCGGCCCAGATCACCCGCTACGCCTATGACGATCAGGGCAACGTCACAAGCATCACCGATCCACTGAGCCGCGAGACGAAGAACGCCTATGACGGGCTCAGCCGCCTGATCCAGGTCACGGATCCTGGCCTTGGCGTGACTCGCTACGCTTACGACAGGCTCGACCAGCTCACTCAGGTCACCGATCCGCGCAATAACCCCACAGGCTACGCCTTGGACGGTCTGGGGAATCTTTCGGTGCAATCGAGCCCCGACACCGGCGGGACTTCGAACGCACATGACGCGGCCGGAAACTTGATCTCGTCGACCGATGCCAAGGGGCAGTCTGCGGCCTATGCCTACGATGCGCTGAACCGCGTGACGCGGACTGTCTACAACGACGCAACCCAAACTCAGCTCAAGCAGATCGACTACCAATACGGCGGGGGCGCGAACGATATCGGTCGGCTCACCGCCATCACTGAGACATCGGCCGCGGGCGCCGTGCTCCAGACGATGACCTATAGCTACGATCAGAGAGGAAGGATCAC
>DATFVZ010000417.1:0-7212 GCA_035259785.1 Gemmatimonadales bacterium
TGACGCACAACACGGACATCGGCGATTCCATGGAACGCGAGACGGAAGACCCGGAGTTCTTCGCGCTCTTCTCACCCAATGGCTACGCGCTCGCGACTAACATCGTCCTGTACGCTCTGACGCATTAGGGGCGGCGCGAGGGCAACCGACAGCTCGGCACGCGACGCGTCCGGCTGACGGACGCCGACCGGCGCCGTTTGGCGATACGGGCGGTTCGCATCGGCCATCACCGGTTGCGCGAGATCGCCTCCATCGTCACTCCGGATACAACGTCGAGTATCGCGTGGCGCCTTGTCATCCTTCCCCCGGAACGCCACGTACGACTACGGCGTGTGCAGCGGCGGATTGGAGGCCCGTCCGCGGGTCAACGTTGGCGAGGGATCAAGAGGATCAAGAGACGTTTGTCCGTTATCCATTGACACGCCCGTCGTGTGGGCGGATCATCCGCGCTGTGCGTCGGGGGAGTGGGGGCGTGGCGCAGCATC
Organism: Gemmatimonadales bacterium; assembly: GCA_035259785.1. GTDB lineage: Bacteria > Gemmatimonadota > Gemmatimonadetes > Gemmatimonadales > GWC2-71-9 > 20CM-2-65-7. Next base: position 486 of record DATFVZ010000417.1, read on the forward strand.
GGTGCGGCGACGGCTGTTCCGGCGGACGTGGCGCGTGGGATCGGATAACGGACATTCCGTCAACCGGGTGACAGGCGCTTCATAGTTCTTATCGTCTCGTTGTCGGCGTAATACTTCATTTCATAATGTGGGAGGAGCCGGATGGTGAACATACTGAGTTGGCTCTTCGTCAGACGGCTGATGGTACTCGTGGCGATCGTGGCGTTGCCCGTTACGGGATACGCGCAAGACGCGACCTTGACTGGTACCGTGACGGATTCCACGGGCGGCGTGCTTCCTGGGGTTACGGTCACCGCGATTCATCAGGCGTCGGGCAATACCGTCACGGCCGTCACCGACGAGCGTGGAGCATTTCGGCTTCCCGGGCGGGTTGGCAACTACAAGATCACGGTGGAGCTCGTGGGCTTTACCACCGTGAACAAGACCGTGGAACTGGCGGTGGGGCAGACCACCGTCACGAACTTCCAGTTGTCGGCGGGGGGCGTGCAGGAGACGATCACGGTCTCCGGCGCGGCGCCGCTCGTCGATACCACTAAGACGTCCATGGGCGGCACGATCAACCCGCGGCAAATGGACAACATTCCGCTGAATGGCCGGAACTGGATGGATCTCACCCTGATGGCGCCTGGCAGCAACGTGAACGCCGTTAGCGACGTGCCGACCGGCGCGGTCGGGTCCAACTCCGGGAATTACCAGATCAATATCGACGGGCAGCAGGTGACGCAGACGATGTTCAACACCTTTGGGCAGGCCCATTTCAGCCGGGACGCCATCGCGGAGATGGAGGTCTCCGGCCGGTTCGACGCTTCCCAAGGTCGTTCGAGCGGCATCCAGGTGAACGCCATCACCAAGTCGGGCACCAACAGCTACGAGGGCATCTACTCCGGCTTCTTCCGGAGCGACAAATTCAACGCTCCCGATTTCATCAACGGGGTCACGACGATCGGGGCGCCTCCCGGACGGTCGCAAGTGGGTTGCACGATTGGCGCGGCTGGCTGCAACAGTCACGTTCAACCTTACTCGAATCAGACGATGACGTGGACCTACGGCGGCCCGATCAAGAAGGACAAGATTCATTTCTTCGGCAACTACGACTTCTCGCGCCAGCCGCAGACCTACCCGTACAACACCCCCTATCCGTCCTTCAACCTTGACCAGCAGTTCACCACGTGGGACAGGAAGGGCGGCGGGCGGCTGGACTTTCAACTGTCGACACGAACCCATCTGGCGGTGCGCGGCAATCATTCCTTCTATACCGAGCCAGTCGCGACCGGGAACGCGGCGACGCCCGTCGGTGGCAACAACTTGCATCCCTCGACGCCAGTGATCACCGAAAGGTTCAGCAACGACTTGTTCTTCACGCTCACGCAGGTGTTGAACAATCGGATGCTGAACGAGGTCAAGGGAGGGTATGCCGGCTTCTACTGGACCCGCACGCCGATCGTCACCGGCTGGAAGAACCACCCGTTCGGCCTCGACGTCGGGACGCCGATTCTCACGTTTACAGGACCATTTACCATCGGCCAGGCCCACAACAACTCGCCTCAGAAATGGGTGTCGGATCCGTACAACATTCGTGACGACTTCACGTTGACGTTCAACAAGGCCGGACGTCACACCGTGAAGCTCGGGAGCGAGTACCTTGCCGACCTGTTGAGTGTCTTCGTTTGCAACATTTGCATGGGTCAGTACGACATGCAGGCCGTAGGTGTTCCCATTCCTGCGAATATCGAGCAGATAATCCCCGTGTGGAACGACGTCAACACCTGGAACCTTGCCGCGTTGTCCAGGAACACCAGAAACTATACGGTCGGCCTCGGGCAGATGAAGGTCTACAACAAGCGGCAGGTCTATTCCGGCTGGGCGCAGGATAACTGGGAGTTCTCCAAGGTGACGTTGAGCCTTGGGCTTCGTTACGACTTCTCCACCGGGCGCGAACTGCAGACCGCGATAGAGCCACTTTTCGGTGCTCGTCCGTCGGACAAGACAAACTTCGGGCCGCGCTTAGGCATCACGTACTCCCTGAACGACAAGACGGTGCTGCGAGGCGGGTATGGGAAGTACTACGGAGCGCCCGACGACAACGAGGCCATGTGGACGATGCTCTACGCTGGAGAGATCCATCCTCAAGTGAACAACGACGGCCGGGCCGACTTCGCGGCCGATCCGTTCAACGGCCCCATCCCGACGTACGCGCAGGCCATGGCCTCGTGGCAGGCCGACGTGGCGAGCGGGTGTGCCGCACGCAACTCGTGCAAGTTCAACCGCATTATCAACATCCTGTCGCCGCCGAATCCGACGACGCCGTACAGCCATCAGGGGTCCGTCGGGTTGCAGCGCCAGTTGGGCATGTCGATCTCGGTCGAGTCCGACTTCACCATCAACGATACTCGCGGCGCGCAGAACGGCCAGAACGTCAATCAGGCCTTCAATCCCGCCACCGGATTCAACTACCCCTACACGGATCGTTCCAAAAAACCGTACCCAGGGTGGGACGCCATTACGATGCGCATGAGAACGGCCGCGGCCAATAACTACGGGTGGCAGTCGGCTCTCACCAAGCGGATGAGCAACCACTGGCAGGGCTCGGCGACGTATCTGTATTCGCGCGAGCACGATTATCAGACCACGCCGCGCCAGCCCGGATGTCAGTACCCGACGACCATTACGGCGTCGGGCTCGTTTACCTGCAGTGTGCCGGTCGTGTTGAACGAGGTCATCGCGGACGAGTGGTATTTGAGCCCCAATCAGCGCAATCGCTTTGTCTTCAACGGCATCCTGGACGTGAGCCACGGCATTCAGGTGAGCGGGCTCTACTTCTACGGTGACAACGGGTACAACACCGCGACGTCCGGGGTGGATCCGATTTCGTCGAACAACACCATCACCCGCGTGCGCGCCGACGGCTCCATCATCCCGCGCAACGGCCTCAATAACCCCGACCTCCACCGCGTGGACATGCGCGTCCAGAAGCGGTTCAGGATCACCAGCCGCGTGGGCATCGACGGCATTTTCGAAATCTTCAACGCGTTCAACCACGGGAACTTCGGAACCTTCACGATCAGCGAAACAACGGTGGCGAGGTCCAATGGGGTGTTGCACCTTGGCTCGCCGGCGTTCAACAATCTTGTTGCCTATCAGCCGCGCATGATGCAGCTGGGGTTCCGGGCCACGTTCTGATCGGCTCGCGCAACACATAAGCTGCTGCTAGCGTCATGGGGCCGGGCAGGGAATCCTGCCCAGCCCCGTTTTGTTTTGAGGGAGTCTGCACGTTGGTTTCGTGTTTTCGTGGCCAGGGTTTAGCCACCGGGACGGCATGACCGGCCTCATTTATTTTCTCTTCTTCTGCTCAGGCCTCAGCGGATTGATCTATCAGGTCGTCTGGGTCCGCGTGTTCGGCAATGTCTTCGGCAACACCGTGTACTCCGCCTCCCTCGTAATCGCAGTGTTCATGCTGGGCCTGGGCGTCGGCAGCTGGGTCGTTGGAACATGGGCGGATCGGCGTTACGCCGCCAGGCCCGAGTCGCTGCTCAAGACGTACGGCTATTTCGAGCTGGCCATCGGCTTGATGGGTCTTGCCATCTCCGTGCTCCTGCCTCACCTCGGTCGAGTCTCGGCGCTCGTGTCCTCCTACCTGCGCGACCCGGGCGGCTGGTACGTCCTCTCGACGGCCTCTTACCTCGCCCGCGGAGCGATCGCCATCGTCTTGCTCGCGCCGATTACGATGTTGATGGGCGGGACGCTCACTCTGCTCATTCGCCATCTCGTCGGACGGGACCTAGAGGTTGGGCACTGGCGAATCGCCGTTCTCTACGGCGTCAACACCGCCGGCGCGGCGTTGGGCTGCATTCTCACGGACTTCCTGCTGGTGCCTGCCGCCGGTCTTCAAGGCACACAGATGTTCGCGGTGTTCTTCAACATCGTCGCGGCGGCGGGCGCATTCGGACTGGCGGGCGCCCTGGCGTCTGCGGCGACACCGGCACCGGCCCGTAAGAAGAAAAAACCCAGTATCTCTGCCGTCACCGCCCAGACCGTCCCTCTGTCGCCGCCGGCATCGTCGGGTCTCGCGTGGACCAGCCTGGCCCTCGCGCTGTCCGGCTTTGCGGCGATGGGAATGGAAATCCTCTGGTTCCGTCACTTCACGCTCCTGCTGGGCGGATTCCGTGCCGTGTTCTCTCTGTTGCTCACCGTCATCCTGATCGGCATCGGCGCGGGCTCGCTCGCCGGAGGTTTTCTCCTTCGCCGAATTGCGCGACCAGCACAGTGGTTGATGGTCGTACAGGGATTCTTCGTCGCTTCCACTCTTCTGGGACTGGCCGTTGCCAGTCTTGGGAACATCAAGGACGCGGCGTTCGCCAATCCTGCTTATCGAGCGGCGGTGGGTCATATGGTCGCGGCAGCGCCCGGCGTTGAATCTGATTTGGCGCGAACGCTGCGGGAGTTGTGGTTCAATGCGAGACCCATCCTGTTGGAGGTTCTTATCCCTGCGCTGCTGATGGGCCTCGCGTTTCCGCTGGCCAATGCCATCATCCAGCGCGCGGAACGCCCGGTCGGACGTCGCGCGGGCATTCTCTATCTCTCCAACACCGTCGGCGCCGTCTGCGGCTCGCTGGCGGCCGGCTTCCTGCTTCTGCCCGTGCTCGGGATCCAGGGCAGTGCCACCATCCTCACCACCGCCGCGGCGTTGGCCGTGGGGCCTCTCTATCTCGCAACAGATGTAGGGCGCGCCTTATTGGGTCCGCCATCCAGTGCCGCGTCTAATAAGACCCGGCCTACATATCCCCTCGCATTCGCCGTCTCAATCCTCGTCGCCGGCGGCGCCATCGGGCTATGGCTGCGGCTGCCTTCCAATTACCTGATCACCGGGGCCCTGGAACTGCCGATGCGGCACGAGCGGTTGCTCACCTTGAGTGAAGGCGTCACCGAGGTCATTGCCATCACGGAAGAGCCAGGCACAGGCCGAACGCTTTTCACCAACGGGCATCGGATGTCGTCGACGGCGCCGCTTTCGCAGCGCTACATGCGTGCATTTGCGCATATTCCGCTCCTTTCGGCCGACAACCCGGAGACGGTTCTCGTGATTGGCTTCGGCGTTGGCAATACCACACAGGCGGCGACGCTTCATCCATCCGTTCGACGCGTCGAGGTGGTGGATCTCTCCAGACATGTCCTGACGCACGCCGGCTACTTCAAGAATTCGAATGGGGACGTGCTGAACGACCGGCGAGTGGCCGTCTATGTCAACGACGGGCGGCAACACCTGCAGATGCAGCGCCCGGGCTCGTACGATTTGATCACGCTCGAACCGCCACCTATCGCGCAAGCCGGAGTGGCGGCCCTCTATTCCGAGGAGTTCTACGCTCTAGCCAAGACGCGCCTCAAAATGAAGGGCTTCATGAGCCAATGGCTGCCGGTGTATCAGGTACCGGCGGCCTCGACCTTGGCGATGATTCGCGCGTTCGTCGACGTCTTCCCGCAGAGCGTGCTCGTCTCGGGCGCAGAAGCCGACCTGTTGCTCGTCGGCGCGAACGACTCGCGCATCGAGATCGATCCGGCCCGGGTGGCCAACGCCATGACGAACGCCCCGGCGCTGCGGGCCGATCTGCAACGGGTGGACCTCGGCAGCGTGCGTGAGATCGTCGGCGCGTTCCTCGCCTCACCCCAGAAACTTTCGGCCGCGACTCGAAACTCGGCTCCCGTGACCGACGATCGCCCGATTCAGGAATACGGGGTGCGATCGCTGCTTACGCTTGGCGACGGACTACCGGCGTCTGTCGGTGACGTGCGCGACGTTGCGGCGTGGTGCCCGAAGTGCTTCGCGGACGGGAAGCCCGTCCCTCTCGTGCAGGGCCTCGACACGTATCTTGCTCTACTCGGGCGCGCGTACAGTGCGACGCCGGCCGAAGCGGCTCGCACGCGCCTCCTCGCCGAGGGAGGGACGCGCCGGGTCGACGGTAGCGCCTATCTGGGCGCGCTCGTCCCCGAATCGGCGGAGATGCACAACATCCTTGGATCCGCGCTCGCGGATAAAGGCGAATTCGATCGCGCGATCGCGGAGTTTCGCGAAGCGCTGCGACTCGAACCAGATTCGGCCTCGGCGCACGAGAATCTGGGGCTCGCGCTCGCGTCGCACCACGCGCCTGAAGAAGCCGTCGTCCACCTGCGCCGGTCCGTGCAGCTCGACCCCGGTAGCGGTCGGGCGCACTACGCTCTAGCCGGCATCTTTCTCGCCGCGGGTCAGTACGAGGGCGCCATCGACGAACTGCGCGCGTCGCTGCGGGTGATGCCCGATTCGGTCGAAATCCACGATGGACTGGGCATCGTGCTCGCATCGCAGGGCAAATTGGACGAAGCCGTCGACGAGTTTCGCGCGGCGCTTCGCCTGAGGCCGATCTCTCCCGGAGCCCACAACAACCTGGGCATGGCGCTCGCCTCGCAGGGCAAGCTGGACGCAGCCATCGACGAGTTCCACCAGGCGCTGGCGTTGCAGCCGGAATTCGCCGAAGCGCGGCGAAATCTCACGACCGCGCTGCGGCGGCGCCAGCCCCGCACCAAGACCGACACCCGCTGACAGCGCGCGAGATCCAACAACGTGAATTTTCGACGACCATCGGGACGAACTGAAGGCGCGAGTCGGACATTGGCGTTGACGACTAATGTAGTGATCGACTGATTCAACAGGCCAGCGGACCATCGGTCAATCGGTGAACTCCTAGATTGTGTGAAC
>DATFVZ010000418.1:0-3018 GCA_035259785.1 Gemmatimonadales bacterium
AGCGCTGCGGCGAGCAGCGCTCCGATGAGTTTTCCGACCGCCATGCTATTGCCTCCGCTGAGCCGATTCTGGGGCGCACAGCCCGAGCGCGGCAACCGCCTCGGTGCACGGCCCGACGCGAGGGGGCTGCTCGATGACCCCCGGGGCCCCCGCGCGCGGCCGCGGCCCCGTGGGGGCCGGCTCCGCCGGTGCCTTGGCCTCCACGGGGGCTCGTCGCGGGCTGATGGCTTCGCCCGACGAACCAGCAACGGGAGGCGCCGCCGCTGGGCGGGCTTCCACCGGGGCCGTGGTTCCCGGACGGATTGCCATGGCGCTCCCATCGGCAGCGGGCGCAGTCGGCTGGGTGTCGGTCGCCACGGGCGGCGTGGCGGCGGGGCTGTCGCCCTCCTTCATCGCGCCACTCGCAGGAGCTTGGGAGGCGGAGCGCGCCATACGCTCTTGGTACGTGTAGTACTCACCGGCCGCGGCAAGGACGGCCAGGACCCCCACGCCAACGATTATGGCGAGGCCCCGGCGAGGGATGACCCGCGGGGCAGCCTGCATCGATGGGGATCCGGCGATCGCCGACGCGGCGTAGGAGCGGATGCGGGTCAAGGGAGCGACCGCCGTGCGGATGTCGGCGTTCGCGGCAGGGGTGCCGATGCTTTCCCCGACGAGGCGATCGGCCACCGCGCCCGAATCGGAACTCGCCAGCAGCTGCTGCAGGTCCTGCAAAAGCTTGGCATCACGATCGAGTCCATCAGGACCGGGGGGTGGCTGCTCGATCGGCTGCGTTCGGTCCTGAGTCGTCCACGCCGGGGATCCGGCAGCGGCCAACGTTTCGGCGCCGGACGACGAACGAGCGAATTCGCCCCGCCGGTCCTCGGGCAAGCCCGCACCGCACTGATAACAAGCGGTCGCCGCCTGCGGATCGTTCACCGCTCCGCAGCGAGCGCACGGGATCAAGTGCGTTGGCGCGCCGCACGCGTTGCAGAACCTCGCCGCCGCCGGGTTGGCGTGCTCGCAGAACGGGCACGCGGCGGACCGCACGGGCGATTTCGCAGCCAAACTCCTAGTCATTACCTTTCGATGATAAGCCAACTCGGAACGCCCCTCGCAGCGATCGCGTGGAATCTCAAGCTCTCCAGAGAACCCGCAACGGGAAATCCGCCGTTTGCGGCTTCGACACCTGTGGATCGCTTCACCGTAGCCCGTGCAGCGCGCCTCGTCAAGGATACGACCGGACTACGTCCGCGAGCGCTTGAGCGCCCTCTCCCGAATGTGTCGGCCCGACTACGCAGCAAAGCCTGACGTAGTCCCGGCAGTCCCGACCGAATAATGACGCGGTGGACCCTCGCCGAGGTCTGCGCTCGTCATCGGGCCTCAAGGGAGCGAGCCCCGTAAAGGCATCGCGTGACTTGCTGCATAGGTGAGTCCGCGGCCGCGACATATCATCCGACGACGCTCTGGGAGACCAGCCTCAAGGTCAATTGTCACGCCCGCAAAAGCATCGGAGGAAGATATGCTGAAGGCGCTCGTCACCGCCTCTCTCGCCGCACTGCTGACCGGTACCGCTTTCGCTGGCCCCGTCGATGACGCCAACGCGCATTTCAAGGCCATCGCCGCGGGCGATGCCGAGGCGATCGCCATGCAGTATGCGCCGGACGCCGTGTTGGTCTGGATCGGCGGACCGCTGGACGGCCGCTATGCCGGAGCCGCGCAGCTGCGCGAAGTGTGGGCGAAGTTCGCGAAGCAGCAGGGCGAGATTGAACTGGCGGTCGGCAGAACCACCGAGAACGCCAATCCCAAGGGTGCCACCGTCACTGCCGAGGTGCTCTACAACGGCAACCTCGCGGTGAAGGTCCGCCACGTCCTCGCCTATCGCGAGGGCAGGATCGTGAATGAGATCTGGCAAATCGATCCCAAGCTCGCGGTCAATCCGTAAAGCGACGATCGACCCACACCGCAGCGGCCAGCGGTGAAAACAGCGGGCCATGGCCGCTCGTCGGTTTTCCTGTGGCAATGCGTTGACTGTCCTGGGGACCGTCGCGCTGCTGCTCGGACCGGTACCGGCAGCAGGCAATTCGATCTCCGCCAGCGTCCGCGATAGCGCGGGAGGCCCGGCTGTAGACGCAGTCGTGTACGCCAGTCCCGTGGCCGGCGCGGCGCAAGGAAAGCCGCCGCGCAACGCGGTCATCGAACAAACGGACCGCGATTTCATTCCCTTCGTCAGCGTCGTTCAGGTTGGCAGCGCGATCAGCTTTCCCAATCGCGACCTGCTGAAGCATCAGATCTATTCCTTCTCGCCGGCCAAGCTGTTCGAAATCAAGCTGTACTCGGGCAAGACGCCCCCGCCCATCGTTTTCGACAAGCCCGGCGTGGTCGCATTGGGATGCAACATTCACGACTGGATGGAAGCCTATGTTCTCGTGGTGGAGACGCCCCACTTCGCCAAGACGGACAAGAAAGGCGCCGCCACGATCACCGACCTCCCAGCGGGCCGCTATCGCGTCCAGGTCTGGCACCCGGATCAGCGGTCAGACGCAGCGGGGCAGGAAATTTCCGTGAGTTCCAAGGGGACCGTTCACGCGGAGTTCGCCCTCGATCTGATCACCAGGCAGCGCAAGCCGAAGCCGCCGTTCGACCCGCTGAACTATGGCGAGCGCGTGCCGAAATGACCCGCGCCCTGGGCTTCCCGCTGCGCTTCCGCAGCCTCACGGCACGGATCGTGTTCTTTTTTGTCGTCCTGTTCGCGCTGGTCCAGCTGGCGGCCTTTATGATCGTGCATGCCGCGAACTCGCGGAACGCGCGCGCGAACATCGAGCAGGATCTCGCCGCGGGTGAGCTGATCTTCAAGCGGGTCCTCGAGCAGAATCAGCGGCAGCTGGAACAGACCGCGACCGTCCTCGCAGCGGATTTCGCCTTCCGGGCGGCGATCGCCAGCAACGACCGCCACACGGTGCTTTCGGCGCTGCACAACCACGGTGCGCGCATCGATGCCAGCGTGGTCATGCTGGTTTCGCTCGACAGCATGGTCAT
>DATFVZ010000419.1:0-2949 GCA_035259785.1 Gemmatimonadales bacterium
ATCACCGCCTGGAGGTCATCGAGCTCAATAACGCGATACCAAGCGCCGCGGCGGAGCTTCAGGGGGACATCGGCCTGCAGACGCGCGAACAGAATGGCCATCAAGGCTCCTGTTGAGGGAGTCTGGGATGGGCGCGGGCACAATATACAACTGTCTGTTAAAAGTGGCGGACGACGGACGTCACAAAAACCTAGGAATTGTCCCAGCCGATATCGAAGTACCCGTTGCACCGCGGACACCGCATGCTCGCGGTGCGATCCTCGAGGCGCGCGCGTGCGCGACAGTTGGGGCAGACGGCATACCGAGGCCCCCATGACATCGGAAGGCGGGCGGAGTGCGGCGGACGCGCCACGACAGCCCACCGTGTTGGAGGCGTGGGCATGATCTCGAGCGCGGGACGCGGAAATGGTGTCAAGGTACCGTTCACGTCGAGCACGGCATCGTGCGGCGTTAAACGCACCACACGGTACCACGCACCACGGCGTAAGCGCGATTGTTCACTCGGGCGTACACGTGCCCATTGTCCGACAGGCGCCATCGGTTCTCCGAGCAGGAACTGGCCTAGAATGGTGCAGCGACAGCACAAAAGTCAACAGGCGGTGGCGGGAGCGTGTAGGAATCGAACCTACCGAGCCCCATTCGGGGCCCAAACAGTTTTGAAGACTGGTCAGGCCACCAGACCCAATCCGCTCCCAACGATGCGGCGCTTGAACTTACGCGCGCGCGCCTTGCGCCGGAAGTCGGTCGGGCTTCCCAACGTCGCGTAAACAAAACGGCCCGCGTTGAGCGGGCCGTTGATCATTCACCAGCAGCTGCTCACTTCGAGTTGGCTGACGGCGATTTCCAGACGGTTGTGTTCACAGTGATATTGTCCAAGTACACGAACCCTGGGTTGAGAGGGACGTCCGTCCCCTCGTCGAACACGATCGCCAAGCCGCGGATCGTTGCGTCAGCAGGATTCACACCAGCGGCAACGATGGCTGCCGTGATATCGGCCTGCGAAAACTCGTCCTTCGTCCAATCGGTGGCACCGCCCGTGCTGTGAGTCGCGTAGTAGCAACCCAGCATGACGGTGTGATCGACCCCGTCGGCATCGGTGAGACCGATGTTCCACCGCGGAGCTCCGGCACCACACCAACCGTCGTTGCGATGCTCCCATGACAGCTTGGTCAAGTCGGCCGCCGGCGTGCCCTCGAGACCGTCGATTATGACGACTGCGGCGGCGAAGGTTGCTGTGGCAGTAAACTTCTGGAGATAGAGCGCCTGGTTTGCTTTGCCGTTGTCGTCCGGCAAGCCCTCTTTGGCTCGCCACGCCGCAAAGGAGTTCTCACCGAACCCGCGGGGATGCAGGTTCATGCCGGAATTCCCAGCACCCACATCGAATGCGGGCTTTCCTAAATCAACCGGTGTTTCTTGACAGGCGAGTACGAATGCCGCCAGCGATGCGAGTGCGAGCTGCTTCTTCACGATTAAAGCCTCCTGAGCCGAATCCACTCCACGGACACTGCCGTACGAAGGGCGGAGTCACCCGTAACAACCGCACGGAATCGTAGAGTGCTGCGACAAAACGGTCAGGAAGATTTTGTGAAGAATCCTTACTGCTTTACCGCAATGACGTCGATCTCGACGCGGGCACCCTTCGGTAAACCCGCAGCCTGCACCGTCGAGCGGGCGGGTTTGTGCGAGCCGAAATGCTTCGCATATACCTCATTCATTTGCCCGAAGTCCGCCATATCGGCCAAGTACACCGTCGTCTTTACCACATTGCCGAGCGCTGTTCCCGCTGCCGCGAGCACGGCCTTGAGATTCGCGAAGACTTGCTCGGTCTGCTCGCCGGTCGTCCGACCTACGAGCTCGCCGCTCTGGGGGTCGAGCGCCACCTGCCCGGCGGTAAAGACGAAGTTCTCGTTCACGATCGCCTGGCTGTACGGCCCGATCGCTTTGGGGGCTGCATCAGTCGCAATGACACGCATCAGAAGAGTCCCTCGATGGTGCCGTCCGGATGAAGGCGAATGCGCTCGGCCGCTGGGGTCTTGCCGAGGCCGGGCATCGTCATGATGTCGCCGGCGAGCGCCACGACGAATCCGGCACCGGCCGACGGGAGGATGTCGCGCACATGCAGCGTGAACCCGCTGGGCGCGCCCAGCTGGGACGCGTCGTCGGAGAAAGAGTATTGGGTCTTGGCCATGCAGACCGGCGTTTCCCCGAGTCCCAGCTTGGGCATCAGCTCGAGCGCGCGCTCGGCAGCCGGGGCGAACGACACATTCCCCGCCCCGTAGATCTCGCGCGCGATCGTCTCGATCTTTTCGCGAATCGGGCGGCCCTCGTCATACAGCGGCTTGAATGCTGCTTTGCCGGTCTTGAGTAACCCCAGGAGCGATTCGGCGACGTCCACGCCACCTTCCCCGCCCTTTTCCCACACGTCGCACCGCACGACCTCGACCCCCTCGGCTTCACCAATGGCGCGCACGACTTCGACTTCGTCGTCGGTGTCGCTCACGAAACGATTGAGCGCGACGAGCGCGGGCACACCAAACTTCTTCACGTTGCGAATGTGGCGGCGCAAGTTCTCAGCGCCCCGCTGCACGGCGCCAGGATCCGGCGTTGCCAGGTGATCCTTCTTGACCCCGCCGTGCATTTTGAGCGCGCGGACGGTCGCGACGATGATGGCCGCTTCAGGCTTGAGTCCCGTGAACCGGCACTTGATGTCGAAAAACTTTTCGGCGCCCAAGTCAGCGCCGAATCCCGCCTCCGTCAACACAATGTCGCTCAGCGCCAGGCCGAGCTTGGTCGCCACGACCGAGTTGCAGCCGTGCGCGATGTTGCCGAACGGCCCGCAATGCACCAGCGCCGGCCCCCCTTCCAGCGTCTGCACCAGATTCGGATTGATCGCATCCTTGAGCAGCAGCGTCATGGCGCCCTGCGCTTTGAGATCGCTGGCCCGGCCCG
>DATFVZ010000420.1:0-4062 GCA_035259785.1 Gemmatimonadales bacterium
GCCAGCGACGACGCGGGTGTGTGGTGGACCGTCGTGCGGATCAGCGGTGCGTTCACGGCCACCGACTCCGTCGATCACGCGTTCGCGAAGCAAGTGACCCGGACGGTGCGAATCCCGATTCCCGCATCAACCGCCCTAGGCTCCACGTTTACGGTGCAGGTGATCGCGGCCGACCCCGCTCTCCATCAGGACAGCGCCGTGGCCGTGCCGATCCAGGTGAACGACTTGGCGCCGCCATCGGTGAATGGCGTCGCGTCCGGCCCGGAGCCGGTCCTGACGTTCGTCGCAGGCGACGCACTGCGAGTCGCGGTGAACGCTTCGGACAACCACAAGCTGGCATGGGTAGGATATCGCATCGGCGCGTCGCTGGGCGATTCAGTCGCCGTCGCGACGAGAAACGCGAGTCAGAGCTTCACAACCCTGATCCCGTCATCGGGCTGGTTAGGCACGCAGACCGTGACGGCCTTCGCGCGCGACTCGGCGGGGCATCTCGCCCAGGCGTCGGTTGGGAATGCGACCGTCGTTCGCGGCGTTCGCCACCCGACCTACGTCTTCCCGCTCCAGGGCGGCATCCCCGATCTCGTCTACGACTCCGTGCGCGACGTGGTCTACTTCTCGGAGCCCAGCCTCAATCGCGTCCGGGTCTTCTCGCTGGCCACGAAAAGCTTTGCGGCGCCGATCAATCTGTTCGCGAGGCCGTGGGGGCTCGACTTGATGCCTGATGGTGACTCTCTGGTTGTGAGCCTGAGCCAAAGCATGAGCGTCGCGATCATCAATCTTCAGGACCGGCAGGTGGATACGGCGAATCTCCCGCTCAACCCGAACGCCAATCCGTCGCTCGCGTACGTGCGTGTGATGGCCAATCGCAAGGCGTTCATTCACACGGTCGGTATTGGAGGAACCATCTGGGAGCTCGATCTCGGGACGCTGAGCCGCCGTATGCGCACGGACGTCGGCGTCACGGAGATCGTGCCGATGGCGCGAGCCGGGGATGGCTCGCGACTATTGATGATCGCAGATAACTCGTGCTGCCCTGAGACCGGGATCGTCTATCTGTCTGCCACCGATACGTTCGCGATCTCGGGTCCGACGGCGGACCGGTACACTCCCCGTGTGTCTGCCGACCGGAGCGGGTCGCGCTTTCTAGTGGACCAATCGCTGTTCGATGGGAACTTGAATCCGCTCCGAATGTTGAGTTCTTCTCCTTTCACGTTCCGTGGATCGAGCGCGCTCTCGCCCGACGGTCTGGCAGCCTATCTGGCCATCGATTCCGGGTACGTGAAAGTGCGAACCAGCGACGGCGTCGCCATCGACACGGTTCGGACTGGAGAGACATTCTACCGGTTCATCGCGGTCTCGAGCGGAGCGTGGCTCGTGGGCGTTTCCGGGAATCCTCAACTCGCGCAGCAGCTCGTGGTCGTAGACCTTCGTTAACGTCCAGGTCACCTCACCCGCCCACTCCCACCCCCTTCGCGTACAACGGAAACTCCTCCACCAACCCACGCACTTCCTCCTTCACTCGACGCACCGTCGCATCATCGCGCTTCGTCAGCACCTGGTCGATCAGATCAGCCACTCGATCCATCTCCTCCACCCCAAACCCCCGAGTGGTCACCGCCGGCGTGCCCAAGCGGATGCCGCTCGTCACAAACGGACTCTGCGGATCGCCGGGGATCGTGTTCTTGTTCACGGTAATCGCCGCCCGATCGAGCAGCTGCTCGGCATCCTTCCCCGTGATGCTCTTCTTGCGCAGATCGACCAGCATCAAGTGACTGTCGGTCCCACCCGACACGATCGCGTACCCACGCTCGATCAATGCATTCGCCAAGGCCTTTGCATTGGCCACGACTTCTTTTGCGTAGTCCTTGAACGATTCGCTTGACGCCTCCTTTAACGCCACTGCCTTTGCCGCAATCACGTGTTCCAGCGGACCGCCCTGCGTTCCCGGGAACACCTGCTTGTCCACCGCTTTCGCATGCTCTGCCTTGCACAGAATCATCCCGCCGCGCGGGCCACGCAGCGTCTTATGGGTGGTTGTCGTGACGATCTGGGCGTGCGGTATGGGGGACGGGTACACACCGCCAGCCACCAGCCCCGCGAAATGCGCCATATCGACCACGAGCACCGCGCCGACCTCGTCCGCGATCGACCGCAGCGTCGGGAAATCGACGATCCGCGCGTACGCGCTGCCGCCGCCGATGATGATTCGCGGCTTCTCCTTCTTCGCGACCTCGCGCACCTGGTCGTAATCGATGCGCCCGGTGTCTTCGCGGACTTGATAAGCCGTCGCCCTGAAGAGCGTGCCCGAAAAGTTGACCGGCGAGCCGTGCGTGAGATGCCCACCATGCGGCAAGGCGAGGCCAAGCAGCGTGTCGCCGAACTTCGCGACCGCGAGGTACGCCGCCATGTTAGCCTGGGCGCCCGAGTGCGGCTGCACATTCGCGTGCTCGGCGCCAAACAGCTGCTTGGCGCGATCGATCGCCAACTGCTCGACCTGATCCACGATCTCGCACCCACCGTAATACCGCTTTCCGGGCAACCCCTCCGCGTACTTGTTCGTCAGCGCCGTCCCCATGGCCTCGAGCACCGCGACCGATACGAAGTTCTCGCTCGCGATCAGCTCGAGGCCGTGCTCCTGCCGCGCAACTTCGCGCCGGATGAGCTCGGCGATTTTGGCGTCGATCTCGGAGAGCGGTGCTAAGCGATCTGCCATCTGCCATCAGCCATCAGCAGGCTGTCCTGGTTGATGGTTACTGACGGCAGGCGGCTGACGGCGGATGGCGTCACTTGTCGATTTTCTCCACGCGCCGCTGATGGCGGCCGCCTTCGAAGTTAGTATCGAGCCACTTGTGCAGAATGTTCACACCTTGCTCTTCGCTCACAAATTGCGCCGGCAATACGAGAAGGTTGGAGTTCCCGTGCTGCCTCGATAGCTCCGCTACCTGCTCATTCCATGCCAGCGCCGCCCGCACCTTGGGATAGCGGTTGGCGGTGTAGGACATGCCCAATCCAGTGCCACAGGTAAGCACGCCGCGCTGCACTTCGCCGCTACTGACCGCCTTCGCTACCGGCTTGGCATAGTCAGGATAATCATCGGCCGGATCGAGCGCTTTCGGCCCGACGTCGATCGGCTCAAAGCCCAGCTTCTTCAGCTCGTCGACAAGCCGATTCTTGAGCTTGAACCCGACGTGGTCGGCACCGACGTAAATCCTCTCAGACAAAGTTCTGCCTCACCTTGGCAATGGCCTCAATTCTCCGCTCCGCCAATCGATCGGCTGCTCGGTACGAAGGAATCCCCTCCTCTTTCGCGATATCGAACACCATCAAGATCGTATCGAAAATCTCGCCGGCCTTATTGCGCGAGCGGTCCGGCGTCCACCCCTCGATTTCGGCATTCACGTTCACCAACCCGCCCGCATTGATGACATAGTCGGGCGCGTACGTGATGCCGCGCTCCTCCAACATGTCGCCGTGCCGCTCCTCGGCGAGCTGATTATTTGCGCCGCCGGCGACGATCTCAACCTTGAGCTTTGGCATCGTCTCGTCGTTGATGATTCCTCCCAGCGCGCACGGCGCGAAGATGTTGGCCTGCACGCCGTAGATCTCATCGGGGCCCACGGGCGTTGCGCGAAAGTCGTCCACCACATTCTTGAGCTTGGCGGCATCGATGTCCGTCGCGACGAGGTGCGCCCCTTCCGTATGAAGCAGAGCGGCCAGGGAGTAGCCGACGTGGCCGCAGCCCTGGATCGCGACGGTCTTGCCGCTCAGCTGGTCGTTGCCGTACCGATGGTGTGCGCACGCCTTGATCCCGCGATACACGCCAAACGCGGTCACCGGCGAGGGATCACCCGACTTGCCGATCAAGCCGGTGACATGATCGGTCTCCGCCTTGATGAACTCCATGTCACCAACCCCGGTCCCGACGTCCTCGGCCGTGATGTAGCGGCCGCCGAGTGCCTTCACGTGCCGGCCGTGCGCCCGAAAGATCGGCTCGCGGTTGCGAATCTTGTTGTCCCCGATAATCACCGACTTGCCGCCGCCGAGGTTCAGCCCCGCAACCGC
>DATFVZ010000421.1:0-2609 GCA_035259785.1 Gemmatimonadales bacterium
TGGGGTGACCTTCCCCCAAACCATGGTACTCATGTTGAGAGTGAACGTGTCGACCGTGTAACCGGCACCCGCCGCCACCTCACCTGCGTAGATCTTCATGATGTTCGAAGCGACGACAGCGGTATGTCCGGCGCGCGGGCATGGTTTCGTGTTGGAGGTTGAGTCCGTAATGTTGGACCAGGTCGCGGGGTTCGTGTTGAGATTGAGTGCCCAGAGGTCACCGTATAGCGTATCCACCTCGGTCTGAGCGTGGAAGGTTTCCGCTTCGCCCCCGAACAGAATGACCCGATTCGATGCCGGGTCGTAGACGATCGTGTGCTCCTTGCGCGACCTCGGAGGGCCACCGGTCGTCGGGATTTGATTCCAGCGGGTGATGCATGAGTCCAAAGACAGTGCCCACACGAGTGAATCCAGGCCCTCGTCTGTTTCGCCCCCCATGATGATCAGCCGCCTGGCATGGCTGTCGTAGCATGCCGCGTGGCCGGCCCGCTTGGAGGGCCGCGTTCCAGATGGGTTGAACTGGGACCAGACGCCGCTCTGCGCACTGGCGTCGAGATGCCCGATCGACGACATACACAGGACACCAGTAATTACCAACCATATCCTTCCGCGCATCTGTCACCTCACTTCCCATCCTGCAGTGAGTGTCTCCGCCAAACCGAGCCCGACGCGACAAGCGGGGCCGGTCCGGCGGCGCTTCGTCCGGACGCCCGGCGGTCGTCGGGCCCCCAGTGACCGAACTCGACTACCGAGTGACTACCACGCTTCTGCCCATGGAATGCCCTGCTTGTCTGATCCGCGTCCAGTAAAGGCGGGGTGACCGCTTTGTCCGCGCACCAAGCTGTCATGCGCATATGCCAGCTCCGGCATTCGGTTGCGGCTCTTCCCGGGGTACCATTGCGCAGGTATTGGTCGACGCGACCCAGCCTTTTTCGTGCGCAAGATTTGTCTCGTAATCCGAGCGCATGAACCGACCCATTTCACGGCACCCCATGGACCCCGACACCGTCGTCCAAGACCGCATGGCTGAAAGGCCATTGCACGGCGAGGACCTCGCCCTAGCGCGCGCGGTCCTCGCTGGGTCGGAGGACGCGTGGCACGCGTTCATCCGCAAGTACTCACGGCTCATCATGGCCGTGATCCGGCGTTATTTGTGGAGTCGCTGGAGTGATGACGCTCAATCGCTTCATGCCAGTGTGCTCGAGTCCCTCTATCGCGGGGGGCTGGCACGCTATGTCGGTCGTGCCGCGCTTTCGACCTGGCTGGTCGCTGTCACTCGCGCCGCAGTCGTGGACGACGTGCGGCATCGAGTCGGCAATCGCCGGCTTCAGATGCGTCTCAAGGGACTAGGCCCCTACGAGCGCGACGTGTTCCGTCTCTACTATCTGGAGGGTCTGAGCTTTGGGAACGTGCTGCGCATGGTGCTGGATCACGGAGCAAGGGCGACTCCGGATCGTCTGCTGCTCGCGCTTCAGGTCATTGAGGATCGCGTGACCGATCGGCTCGCACGGCGCCTGCGGTATGACCTGCACGCGCAATCAGTGGGGGCGGCCTCGGGCCGGTTGCTCGAGTACCTCGACCACGTGAAGAATGAGGCCGAGGCGGCGCCGGGAGGCCAGGGCCCCGAGTACCACTTGATGGAGCACGAGTCCCGCACGGTGGTCGACACGGTCATTGCGGCGGTGGAGCGTCTGCCCGCCGATGAGCGACGGCTCTTGTCGCTGCGCTTCGAGCAGGGCTGGACGGCGAAGCGCATCGCGGAGGAACTGGGGCTCGACGGGCAGCGAACTGTCTACACGAAGATCGACCGCGTCCTACGCGGTTTGCGTCGAATCCTGGAGCAACTGAAACCATGAACCAAGACCCCCGAGGCACGGAACTCGAGGGACATCTCAGCCCGGAAGAACTGGCGGTTCTGGCCGAGCGGGGCCGCGACGGCGCCTCTCGCGAGGCCCTCGAGCATCTGGCACGCTGCCGGAGCTGCATGTCGGCGTACGCCGACGTCGTTCGCTACCGGGCGGGGTTGCTCGCGTTCCCGGACGCATTCGAAGGCGATGAGGACCGCGCGGGCCGCGATCCGAACGGCGGCCGCGTCGATCCACGAGTCGGCACCTCGAACCGGGCAAGGCCGCGGGCGGCCGCATGGCGGGCCGCCGCGGCGATGGTGATCGTGGTGTCCGCCGTTGCGATCGTCTGGTGGATACGCCAACCGCGGCCACCTCGCGATGGCGATCCCATCATCGCCATGCTCGAGAGCGCCTCGGCCGACGGGCTGGTCATTCCCGGGGGCGAGGCGGGAGCGGCGGGTGCCCCGTCAGTCTATCGCGCGCCCCAGGTCGAGTCCGAGGCAGGCGATGCCGCGCTCGAGCGGCTGCGTCGTGCATACGAGAGTGCTCCGCCGGCCGAGCGCGACGGCCGGCGCCTGGTGGCGGCGCTGGTGGCCGCCGGGCAAGTCGAGCTGGCTCGTGTCTACGCGTCCGAAGGGCTCGTACGCGAGCCGAACGACGTACAGCTACTGACCCTCGCCGGCATCGTGGCGTACCGCAGCGGCGACCTGGCACAGGCCGAACGGCGCCTGCGGGCGGCGCTGCAGTCTTCGCCCGGCGACC
>DATFVZ010000422.1:0-3319 GCA_035259785.1 Gemmatimonadales bacterium
ATGTTCGTACGTCGTCTCTGCCTTCGCGTTGACGGGCCTCACGCCCTTCTTCGGGTCCTTCGACCAATAGGGCACCAGGCCCCACAAATACGGGTAGATCGCCGGCTTCCCGTCCTTCGCGCGAACGATCCAGGTGTTCACCCCCGGTGTGATGTTGTAGAGCGGCGCGAAGTCATCGAGGCCAGATGGCTCGATCCCGAGCAGCTCCTCGATCCGCTGCCTTCTGCTCCAGCGTCCGTAGCGGCCGCACATCGCTACATCTCGCCCCTCGGTCCCGATCGACGCGGCACAGGATCGTTCCTGCTTCGCGTCATTGCGTCCGCAGGGAATCCGCGAGGCTCTGAAGATTTGGGGCGCCCACGCGAATCAGACCCCCGCGCGGGCTGTCGATGTCGGCAATGAGGAAGAAGGCAGTCGCAACCACAACAGGCAGGACAAGCAGCAGCCCGAATTCCACGTTGGCGTTTCTCACCCCCAATCCAACCAGCACATTAGCGAAGATTGCGATAGCGGTCATCAGAATCCACGCCGCAATCGGAATCCGGTTCCACCACGCCGCCTGCGTGTAGCCCTGGGAATTCAAGACGTCGTTCATGCCCGCGACGACCAAGGCCGTGATCGGCGTCGGCTGCGCGAGAGCGGGACCCTTGACTGCGAACCACAGTTCCGTCTGCAATCTGGCGGTCCGGTCGTTGATCTGTCGGAGCTTCTGCTCGTCGCGAATGGTGTAGAACAGGATGCGCTGATCGAGGTAGCTCCGGAGCAGTGAGCGCAGGGTCGCCGCATCGGCGGTAGGGAGCAGATCGGCCCGGACGAATGCGGTGCCGATGGCATTGGCCTCCGCCTCTTCATAGTTCTTGCGCTGGTCGTATCGACCCACGGCCATCGAAAAGCTGAAACCGATAATGAGTCCGAGCAGGGTAAGCGTTGCGCCTTCGATGACACCGAAATCCTCGCGCGCACCGGGTTCCGCGGTTCGCCATCTCTTGGCAAGCACCGCTCCAATGCGCGCCGACGCAGCCATGACGAGGAACGTGGCTGCGAAAACGAACAACGGGTAATCGATTGGATTAGTCACACAGTCTCGTTCCGCGCCGGTAGTTGTCGCCGCGCCAGTAGTAGATAAAGGCTAGGCACGCCGGGTCACTTGTTGTCCGCGGTCATTCTAGCCGCCGTTGTCGCCACCGCGCCGGCGCTAGGTGCTGAGTCGGGTACACGTGCTCCGCCAGCCATAAACCTCACGCAACCGAAGCTGTCGCGTTATCGCCTTTTCTTGCGAATTTTCGACTTTATTTCGCGCGGGATGTGAACCGATGTCATCACGAGGGCGAATATGAAGATCGAGTGTGCCGCCGATTCTTGAGTCTCCACAGTGAGGGTCCAAGATGAAAACGTACCTGCAAGTAAATGGTCGGACAGAGCCGTCAGCATCGATAGGGCAAAGGGGAAGACTATTGTGCGCGCTCGGCACTGCGCTTCTGGGGGCATTCGCGCTGCTTGCTGCCGTACCGCTCGTCGGTGCGCTGATTGAATTGCAGCGGATGCCCGGACAGGCGCTGGCGAACGACCGGGACCACCACGACAGTCACCGGCATCGTCATCATGGCGACGAACACTTCAAGATCGTGGTGCTCTCCGGGCGACCGGACACGGTGGCCGGCGGCGACACGCTGGTGCGCATCTCCATCAAGAAGAATCACGTGCACGCTTCCAGCGTGCGCGTGAAGCTGAATGGCACGAACATTACCCGCACCTTCGTCGCCGACAACGGCGCGAACACGCTGACCGGCCTCGTCACCGGCATGCGGCTGGGACACAACCACCTCGAGGTCGACGCCAAACGCAAGGGCCACGGGGGCGCGAAGGCCGACATCGTGCTCACGAACTACCCGATCGAGGGACCGGTGTTCTCCGGGCCGCACGAGAAACCTTTCTTCTGTCAGACGCACCAGTTCAACCTGCCCGCCGGCCTGGGCACGCTCACGACGACGGAGATCACCGATCCTTGCCACGTGCCGACGCGCGTCGATTACATCTACCGCACGAACGCGACGCCATCGGCGCTCGCGCAATGGCCGGCCGGGGCGACAGCCTATCCGCCGAACATGGCAATGACGGCCACGGGCAAGCCTTACATCGTCCGGATCGAGACCGGCACGGTGAACCGGGCCATCTACCAGATCGCCATGCTGCACGACCCGATCGCGCAACCGGCGGCGCCGAGCTGGCGCAACCGGTCCCCGAACTGGAACGGTCGCCTGGTCTTCAACTTCGGCGGTGGCTGCCCGAGCGGCTGGTATCGTCAGGGCGCGAACACGGGCGGCGTCACGGACGACTTCATCCTGTCGCACGGCTACGCGCTTGCCTCGTCGTCGCTGAACGTGGCCGGCAACAACTGCAACAACGTCACGACGGCCGAGTCGATGATGATGGTCAAGGAGCGCTTCATCGAAAACTACGGGCCGCCGGCGCATACGCAGGGCTTCGGCTGCTCGGGAGGCTCGTACCAGCAGCACGAGATCACGGACAACTATCCCGGGCTGCTCGACGGCCTCATCCCCGGCTGCTCGTTCCCGGACGTCACGTTCGCGCTGCTCACATCGCTCACGGACGCCTGGCTGCTCGATACGTACTTCAAGCGCACCGACATCGGCACCTGGACGACGGAGCAGAAGCGCCAGGTGAGCGGTTTCCTGAAGTTCGAAAGCATTGCCGCCGGCACCGCGATTGCTAACCGCATCGACCCCGACGGCAACTGCGGCATCGTGCCGGTTGAGATGCGCTACAACGCGGTGACCAATCCTACCGGTGTGCGTTGCACGATTTACGACCACGCGATCAACGTCTACGGCCGGGATCCCGCGACCGGCTTTGCCCGGCGGCCGCTCGACAACGAGGGCATCCAGTACGGCCTGAAGCTCGTCAATTCGGGCGTTATCAGCGTCGAGCAATTCCTGCACCTTAACGAGAAGATCGGCGGCTTCGACATTGACGCCAATATCGTGCCCCAGCGGACGCGGGCCGACCTCTCCGCGACGCGCGTCTCGTACCGGACCGGAAGGATGACGAACGGGGGAGAAGGGCTCGCCGCAGTTCCGATCATCGACTACCGCGCGTACGTCGATGCCGCCACCAACGGCGAGGTCCACCTGCGCTACCACTCGTTCTCGATGAGGAAGCGCTTAGAGAACGCGAACGGCCGGTCCGACAATCAGGTCATGGTGGCCGAGGACGGAGCCCCCTTCGGGCTTTACAGCAGCAGTAGTCCGCTTCTCCAGCGCATGATCGTGACGATGGACCGCTGGATCACCGCGATCAA
>DATFVZ010000423.1:0-21507 GCA_035259785.1 Gemmatimonadales bacterium
GATCGCTCCTGCCTGTAACGCGCGCACGATGCCGAGCAAGCCAACCTCCCCGCCCCGCTGCGTCGACCCTCTGACAGACCGATAACCCCATCCCTCCGCCAGATCGGCGAGATACCCGCCATCTCGATGCCGGCTGATCAACAAGACGAGTCCTTGGTGCTTGTACAGGGGCAGCAAAGACAGAATGCGCGAATGCCAGAGGACAAATATGAACGGGGGTTCGAGCGTCTTCTTACCAATTTCCCGATACCGCCAGCTCGCCGCGAGCGTCTTGATGAGGAAGGTCCCGATCGCCGTTGCGGCCGGATCCGCCCAGCGGAGCTTCATCCGATCAATCCGGCCGCGAGCTCGGCGACTCGCTCTGCGGCACCAGGCGCACCAAGTCGCTCGCGCACGAGGCGCAGACCTTCGCGCTGCCGTCTGGTTGCTGGATGATCCGCGTCGAGGAGCGGCAGCACGCCATAGGCGAGGCCGTCCGCGGTGGCGCGTCCTTGAAGAAGCTCGGGCGCGACCTCGTAACCGGCGACGAGATTCACTAGTCCGACCCACGGCACCCGCACCACCCGCAGCGCGATGAATGACGAGATCGGATGGACGCGGTACGTAATCACCATCGGCACATCGGCGATCGCTGCTTCGAGCGTGGTGGTTCCCGACTTGCAAAGGCCGGCATCCGCTGCGGCGAAAACGAGGAGCGGATCGCCTTGATGCACGCGGATCATCCCAGGATCGGGGTACGCTGCATCCCGGGTGCCGGCGAGCACGATCTGCACATCGGGGCGGGCGGCTGCCACCTTCGCTGCGGCTTCCCGGAACATTGCCCAGTGGCGCTTCACCTCCAGCGTCCGGCTGCCCGGAAACAGTCCGAGCGTGACCCGGTTCGGATCGAGTCCCAGCGCGCGCCGCGCCTCAACGCGCGCCGGAGGAGGCGGCCGGTCCTTGAGGGGGTGTCCCACGAACGTCGCGGGCACGCCCCGCTCGCGAAAGAACTCTTCCTCAAAGGGGAGGATGACGGCGAGCTGCTTGACGGGCGAAAGCTTGCGCACGCGGTTCGCACCCCACGCCCACATCTGCGGCGCGATGTAGTAGAGCACCGGAATCCCGGCCGCAGCGGCGGCCGCGGCAGCGCGGAGGTGATAACCCGGATAGTCCACGAGGATGACGAGATCGTAGCGCTTCTCGTTGAACGCCTTCTTGACCCGGCCGAGCAGGCGGTAATGCGCGGGAATCTTGGCGACGGCTTCGACGAAGCCCACGACCGAAAACGCCTCCATACGATCGAGCACGCGCACACCGGCCTTCTCCAGCAGCGGCCCACCCAGCGCCTCGAGCTCGAGGCCGGGCAGCCTGCGGCGCAGCGCGGTGGCGACGGCAGCGGCATGCGCGTCCGCCGATGGCTCGCCTGCAGATATGTAGATACGGGAGGTCTTCCCGATGGTCACAGCCTTGCGGAAGCGAGGGGAGATGTCTCGATCGCATCCGCGACGCGATATGCCAGCGCCAGGGCCTGAAGGCCAGCTGCACCGGTCACGACGACCTCCGCCTCCCCACGCACCGCGCGCAGAAAGCTCTCCAGCTCGAGCTTTAGTGGCTCCGCCTCCGGTGCCTCGAGCTTCACATGCTCGACGATTTCCTCGATCTTCGTGGCGCCGAGGCCCTGCCAACCCGCCTTGAGACGGTAAAAGTGGCCGTTGCCCTGTGAGAGATCGAGCGAGAAATACCCGGTCGGTTGAAAGATGCGGAGCTTGCGCGTCCGCTCTCGCGAGACCCGGCTCGCGGTGATGACGGCAACGGCGCCGTTGGCGAATTCGACGCGCGCGTTCGCGATATCGACGTGTGGGGTCAGAATCGGCACGCCGGTCGCCCGCACCTCCCCAACCTCGGCGCGCACAAGCTCGAGAATCAAGTCGAGATCGTGAATCATCAGATCGAGAATCACAGCGACGTCGGTGCCGCGCGGCTGGAACGGGGCGAGCCGCTCGGTCTGCAGGAACCGCGGCTCGTCGAGATACGGCATCGCCGCTCGCACCGCGCGATTGAATCGCTCGACGTGCCCGACCTGGAGTATGAGACCACGTTCTCGGGCGGTGTGTACCAATTGCTCTGCCCCCGGCAGCGTGTCCGCCAGCGGCTTTTCGACGAGCGCATGTATGCCGCGCTCCAGCACCGCCAAGCCCACCTCGACATGCGCCGACGTCGGCACCACAACGGTGATCGCTTCGGCGCGCTCGAGCAGGGCCTCGAGCGACGGAAAAGCGGTCGTCTCGAGCTCCTTCGCGACGTAGGGAGCTCGGCTGGGGTTATGATCATAGAATCCGACGAGATCGGCGCCTTCGATTTTCTTTAGGAGGCGGATGTGGTGGAACCCGAGGGCGCCTGCCCCGACCACTCCCACGCGCACGGGCCGAGTTTTCTGCTTCACACCATGACCCCGCGCTGGGAGGCTTCGATGAAGCGGAGGAACGCTTCGACCTCGGGGACTTCGGGCAGCTCGACCCGCGCCCGCGCGACTCCCTGGCTCACCGTCAGATCCGAGTTGAAGACGAGACGGTAGGCGCGCTTCAAGGCGAGTTTCACTTCGGGTGCGAACCCCGCGCGCTGCAGGCCGACGGAATTGAGCCCATACAGATGGACCGGATTGCCGGCGGCCTTGGTGTACGGCGGCACGTCCTGATTCACGCGCGAGCCGCCGCCGACGAACGCGTACGTCCCGATGCGCACGAATTGATGGATCGGCACCAGCCCACTGATGATGGCCCGGTCGTGGACGGTCACATGCCCCGCCATCTGCACCGAGTTGGCGATGATCACGTCGTCCCCGATCACGCAGTCGTGCGCGATGTGAACATACGTCATGATAAAACACCGCTCGCCGATTGTGGTCTTGCCCGTGGCCGTGCTGCCGCGGTTGATGGTGCAGTATTCACGAATGATCGTGCCGCTGCCGATTTCGACCCACGTCTCTTCACCCTTGTACTTGAGGTCCTGGGGATCGCTCCCGACGACCGTTCCGTAGCCGATCCTGACGTTGTCGGCGACGCGGGTGTTGCGCTCGATCACGGTGTGCCCGGCGATGGAGCAGCGCTCGCCTACCGTCACGCGCGGCCCAATCACGCAGTATGGCCCGACGGAAACGTCGGGACCGAGGTCGGCGGTCGGGTCCACCAGCGCCGTCCGATGGATCATTTGTCGACCACCATTGCCATCATTTCCGCCTCGGCCACGACCTGGCCATCCACAAAACCCGCGCCTTTCATGCGGCACGTCTTGCCGCGGAACTGCAGCATCTCGAGCTCGAAGCGAATCTGATCGCCCGGAACCACCGGCCGGCGAAACTTGACGTTGTCGAGCGACATGAAGTAGACGACCTTGTTCGCGGTGTCCTGCCCCTCGAAGTGACTCATCAGCAGCATTCCGCCGACCTGCGCCATCGCTTCGATGATCAGCACGCCCGGCATGATCGGATGTCCGGGGAAGTGTCCCTGGAAGAAGGGCTCGTTGATCGTCACGTTCTTGATCCCGACGATCCGCTTGTTGCCCTCCACCTCGACGATCCGGTCCACGAGCAGGAACGGATAACGGTGCGGCAGGTAATCCATGATCTTGCTGATGTCCATGGCCGGCATTCCGCTGCGCCTCCCTGCGCGGGCGAGTGCGCGAGCCAGCGCGATGTTGCCGCCATGGCTCGGCCGCGTCGCCACCACATGAGCCTGAATCCGGGCGCCGGTAAGCGCCAGGTCCCCAACAATGTCCGCCGCCTTGTGCCGCACAAATTCGTCCGGCCACCGCAGGGCGCCGCCGGCCACCACCCCGCGCTCGTCGAGCACGATTGCGTTCGCTTCGGACGCGCCCTTGATCAGCCCGCGCGCCTGCAGCTCCGCCACCTCATGGGTAAACCCAAAGGTGCGTGCCGGCGCCAGCTCGGTGGCGAAGGTCTCGGGCGTGACCTCGTACGTTCCAGCCTGGCAGCCAATCAACGGGTGCGCCCACTCGATCGACACGGTCAGTCGCAGCGCCTTTGCCGGTGCGACAACATACGCGGCATTTCGATCCGTCACCGTGAAGGGCGCCTCCACCGTGAGTATCGCTGCTTCGCCGCCCACTGATGCCGGCTCCGCCTTGGCCAGGGCCTCGAAATACGGCTGTACGCTGCCGTCGAGGATCGGCGGCTCGGGTCCCGTGAGCTCGATCGTGAGATCGTCGATCGCAAGCGCGGCCACCGCCGCGAGCACGTGCTCGACGGTGTGAATCGTCGCCTCACCCTTGCCGATCGCCGTGCGCCGCTCCACCGCCTCCACCTCACTCAACCGCGCCGCCACTTCCGGCTTCCCGGCGAGGTCGGTGCGGCGGAACACGATCCCTTGACCAGCCGGCGCCGGGAGAAACGTCGCCTCCGTGGTCGCACCGGTGTGCAGTCCGGTGCCGCGCAGGGCCACCCGACGCGTGACCGAGCGCCTACTGTTCGGAGACAGAGGGTTCGGGGGGCTCGGGGGTGGCACCGGAGTCACCAGGTGAACCGGGTTTCGATTTCACGAGATCTTCGAGCTCGCCCACAATCTTGGCGAGGCGGTACAGGGCGACCTGACCGCGGAGGAAGTCACGACGGTTGCGTGCCGGTGTGCCGAACCACGTCTCGCCGGCCGGAATGTCGGCCACGGTTCCGGCCTGGACGAGCAAACGCGCGCCGCGACCGATGGTGATGTGGTCAGGCACGCCGGCTTGCCCCGCGATAATCACGTCGTCCTCGATCTGGGAGCTGCCGGCGATGCCGGCCTGCGCCATGATGAGGCAGCGGGCGCCGATCCGCACGTTATGGGCGATATGGACCAGATTGTCGATTTTGGTTCCCGAGCCGATGACGGTATCGTCCACGCTGCCCCGGTCGATGCAGGTGTTCGCGCCGATCTCGATGTCGTCTCCGATGAGACAGCGCCCCACATGTGGAATCTTGCGATGCGTTTCGCCGCTCTTGCCCGGGATATAGCCAAATCCGTCGCTGCCCAGCACGGCCCCCGTGTGCACGATCACGCGTTTTCCGAGGGCGGTTCCAGAATAGATCGTCACGCTCGGGAATAGCTGCGTGTCGTCGCCGATCGCCACGCCCTCGCCGATCACACAGCCCGCGCCGATGCGTACGTTGCGACCCAGCTGGACGCCGCGACCGAGCACTGCGTTGGGGCCGATCTCTACCGGATCCTGCCAGCTGGCGCCCCGGCCGACCAGCGCGCTCGGATGCACGCCCGGTTCCCAAACCTCCTGCGGATAGAGGACCGGCAGCACCACGAGCAGTGCCGCGTAGGGATCGGCGACCACGATGCGGGTCTCGGGCCCCCCCGCCCCCCCCGCCCCGCCGCTGTTCGCCGACGCTTCGAGCGCGGGCGCGACAAGCACGACAGATGCACTCGTGCGCTGAAAGTACGGGACGTAGCGAGGAGCGGCAAGAAAAGAGAGGTCGCCCGGACCCGCGCGCTCCAGCGGCGCGATTCCGGCGACCGTTGTCGTACCCGGCCCCACCAGCCGTCCGCCGGTGAGCGCCGCGATTTCACTCGCGGAGAGTGGCCGCGTTCCCGCCGAATTCACGGAGGGAAGCTAGCCGCCGATTATTGCGCCTGCGAGAGGCGCTGCAGCACCCGGGCTGTGATGTTCAACGCGGGGTCGGCCGCAGCGATCAGCCCTCCCGCGGCATCCGCGTCGAGAATCAGCGCGTAATTCAGCTCGGCGCGAATCCCCTGGATCACGGAATTCACCCGTGCCTGGATCGGCTGCAGCAGCTCCTGTTCGCGCTGACGCGCGCGATCCTGCAGCTCGTTGGTCCGTTGCTCCATGCGAGTTTGCATCGCCTGCAGATCTTTCTGCTTCGTCTGGCGGGCCGCTGGGGACAGCGCGATCGACTGCTGATCGAACGCCTGCACCGCGGAGTCGAGCTGGTGCTGCAGCTTCTGCACTTCGGTGCGGTAGCCTTCCACCTCTTTCAGATACGTCGACTCAGCGACCGCATAGCCGGGCGTCTTTTGCAGAATCTCCCGGGAATTGATGTACGCAATCTTGAGCGGCTGCGCCGAACCCGCGGATGGGCCTTGCGCGTGCGCGAGGCGAGGGACCGCGACATTCAACGCGAGCGCGGCGACCGCGCTAACCGAGATGATCAGGTAACGCTGCATAACGCTGGAACTCCCGGAGAAGTACGTGGGTGCTGGGGACCTGGTACGGCCTAGAAGAAGTTGCCGAGTTTGAAGTGCAGCTTCCAGCCCGGCGCCGGGCGGCCTAGGAGATCGGTCTTATCGAACCCATACGCATAGTCGATACCCAGGGGGCCAAGGGGCGAAATGATTGCCGCGCCGAAGCCCGCGCCACGAAACAGGCGGGTGGGGTTGAACTGAGCCGGCCGCGCCCAGACGTTGCCGGCATCATAGAAAGTCGAGAGATACAACATCTGGGATACGCGCAAGCCCAGCTCCCCCGTCATCGTGAAGAACGCCTTGCCGAACGCCAGCGGGCTCGCGCCGGTGCTGGCGGCCGAAGGATCGTAGCCGAACGGGGTGATGGACGCCTCGTCGTAGCCGCGCAGCGGGATGAAGAACTGCGTGCCACCCAACGTGAACAGCTGCTCGAAGAAGGGCGAGTAGCCAAACACGAATCCTGAGCGGGATTTGAAGCCGAGCACAATCTTCACGTTGGACGTCGTGGGGTTGCCCAGCGTGCCGAGCGGCGCGAAGAAATGCTCGTCGAAGTCGATGCGCTGGAAGTTTCCGCTGCCGCCCAGGATCCCACCGCTCTGTGAGACGGCGACCGAGACCATGGTCCCGGCTGTAGGGAATGGCATGTCGATCCGCGTGTCGCGCGTGATCGACGCGCCCAGCGTAGACCGCACGCAATAGTTGCAGCGGAACGCTCTCGTGAACTGCGTGTTGGTCGAGGATCCGGTATAGCTCTGCTCGTCGAGCCCGTAGTTCAGAAACAGCCGCGTGTAGTTGCTTCCGAACAGAGGAAAGCCGAACTGCACGTTGCCGCCGCGACGCCGCAGGCGCCCGACGTCCGCGATAACGTAGCGGACGCGTTGGTTGTGCAGGCCGATCGTGCCGGAGATGCGCGACTCTTTAATCGCTGGATCAGTGTAGGTGATGCTGAAGTCGTTGATGTTCCGGCCGAACTGCCACTGCAGCTGGCCGCGCTTGCCGCGGCCGAACAGGTTCGGCTCATCGAGCCCGATGAAGCCGCCCACGCCCGTCCCCTGCCCCACCGACGCGCCGAAGTTGATGTTGCCGGTGCGCTTCTCGGTGACGTGGAAGACCACGTCGATGTCGCCCTGCTCGTTGGCCGGCTTGGTCTCGGGGAACGGGAGCGGCTGATTGAAGAACCCCAGGTTCGAGACGCGTTGATAGGAGGCGATCAGCGCGTCCTGGCGGAACACGTCGCCCGGAACCATCACGATCGCCTCTCGAATCACGCGCTCGTGCGTGACATCGTTGCCCCGGATCTCGACGTGACTGACGATCGCAGGCTGGCCTTCGGTGATGGCCCAGCGCAAGTCCACCACGGGTTTCCCGCTCGGATCGATGCGCCGAATGATGTCGGGCCGCACCTGGACGTAGATGTAGCCGTTGTTGTAATACAGCGTCTGGAGCTTGCGCGTGGCGTCCTGCCACTTCTGATCGTCGAAATAGGCGACCGACGGCCGGCCGCCCAGGCCGAGCAATCCGGTGCGCGACTGGATGTCGAAGGGGTAGAACGTCTGCAGCTCGTCTGTGGAGAAGCGCCGGTTGCCGACGATCTCGAACGTCCCGACGCGGTACGGCTCGCCTTCGCTGACCTTGATGACGAGCGTCGCCTTCCCGGTCTTGTCGAATACGATCAGCGTATCCTCGAGCACCTGGAAGTCGACATAGCCGCGCTTGCCGTAGAATTCAGGAAGCTTCTGCCGCAGATCATCGGCCACCTTGTCGTCGTTGTACTCGCCCTTGCGCGACCACCAGAATCCCTCGGGCTTGGAACTCATCTGAGCGACGAGCTCCTCGTCGGTGAAATGCGTGTTGCCCTGCATGTCCACCTGGGCGATGGCGACGCGGCTGCCCTCCTCGACGTCGAAGACGAGGCGCACCGCCGACGAGTCGGGCTGGTACGCGTAGACCGGCTTGCTGTGCGCGAGATAGTAGCCCTGCGCGTGGTAGAGCGAGTCGATGCGCGCGCGGGCGCGGGCGACGCCGGCAGGATCGAGCGGCCGCCCTTCCGACAGCTGCACCTTGTCGCGCACGCTGCCTTCGGCAAGGTGCTCCACGCCGCGCACCGACCAGCGCACCAACATCGGCCGCTCGCGCACCGCGATCACGAGGACGTTCTTGCCCTCGCTCTGCGTCTGCGTGATCTGCACGTCGTCGAATTGGCCGCTCGAGAAGAGCGCCTGAACCGCCCGCTGCACGTCGCGGTAGTTGAGCGGGTGACCCAGCGTGAGACCGCTCATCTGGATCACGCCGGCAGGCGTGTTGCGTTTGCCGCCGACAACCGCGATGGAGTCGGGAGTTGGAGCCGCTTCAAAGCCGCCCTGCCCCTGAGCCACACACAGGCCCGGGGCAAGGACGGCAAGCAACACTAGGGATGGAAGGGTAAGCCGCCGATTCACGCCTTCGAGCCGGAGAGTGCCCGGAACGCCAGGCGCTCCTTGTCGGGGGCGACGTCCACCTCGATCTCGTCACCCTTCGCGAAATCGCCGACCAGGATCTTCTCCGACAGCGGGTCTTCGACGTACTTCTGAATGGCGCGCTTGAGTGGCCGGGCGCCGAAGTGCTCGTCGTAGCCGTGATCGACCAGGAAGTCGGTCGCGCCTTGTGTCAGGCGCAGGGTCAATTCCTCTTCGCCAAGCCGTTTTTGCACGTCCCGCGCCAGAATCGCGACGATTTGCGCGATGTGTTCCCGGTTCAAGGCGTGGAACACGATGACGTCGTCCAGGCGGTTCAGGAATTCGGGATTGAAGACCTTGTTGATCTCTTCCTTCACCTTCTCCGCCATCCGTTCGAACTCGTTGCGCGAGTCCGGTTTCCCGAACCCGAGCGATTTGCCCTTCGCGACGTCGCGCGCGCCGACGTTCGAGGTCATGATCACGACGGTGTTCTTGAAATCGATGACGCGGCCGTAGTTGTCCGTGAGATGTCCTTCATCCAGCACCTGCAACAGGATGTTGAACACGTCCGGATGCGCCTTTTCGATCTCGTCCAGGAGCACGACCGAATACGGCTTGCGACGCACGGCCTTGGTGAGCGTGCCCGAGTCCTCGTAACCAACGTATCCCGGCGGCGCGCCGATCAGCCGGCTGACGGAGAATTTCTCCATGTACTCCGACATGTCGACGCGAATCAGCGCATTGGCATCGGCGAACAGGAACCGCGCCAGCGCGCGGGCCAGCTCGGTTTTGCCCACGCCCGTGGGCCCGCTGAAAATAAAGGAGCCGATGGGCCGCTTGGGGTCCTTAAGGCCAGCCCG
This sequence comes from Gemmatimonadales bacterium, assembly GCA_035259785.1. GTDB lineage: Bacteria > Gemmatimonadota > Gemmatimonadetes > Gemmatimonadales > GWC2-71-9 > 20CM-2-65-7. Next base: position 9,475 of record DATFVZ010000423.1, read on the forward strand.
GCTACGCCGGATCGCCCGCGAAATCACATGAATCGCTTCATCCTGGCCGACGACACTCTGATGGAGCTCGTCCTCCATCCGCAGCAGGCGGGCAGTCTCCGCCTCCTGCAGCCGGGTGACGGGAATGCCGGTCCAGCGCGACACAATGAAGGCGACGCCTTCCTCGGTGATCGTGGGCCGCCGGGTCTGCCGCTCGCGCTCCCACTCTTCCTGCTTGCGGCGGATCTCCGCCTGGAGCTCCCGCTCGGAATCGCGCAGCGACGCCGCGCGCTCGAAGTTCTGGTCGCGGACCGCTGCTTCCTTGTCGCCGTTGATGCCTTCGAGCTTGTCCTTCAGCTCGGCGACTTCGGGCGGCGGCACCTGCGCGGCGAGTCTCGCACGCGCCCCGGCTTCATCGATGACGTCGATCGCCTTGTCCGGCAGGAAGCGGTCGGTGATGTACCGCTCCGACAGTTTTGCTGCTTCGATGAGCGTCTCGTCGGGAATCACGACGCGGTGATGGTCCTCGTAGCGCTTGCGCAGCCCTTTGAGGATCTCGATGGTCTCGTCGACAGTCGGGGGGTCGACGATCACGGTCTGGAAGCGCCGCTCGAGCGCGCCGTCTTTCTCGATGTACTTGCGGTATTCGTTCAGGGTCGAAGCGCCGACGCACTGCAGCTCGCCGCGCGCCAGCGCCGGTTTCAGCATGTTCGACGCGTCCACCGCACCCTCGGCCGCACCCGCGCCGACGAGGGTGTGCAGCTCGTCGATGAACAGGATGATGTTCTTGTTCTGCGCGATCTCGTTGATGACCGCCTTGAGCCGCTCCTCGAACTGCCCGCGGTACTTGGTGCCCGCAATCACCGCGGCCATATCGAGCGACAGGACCCGATGATCCTTCAGCGCATCCGGGCATTGGCCGCTCGATATGAGCTGCGCCAGTCCCTCGACGATCGCCGTCTTGCCGACGCCGGGCTCCCCGATGAGCACGGGATTGTTCTTCTTGCGGCGAGACAGAATCTCCATCACCCGCTCGATTTCCTTCTGCCGCCCGATCGTGGGATCGAGCGAGCCTTCGGCCGCAAGCTGCGTCAGATCGCGGCAGAAATGGTCGAGCGCCGGGGTCTTGGACTTCTTCTCACTCTTCGGGGGGGTCGGCTGAGCGCCGGTCCCTCCGCCCGCCGGCGTCGCCGGCATCTCACTACCCAGCAGCCGCAGCGTCTCGGCGCGCGCCTGCTCGAGGTTGACGCCGGCGTCGGTAAGCACTTGCGCCGCAATGCCCTTCTCTTCGCGGAGCAGGCCAAGCAGCAAGTGCTCGGTGCCTACGTAGGAGTGGTTCAACTCGCGCGCCTCGCTCATCGCCAGCTCGAGCACCTTCTTGGCGCGGGATGTATAGGGAAGATCGGGACCGGCGGCCGCCGCCGCTTTCCCCTTCTTGACGGTCTCCTCGATCTTCTGCTGGATCTCCTCGAGGTCGACGTTGAGGTTCGTCAGGACCGCCGCCGCGACGCCCTCACCTTCGCGGATCAAGCCGAGCAGAATGTGCTCGGTACCGACGTACTCGTGATGCAGGCGGGCCGCCTCTTCGCGAGCCATCTGCAGAACTTTCCGCACACGATCCGTGAAATTGTAGCCGTTCATCGAGGCTCCACAGTCGGTTCGTCTTCAAGCAGGCGCCGCACAAACGCCGCGCGCACCGTCGGCAGTTCGCGGTCGCCGGTGGACCGGCCATCCATGGCTGCCAGGTGCGCGAGTTGGGTGTAGATCAACAGCTTGTTGAGCGTATATACCCCCGGCCCCGGCAGCAGATTCAGCCCAACACCCAACCGCACACCACTCAACAGATTCATCGTCTCTTCAAACGTCAACCGGCGCGCGTGCTTCAACAGCCCGTAGGCGCGCCACGTTTTGTCTTCCACTTCCTCGGGCGCAGTTCTTAACAGCACGTCCCGTGCCTGCTCCTCGTACTCGACGACCTGCCGGACAATTTTCCCGAGGTGATCGATTAGCTCGTCTTCAGTCTTCCCCAAGGTTGTTTGGTTGGACAGCTGGAAGAAGTTGCCGACGACTTCACTGCCTTCCCCGTACAATCCCCGAAAGGTTAATCCTACCTGCGAGAGGCCTTGGAGAACTTTGTTGATTTCCTTAGTCAAAACAAGGCCCGGCAAATGGATGAGAACGCTGGCCCGGAGACCGGTTCCCGCATTCGTGGGACAGGACGTAAGATAGCCAAATTCAGGGTGAAAGGCGAAAGGAATCAGCTTACCTAAATCGGCATCCACTGATTCGACTGCGGCATAGGCGTCTTCCAGATTGAACCCCGACCACATCCCGTGCAGACGCAGATGGTCTTCCTCGTTGACCATCACCCCCACCTGATCCTGGATGAACAACGCGGCACCTGGCCTCGGCGGCGCCTCCCGCTCCAAGCCCGCAAGCTCCTTGCTGATGAGATGGCGCTCGTGCAGGAGCTGCCGGTCGGTACGCTCCATGCTGTCGAGGCGGAAGGCGGCTGCCGCCGACAGGTGGTCGGATGACCCGGCGGCTTCGCGCACGCGCTCCAGGACGGCCTTCCGGTCGGTGTCCTTGGCCCGCTGGCTGAAGGGGATCCCGCGCACATTCCGGGCGAGCCGAATCCTGGTAGAGAGCACGATCGTCGATTTCGGCCCCGACGCATCGAGCCAGCGCATGCCCCCATCGGGCAACAGGGACAAGTCGATCATTCGAGCACCCGGATGCGGTCTCGTAGCTCAGCCGCGAGCTCGAAGTTTTCACCCTCCACGGCACGGCGCAGCTGCGCCTTCAGCTCGAGCAGGTGGCTGCGGGGATCGGCCTCCGCGCCTGCCTCCCCCGGTGCTTCATAGCGCTCTCCCATATGCTGGCTAGAACCATGCAGCCGGCGCAGCAGATCCCGCAGGTGCGCGTCGAAGGTCGCGTAGCACTGATCACAGCCAAGCCGGCCCGAGTCGCGGAAGTCGCGCAGCGTGCTGCCGCACTCCGGGCAGCGAATCCCGTCGCCGGCGGTGGGCACGAGCGCCCCGGCGCCCTTCCCCAGCGCCGTGAGGAACCCACCGAGCGGCGTCTTGAGCACGGTGCCACCCGTCTCGACACCCTTGAGCTGGGCGCACTGCTCGCAGAGATGGAGCGTGACTTTGGAGTCGTGCTCCACCTGGGTCAGGTTGATGATCGCGTCGCGTTCCTTGCAGTTATCGCACAGCATCAGGGTATCGCATCGACCGAGCTCACGGTGCTGAGCCGGCCATCCTCCAGGAGTAGCACACGGTCCGCGCGGGCCGCGAGCTGGCGATTGTGCGTGACGACGACCACGGCTGTCTCGTACTCCCGCGCCAGACGAAAGAAAATCTCATGCAGTCGTTCAGCGTTCGCATGGTCGAGGTTGCCCGACGGCTCGTCGGCCAGCACGACGTTGGGATCGTGGACCAGCGCGCGCGCGACCGCGCAGCGTTGCTGCTCACCGCCGGAAAGCTCCGCGGGCCGGTGAGTCATCCGGCCGGCCAGACCGACGTCGGACAGAACCTCTTCAGCCCGCGAGCGCGCTTTGCGGGGCGACGTGCGACCGATGAGCAGCGGCAACATCACGTTCTCGAGCGCCGAAAACTCGCGCAGCAGATGATGAAACTGGAACACAAACCCCAGCTTTCGGTTCCGAAGTTCCGCCGTGCCGTAGGGATCCATGTCCGCGTAGCGCGACCCCTCCAACCAAATATCGCCGCTCGTCGGCGTATCGAGGGCACCCAGCAAATGCAGCAATGTGCTTTTGCCCGCGCCCGAAGAGCCGACAATCGCGACGAACTCGCCGCGGCGGACCTCCATGTCGAGGCCGCGCAGCACCTCGAGCGGCTGTCCATCGCCGCCCGCGAAGACCTTGCGGATGCCCCGCGCCACCAGGAGCCCGTTCATTCGTACCGGATCGCGCCCACCGGATCGAGCCCGGCGGCCTGAATGCTGGGGTACAGTGGGGCGAGCGTAGCGATGAGCAGACTCGCGCCGATGACGGCCACCGCATCAAGCGGATTCGTGAGAACGGGCAGATGATCGATGAAGTAAATCGACGGATCGATGGGAATCAGGTGGCCGCGATTGACAGTCGTCCCGAGGATCAATCCGAGAACGGTGCCCAGCACCGTGCCCACGAGGCCGATGAATACACCCTGAATAAGGAAGACCCGCCGAATCCGGGGGCGTTGCATCCCCATCGCCATGAGGATGCCGATCTCGCGCGTCTTGTCACGCACGACCATGGTGAGCGTCCCGACCACGTTGAACGCTGCCACGACGCAGATAAGAAACACGACGAGACCCATCGCGAGCTTCTCGAGCTTGAGGGCCGAGAAGAGCGAGCGGTTCTGCATCTGCCAGTCGAGCGCCCGGTAGGGATACCCGAGTTGCGTCTCGAGCTGTTGCGCGAACGTGTTCGCGTGCTCGGGATCGGTGAGCCGCAGCTCGAGTCCCGTAACCGCGCCGCCGAGCCCGGCGAAGTCCTGGGCTGCTTCGCGCCGCATGACGATGTAGCTGTTGTCGTAGTCGTACATCCCCGTCTCGAACAGTCCGGTGACCTCGTAACGACGATACTTGGGGACGAACGCGCCGAGGCTCCGATTGAACTGTGAGCCGGCGGGCGCGACGAGGGTCACAACATCACCAGGATACGCGGACAGCTTGCTGGCCAGGCGGCCGCCGATCGCAATCCCGCCTTCCACGCCCGGCTGAGTCGTGCGGAAGGTGAGATCGCCCTTTGTGAAGTAGCGCGGCAAGCTCGTCACGGCGCGGGTGCCGGTGTCGGCCTCCACCCCGATCACCGCGACTCCCTCGGCGTAATCGTGGCCCGCCGAGATGAGTCCTTGCGTGAGGACGAACGGCGTGGCCGCTTCGACACCCGACATGCGCCGGACCCTGGCGAGCACGCCGGCCCAATCGTCGAGCCGCAATCCCTCACCGTAGGTCAGCACGCGCAGGTGCGGATTCACCACGAGGATTTTCTCGCGCAGGTCGTTCTGCAGCCCGTTCATCACGCCGAGCACCAAGACCAGAGCCATCACGCCGAGCGTGACACCCTCAACCGCGATCACCGTGATCAGCGACAACAGGCGTGAAGTGCGGCGACTGCGGAGGTACCGCATCGCCATGCGGAGATCGAGCCGCGACCACGGCACGAACGAATCCGCGGCATACCCGGCGACGTTCGTGATCACCACGACCACCAGGGTAATCGTGGTGATCAGCGCCAGCGCGGCCAGGACGCTCTCCGCGACCGACATCATGCCGGGCCGGAACCAGGTCGGAGCATGGGAAAAAGGATCACGTCGCGGATGTTGGTTTGATCGGCCAGAATCATCGTGAGCCGATCCACGCCGAGACCGACCCCGCCCGCGGGCGGCATGCCGTACTCCAACGCGCGCAAATAGTCCTCGTCGAGTTGTTGTGCCTCCGCGTCCCCGGCCGCGCGGAACACGGCTTGCTGCTCGAAGCGGCGGCGCTGCTCGTCGGGGTCATTGAGCTCGCTGAACGCATTCGCGAGCTCGCGGTGCTGCACGAACAGCTCCCAGCGCTCGACTTTGGTTGGGTCGCCGCGCTTTGGTTTGGCGAGCGGTGAAAGCGCGACCGGGTAATCGAAGACGAATGTGGGCTGCACCAGCTTGGGCTCCACGGTCGTCTTGAAAACCTCATCGACGAGCTTCGGCCCGCTCAGCTCGTCGGCATCCGGCGACTTGTGCCGCTTGAGCACCGCGCGCATTTCCGAATCCGAGGCCTTGGTGAGATCCACGCCGGCATGCTCGCGCACGAGCCCGTAATAGTCTTTGCGAGCAAAAGGGCGCTCGAACGAGAGCGTTGCCCCGTGGCGCTCGAGCAAGGCGCCGCCGAACAACTGGAGGACGAGGCCCGCCAGCATCTCTTCGGTGAGCTCGGCCATGTCGTTGTAGTCCGCGTACGCCTGATACCACTCCGCCATGGTGAATTCCGGGTTATGGAACCGCGACAGCCCTTCATTGCGAAAATCGTGACCGATCTCGTACACTTTTTCGAGCCCACCGACCAGGCACCGTTTGAGATAGAGCTCGTCCGCGATCCGCAGATAAAACGTCGTGTCGAGCGCCTCGTAGTGCGTCCGGAATGGCAGGGCCATGGCTCCGCCATACAGCGGTTGCAGGACCGGCGTCTCTACCTCCAGATACCCCTTCCTGTCGAGGAAAGCGCGGATCCCCTGCACGATCCGGCTCCGCAGCCGAAACACTTCCCGGACCTCCGCGTGCACGGCGAGATCGGCGTAGCGCTGCCTGGAGCGTAACTCCGGGGCGCTCAGTTCGCCGTGCTTTACGCCACTCGCATCCTCCTTGCCGAGCGGCAGCGGCCGTAGTGCCTTGGCCAGAAGCGTGAACTTGGCGACCCGCACCGTGATCTCCCCCGTCCGGGTCTTCATCAGGCGCCCTTCGACGCCGAGGTGGTCGCCGAGATCGAGGAGCTCGAGGATGCCGTACATCTCGGGGCCCAGCTCGTCACCCTTGAAGTAGAGTTGGATCTTGCCACTCGCATCTTCCAGATGGGCGAATGTGGTCTTGCCGTGTGGCCGCAGCGCGACGAGCCGTCCCGCGAGGGCGTGCGACGTCTCGTCGTTGTCATCGCGGTACGCGGCGAGCGCTTGCTGGGCGGTCGCAGTCCGCGCGAAGCGATAGGCGAACGGCGCGACGCCGCGGTCAACTAACTCCTTGAGCTTCTCGCGGCGCGCGGCTTCCACGAACCCGGTCATTACGCGGCCTTGCCCCCAGAGCGCTTGAGAAACGCTTCGATGAATGGATCGAGATCACCGTCCATCACTTTTTGCACGTCACTCACCTTCAGCTCCGTACGATGATCATTCACCATCGTGTACGGCTGGAAAACGTACGAACGAATCTGATTGCCCCACGCGATGTCCGTCTTCTGCTTGTCCACTTCCGCCTTCTTCGCCTCCCGCTCGGCGACGGCACGCTCGTACAGCCGCGCTTTCAACATCTTCATCGCCGTTGCCTTGTTCTTGCCCTGGCTGCGCTCCTGCTGGCACGATACCACGATCCCCGAGGGCAGGTGTGTGATGCGCACCGCGGATGACGTCTTGTTGACGTGCTGCCCGCCCTTCCCCGACGCGCGGAACACGTCGATGCGCAAATCGTCATCCTTGATTTCGATTTCGATCTCGTCGTCGACTTCGGGATACACGAATACCGATGCGAACGAGGTGTGACGGCGCGACTGCGAATCAAATGGCGAAATGCGCACCAGCCGGTGCACGCCTTTTTCGGCCTTCAGCAGCCCGAATGCGTACCGGCCGCGGATCTCGATCTCGGCTGATTTGATGCCCGCCTCTTCACCCGGCAGGAGGTCGAGCACGTTGACCCCGAAGCCATGCCGTTCCGCCCAACGCGTGTACATGCGCACGAGCATCTCCGCCCAATCTTGCGACTCCGTCCCCCCGGCACCCGGATGAATGGTGAGGAGCGCATCCCGCGCGTCGTCTGGCCCCTGGAGCATGTTCTGCATCTCCAGTGATTCGAGCCGTCCGGCGATTTCGTCCGCCTCCGTCTCGAGCGAGCGCTGCATGGCGAGATCGATGTGGGATTCCGCTTCGAGCAACTCGTTCAGCTCTCGGCCCTCGTCGACGCGCTTGCGCAGCGCGTGGTAAGGCTCGAGCCAGCCCTTCAGCGATTTGACTTCGGTGACGGTCTGGCGTGCGCGCTCGGAGTCGGACCACAGCGATCCGTCGGCCATTTTCTGCTCCAGCTCCGCGAGTCGCGCGGCTTTCCCCTCGACGTCAAAGAAAGCCCCTGAGCTCGGTGAGGCGGCGGTCGAAATCCTGGAATCGCTCTGCTAAAGACACGGTGACTCCTTAAAAGACCTTTTTTCCACCGGCGAGAATTTCGTTCAAGGCTTCGGTCCAGAACGGGGTACTCTGAGCAATGTCCCGGCCGACTTGCTCAACGTACTCCTGCCAACTCTTGTCGATCTCCTCCTTGAAAAGCAGCGGCAAGGTGCCGTCCCGAAGGCCCTGCTGCCGCTTCTCCGGATGGTAGACGAGCATATCCGAGATGAGCGCGCGCGCCAGGCGGCGCGCCTTCTGTTTCGGATCCTGAACCATAAACGGATTCACCGGCCGCAAAGGCCCCGTGTTTCGCCGAGGTGCGGATGGCGGGGACGGAGCGGGGGGCGGAGGCGGAGGCTGTGGCGCAGCCCGTGGCGTGGGCGCTGGTGCTGGAGGCGACGGACGGGCCGCAGGTCCGGCGCGCACAGCCGCAGGGACCACAGGGACCGGGGGCTCCGGACGCGCCGGCGGGGGGGGCGGGACCGCCGGCCTGGTCGCGAACGGATTCACGACGGGTCCCGCAGGTCTCGCAGGGATCGTGGGGCGCGAGAGGGGCAGTGACGTCGGCGTTGCCGGGCGCGCGATGGGAGACGGCGACGTGGGCCGCACCACCGGACGCGTCGCCGCGACGGTCGCGGGCGACGATGCTAGCGGTCTGGGCAACGGGGGCGGCGCGGGCGGTGGGGGCGGTGGTGGCGGCGGGGGTGCCGGAGACGGCGCAGGCGGTGACACTGGAGCCGCAGCTCGAGGTGCGGACACCGCGGCCGCCGAGTGTGCCGCACCGTTCCCACTAACCGTGAAGACGTTGCTGCAGATGGTGCAGCGCGCACGGATTCCGGCGCCGGGGACCTTTGTGGGGTCCACCCGATACACCGTTTGGCACGACGGACAGGTCACGTTCACGCGCTACGCCTCGTTGTCTCCAGTCTCCCCTTCATCCCCTTCTCGATCGTGCCGGCGATCGACGACATGAATCGAGCCCGGCTGGGTCTTCGCATAGCTCTTCATTTCCGTCGCCGCCTCGCTCACCTGGGCCGGGTGCGTAAAGCGCCGGTGCTTGTTTGTGACCACGCCGATCGACAGCGTCATCAATGGCACGCGGTGTAATTGGCCGCGCCGATCCTTGCCGAAGTAATAACCGGCGCGCCGATCCTGTTCATTGTACTGGTACGGCACGAGCGTATCGAACACGTTTAGCACTTCTTCGCACACCGGTCCGATGCTGTCGATCGGGATGACTACTATAAAATCATCGCCGCCGATGTGCCCGACAAAGCCGGCTTCGCCCACCATGCCGCGCACCACATCATGCAAAATGCGGGAGAGCAAATAGATCACACGATCGCCGTCGTAGTAGCTGTAGCGATCGTTGTACTCCTTGAAGTGATCGAGATCGGCATAGCAGACCGCGAACAGCTCGCCGCGGTCCATCCGCTGGCGGAGCTCGCGGTCGATTTCTGTCGTGCCGGGGAGTCGCGTTGTCGGATTCACAGCGACATCTCGCTGCGCGCGCGTCACCAACGCGTCCAGCCGCCCCGCCTGCTCGCCCGGCTCGAACAGCGGCGTGATCACCTCATCGGCGCCGGCGGCAAACCAGCGGCGGACCGCATCCGTGGCGTGGCGATTGATCACGACAGCGAGGGGGACGATTGCCATGTACGGGTCGCTCTTGAGCCGTGAGCACAGCTCCATCCCCTCATCGCCGGCGCTTTCGGCATCTACCACAATGAGGGTCGGAAGCGACCGGAGCACCCGCTCTTCCACGCCGCTCGCCTGGGGAATGGTGATCACGGGCATGCCCTTCCCGTTGACCCAGGCGGTCACGAAGTCAGGTACGGAACGTCCAGCCGGGGAAAAGAACAGGATGGCTTGGCGCGACCGCACCTCACTCCTCTCGTAAGGGTAGAAAGCGCCTAAACTTAGGCCCCCTCCCCTCCCGTGTCAAATTAACCGCTCGGAGTCTGTGTTTCGCCCGTCACGGCCTCACGCAACTCGACCGGCTTGCGACGTGCGCGAACCCGCAGGTTCAGCGCTTCGACGAAAACAGAGAAGCCCATCGCGAAATAGATGTACCCTTTGTGGATGTGCTGCCCCAACCCGTCTGCCACGAGCGACACCCCGATGATCAACAGGAAGCTGAGCGCGAGCATCTTCACCGTCGGGTGCCGATGGACGAAATCGCTGATCGGTGCAGCCGCGAACATCATGACGCCGACAGCGAGCACCACGGCCGTGATCATCACCCCCAAATGGCGCGCCATTCCTACCGCCGTGATCACCGAATCGAGTGAGAAGACGATGTCCAGCACCATGATCTGTCCGACGACAGCGGCAAACGACGCGCGCCCCCTGGGGTTGCCGCGGCCCGATTCGCCCTCGAGGGCCTCGTGGATCTCATGCGTGCTCTTCGCGAGCAGAAACAGGCCACCCGCGAGCAAGATCAGGTCTCGTCCCGAGAATTCTCGGCCGACCACTGAGAACAAGGGAGCCGTCAGCCGGATGATCCACGCGAGCGCCGCCAGCAGCGCGATGCGTGTCACCATCGCCCCAAGGAGACCGACTCGGCGCGCTCGCCCTTGCTGCTCCTCCGGGAGCTTTCCCGCGAGAATCGAGATGAAGATGATGTTGTCGATGCCGAGAACGATCTCGAGCAGCGTCAACGTGAGCAGGCCCACCCATGCTTCGGGGCTGGTGATCCAACTCATGCGTGCGTCCTGTCAGAAGGTCTTTGGGAGTCGCATCAAAACGGGACGGTAAACCACATGCCCGCGCGCCCGTTCAGGCCGACCGTCGTACGCATTTCGAGCGGCCGGCCGGCTGCCGCCGCGAGCCGCGCGGAGATCAACGCGTCGACGGCACTCAGCACGTGATTGGCGAGCAGGAGACCGATTTGATCCTGCGCTCTGCGATACGTGTTGTCGCTGCGCCGAATCGACTGTCGATACTCCTCGTGTTCGAGCGAGTGATCCCGCCAGCTCCACTGAAATCCGGGCGTGACGGCATTATTCCAGTAGAAATTCAGCGCATTGATGTATGCCTGGGACATGGGGTCGGGTTGGACATTGGGATCCTGCCAGAATGTGCGTCGCGCCAGCAGCCAGACCGAGCCGTTATACGTGTGCGCGTCGGATTCAGGCTCGAACGCAGCTCCGGGATCCGCGTCATAGAGACCGCTCTCCGGGAAACGCTCCATCTGTTCGTAATACTCGAACACAGTATCCGTGCGCTCCGGCATGAATGGCCGACGAGCCACGTTGAACGCGAGAGTCTGAAACCGCGTGGCCTCGCGGTTCGCTTCCCGGTCGAACTGGAGGAATCGCGACAGCAGATACACTTCCGCCGCGATGTACACGGCCGCGCGATCCTGGTGCGCCATCAGCTGCCCGCTGCCCGGAACAAGCAGCGATGCAAGGGGACGAACGTACAGACTCGCGTGGGCCGCCGTGTCACGCGACGCAGGGGGCGCGGGGGGAGGGGGCGCCGCGCGGACCGTATCCTGGGCGTCGAGTGGAACCACAGCGAGCAGCGCGGCAGCGGCAACTCCTGCCGCGCGGCCATACATCAGAATGTCACTCGGAACGAAAAGAACGTCGGGTTGTCCGCCTGGAGGTCGGATCCGGTAAGAAAGGCGCGCGCCAGATCGACGCCGAGCGACCCGCTTTCGACACCCAGGCCCACGCTCGGCCCGCTCAACCCCTCCTGGACGAATGCGTATCCGGCACGCACCCGCACGAGCTTCTGATAGCCGATGTCCAGGCCCAGCCTGGTCGCCGACTGGCCGACCTGCCCGAATGGGCTGTCGACGTCGGCGGCGAGTTTCAGATCGAACGCTTGATCGAGCGTGGCACCTTCGGCGGGGCGGAAATGCAGCTCATACTGCGCGCCGATCGCGAGCCGGGTAGGCAACGCGTCGGCCTGCGCCTGGTTTTGCACCTGCAGTCGAAATCCGAGGTTGCGCAGCGCCACGCCGATGCGCAAGGGACCTGCGGGGCCGACGCGAAACTGGCCCCCCAGATCGACCGCGTGTGTAGCGCCGGAGCCGGCCGGGAGATTACGGCAATCACCGCTGCAATCGACGCGGAACTGCACGAGTTTGTAGCTCAGACCAAAGACGACCGAACCGGCAAGACTCGTGGCGTACGACGCCATGAATTCGAAGTTCCGCGGCGCGATGCGCGCGATGGTATTACCGTTCTCGT
>DATFVZ010000424.1:0-5275 GCA_035259785.1 Gemmatimonadales bacterium
TCGATCGCCACCGACAGGTCGATGACCAGTGCCGCTTTGGTCGCGTTGGTCGTCACAAACGGCGTCACCGGCAGCGCCGGCCGCCGCGTGCCGTCGAGCAGCGCATACCCTCGCTGCAGACGCTCGATGATCGGCATGCCCATGGCATTGGCCTCGGCCAGGATCTGGCGTGGGCGGTACGCCGCCGCCAGTCGCTGCAGACGCTCGGTCTGAAACTCGTAGTCGATGCGGTTGAAACGATCGATGAGGACCTGCTCCTGGAGCGTGGCATCGAAGACGCTGATGGCGGTGAAATCCTCGGTGCGCCCCCAGTCGACGCCGAAGACGTACACGTGCCCTGGCTCCGGTCGCGCTGGCTGCAGGCGCGCGACAACACGCACGTTGCGGAAGACGCCAGCGCCGGCAAGCTGCAGGAAGTGGGCGAGGTATTCCTGCTCGAACACCCGCTCGGGCAGCGAGCGCCGCGCGGCCTCGATCTCCTGGGCGGTGATGAACGGGCTCGCGCTCGAGGGCATCTGCCAGGACATCCACTCGGCCTCGAGCGGGTCCTGGCCGAGCTGGTACAGCGTCGAAAAATAGTTGAGTCCCTTGGGCGTGGACAGAAACCACGCGCCGCCACCGAGCACGCTCAGCGTTGGGCGCAAGGAGGCCTGCCAGACGGTCTCGAGGTCGCGCACAATCGCCGCCTCATCAATCACGATGAGTCCGTAGCGGCGCCCGCGGCCCGCGTCGGGATCGTCCAGCGACCAAGCTTCTACTACGCCGCCGCCGCGCAAGTCCAACCGGTGCTGCTGCTCGGACTTGGTGGCCACCATGGGCTCGAGCACGGTGCGCAAGCTCCGCCAGACTTCGTCGAGATACTTGTAACTCGGGGCGAACCAGGCGCACGGGATGCCCGAGGTGGCGGCGCGGGTGATGCGATCGACGCCGAGAGTAGTCTTGCCCATCTGGCGACCACAGGCCGCGACGTTGAAGCGCCTGGCGCTACTGGTCATCTCCTGCTGTGCCGGGTGCAGCGGCGGCAGCTGTAGGGAGTCCGGCTGGGCTGGGCTCAACGGGTCGGAATCCGGAGACCATGCGAATGATCCGGTCCCAGTCGGTAGCAGCCAACTGGGCAAGCTCGGCCGCGGACTGCTTCTCGATCCAGTCCGCGCGTCCAGTAGCCTCGGCTCGAGCCGTAAGCGAGCGGAGGGTGGCGGCGACGGCATCGTAGATCAGCGCGGCGAGCTCGTCGCGCGTGCGTGCGCGCGCGACAGGCGTTCGAACCGTTCGAACTTCGGATTCGGCGAGCCAGGTGCCGAGCGTGCCCTTGCTGATGCCATAGCGACGGGCGACCTCAGCCAGCGCGGAGCCGGCGAGCACGGCCGCGACGGCCTGGGCGCGCAGCTCGGGCGGATGGGCAACGCCACGGGGCACTCTACTGCGCGAGTGTAGCGCGGCATGAGTCGTTTCTAGTCTGACACTGACTGGATAGTGTAGTACCCTAACCGGTCCAATGGCTCGAATCAGTAAGACACAACGGGAATACGTTTTCGCCCGCTGTGACGGCACCTGTCAGTGTGACGGGGTTTGCGGCGCTCATCGGGGACGCTGTCCTGCTGCGATCACACTGGAAACATTCCACGCTTCCCATCTGCGCTCCGGCCAGCACGGCGGGATTGCCCATCCGTCGAATCTTGAGGCCTGGTGCTCGCGGTGCAATCTCACACTGGGAGCAAAGGATGCTCGAGATCCGCGAGCTATGCCGCGCGAATGGCAACTGCGCGAGCTGGACAAGGTCGTGGGCGCGATCATGCGAACCGGCGCGGCGACGTTCTCCGGCGCGCCCGGCGCTGGCAAGACGCTGTTCGCAGGCTTCGTCTTCGACGCATTGCGCGAGGCCGGCCTGGTCGAGCGACTCATGGTTGTCGTTCCGCGACGTGGCCTGGCGAAGCAATGGATGGATGCGCTAGAGGTCGGCTGCCATCTTCGACTCAAGCCACATTCAGCCCAGGAGCGACCCAATCAGGACGGCGTCGTCGTCACGTACCAATCGCTGACCGAGCGGTCGGCCGATTCGCTCGAAACCCACCTCATCATGGCCGAGCGGATACCAACACTTCTGGTTCTCGACGAGGTGCACCATCTCGCGCGCGACGCCGATAGCGGACACGCCGCGTGGGCTCGGCCCATTGCCAGGCTCGCTGGTGATGTCGAGGCTGGCCAGCAGGGCATTGCCGGCATCCTGAATCTGTCGGGCACGCTGTGGCGTTCGGAGCGCAGCGAGCGCATCTCGACAGTGCGCTATACCCCGCCGGATGCGGACAACCGGATCCGTTCGATCGTTGACGGCGAAGTAACCGTCCAGGAGTTGATCGCGGTCGGACAGCTTCGCTCAATCGACCTGTACCGCGTCGACGCGCACGTCCAGGTGGCCGATTACGCCGACCTCAGCTACATCGAGGGCAACCTGTCGGATGTCGATGCGAAGCCCGCCCGCGCGGCCGTGGCAGGCCTCGCCGACATCAACTCATGGCGGACCGCTTTCGTTGCATCGGTGCTCGACAAACTCGAAAAGGCGCATCGAGCCCTGAACTACCACGTCAAGGCGTTGATCGTCGCTGCTACCCAGGATCAGGCCGAAAAATTTCGTGATGAGGTAGACCGACAGATGCGCGAGCGGCATCTGCAGCCGCTGGCAGAACTCGCGGTCAGTCGCAACGAGGATGAGGCGCAAATAACCCTCGATAACTTCCGCGCACAAAAGCGGGTGGGCGTCTTATGCACCGTGGACATGGCCGGCGAGGGCTACGACTGTCCCGAGATCGCTGTCCTTGGCTATGCGTCAAACAAATTGACCTCGCTCTACGTGCGCCAGGTGACCGCGCGCGCAATGCGCGTCACGGACCGTGAACGGCAAATCGGGACAGTTCTGCCTGCGATCGTGGTCCTGCCCGATTCGACCGAACTGGTCAAGGAATTCCTGCGGTACATGACGCCCTATCTACACGAGATACGTGCTGATGAGGTATCGCTGCGGCGACCAGAGCGCGAAGGTGATGGGGAATTGATCTGGACGCCTCCACTGCGGCGCTTCAACCTCGAGGCGGTTCAGGTCGGCGATGAGACCGTCACGGTCTCGTTTCACGACGGAACCTCGGAGAATGTCGCGACCGATATCGCCGCGACACTCGCGGTCCATTTCAAAGCTGCCAACCTGCCAGAGATCTACTGGCCGCGAGCGTCCGTTGCGACGCAGCGGACGATCGGTGACTTGCTTCAACGACGTCCGTTCGACTTCCGCCCTGACGAAGACAAGCAGACTCGGCGCGAACCTTCGCTCGAGGAGCAATGCAAGCTTGTCCAGGACCAGCTCGCCGAGCGCGGTCGCTGGTGGGCAAAGCACGGCGATACACCGCCCGGTCAGTTCAACTACATGGTGAACGACCGTGCGGGTATCCCAAACGGCAAACGTGCGGTTGCCAGTCTCGACCGACTCCAACGAGCGCTGCAGATTGCCGAACAACATATTCGTGACTACAAGAACACCAAGAGCATCCGATGAGCAATGCGTTGCTGGATGCCAACGGCGAAAAGGTCGTGCACTTCGCCGCCGACGTGCGCACGCTCGGCAAAATCGGCGAGCTTGCCGACAAGATTATCGAGATCGCCGAATCGGGAGCCTGGCGACACTATCGAACCGCGATCGGTAGTGATGATTGGCTCGAATGTGAGTTCGATTACTTCTTGATCGCGTGCGACGTCGAATACGAGGACGTCTACCGGGCGATCAAATGGGACAAGCTCGGCGAGAAAACGCGGACGATGATGGACCACGGTGCACTGGCGGACAAACGGCGTACGCTCGAGCAAGCAGCCACTGGATATGCCGCGGTCGGACCAGAAACGCTTGTTGAGCGCGCTGCTCGTCTAGGCTGGACAAAACACAATGGCCAGCCCCGGTCACCGCTTTCAGGGCGCCAACAGGCAAAACAGGCAGCCGGCGGCAAAACAGTCGAGCAGCAAGCACGCGAGCGACGTGCAGTGCGGCTCAGCGCCAAGCGATGTCGAGACCTCGACCGACTCGCCGAACAGACCTTGGCTGGGCTAGGTAGTGACGACGAGCGACGCTATCTGCTCGATGCAATTACGGCGCAACTCTCACGCAAAAAGGGTCGGCCGGAGAGCGATCACGCGCAATGGGCGAACGACATCGCTGAAGTCGGTGGCGATACACGCCAACTCGCCCAACGCTGGGGACTCAGCCGCAGGCGGACCCAAGAGCGCGCGCGGGAAATACGCGAATATTCCGCGCAGCCAGTGGCGTGAGGCGCCGCGAGGTCACACCCAGTGATCGGGTCGCGCTGCTGGAAGCCGCCGACTCGGAACGAGCCGCGCGTGAACGCTGGGATGCGTCTCTCGTTGACCTCCAGCAAGCGATCAAGGGAGCATCGAGAAACGGAGCGAGCCTGCGTGAGATCGCGCAGACGATCAGCCGTTCACACGCGCGGGTGCGGCAGCTCCTTGATCGCGACCCATGAGGATTTCAGGACTGCGCCCCTGGCTCGTGACAGTACGGCTGATCACTGGGAAAACTCGACGGGATCACCCGCCCGCAGACCGGGCAGATCCGAGCGGATGTCGGATGGCCGATCCCATTGTTTGACTCGTGCCCCCCCTTCGGCTGGTCCGAAGGGGGGGTAGGGGGGGATGTATTGGTCCGGTTGGTCCGGTTAAGGTTGGTTAGGTCCGGTTGGTTGGTGCGTGCGGACATCCCCTGGACGTCCCCTGGATGTCCGCCGGACGAGTTGGCTGAGGGGTCTGACCCCACTTGCCGAGAAGTCCGTTTCCTCTCGGCATCTTTCCGCCGTTTTTCGACGTATCTGCCCGCATATTCCATCCAGTCATGGATGTGTCCGCCGTCGTCACGCTCCTCGATGAAGCCGGCCGAGACCAGGGCCCGCCAGAACCGCTCGGGTCTGCGGTGATGCCATTCGCACGCGCGCGCCACGGTTACCTCTGAGCCTGGCGCGAGCAGGCCGTCGGGCGCGTAGTCCAGCGCAAACCACCACAAATATTGAAGATGGCCCACTGCCGTCGGGAGCGACACGTTCAACTCCGCGGCGAGCTGCAACGTTTTCGGGTGATGCCCCAGCGCCTGGTGACTTTCGATCCACGCCATCGCTCACGGGACCAGCGGTGGCTGACTGTGCAACAGGTCTAACATCGCGGCCATCTCCATCTGCTCGCCCGGACCCACGGGCAGTACCTCCTGGACGCCTGGGTACGTTTTGAA
>DATFVZ010000425.1:0-2187 GCA_035259785.1 Gemmatimonadales bacterium
CCTGTGGGTGACCAAGCGGACCCTGGCCGCCCAGAGCCTGATGAACCCCATCCTGACGCTCGGCGTGGCCGGCATGGTCCTGGCGAGCCTGCGGGCCGCACGCCGTGCCGGCGGCGTGGGGCGCATGCCTTTCCAGGAGCGGGTGCGCCTCTGCCACCTCGTGATCTTTGCCCTGATCTTTGTGGAGATCCTGTTTACCAAGATGGCTTATGGACCGCCCCACATCATGGTGCTGTATCCCTTCCAGCTGTTCGTGACCTTCGGTGGGGTGGTCGCAGTAGCCGGGATGTTGAGTACCGCAGTAATCGCCGCCGTCCTCGTGGCGTCCGGCCTGAACGTCGGCGCCGCCTACGATCGGAACTTTCGACCGACGGCCGAATTCGTGCCGCATTGGAGCCCCGTCATCTACCAGTTGGTCGACTTTCTGAATCACCAACCCGCGGAGCGCATCGTGTCGGTGGATTGGGGGCTCCACAATCAGGTCTGGGCCCTGGGCACTTCCAAGACTCGCGCGATCGCGCGGGACCGGTGGTTCGAGTTCCGCCATCTCGGTGACCTCTCGGGCCAGGAGCGCACGTCCCTGCTGCGAGACTTTGAGGGGCTACGCTGGTTGGCCATTACGTACGGCCCCGACGGGGACGGATTCAATAACTTTGACACGAGGCCGAATTTTCTGAAGTGGTGCGCGGCCTTGGGCATCGTTCCGAGACTCGAGCGCGCGTTTACCAGTCCGGCGGGAACCATCATCTACGAGGTTTACTCGCTGGACGGATCGCGTCCCCCGACCGGCCACGGTGCCGCTCCACCTTATCCCCGCTAGAGTCCCTAGGCCGCACTCGACTACTGCAGTCGACATCAGCCCCGCACGATGCGCGGCGATTGAGTGCGACAGACGGCGCGTGACTCACCGCGGCGCATGTTGTCATCTGACCGGCCCCCTCTGATCCGCCACGCATAGAATGAGGGTCCTCCGTTTGAAGGGAGGACCGATGAAACGGAGCCAATTCACCGAGGAGCAGATCCTCGCGATCGTCAAGGAAGGCGAAGCCGGGCGGAAGGTCGCCGACCTGTGTCGGATGCACGGGATCAGCGAACAAACCTATTACCGCTGGAAAGCGAAATACGGCGGAATGGAGCGGAGTGAGATGCAACGGCTCAAACAGCTCGAGGACGAGAACCGCCGGCTGAAGCACATCGTCGCGGAGCAGACGCTGGATATCCAGGCGTTGAAAGCGGTGGTGGCAAAAAAGTGGTAGGCCCCATCGCGAAGCGCGGGGCGGTGGGGTGGCTGATCGACGCGCAGCAGACCACGCTGCGACGGGCGTGTCGAGTCGTTGGCCTGAGCACGGCGACGTGGCGGTACGAGCGGCGCGGTCGCGTCGACAACCGCGAGCTCCTGGCGCGGCTTCAAGCACATGCCGCCGTCCGCCCACGGTACGGCTATCGGCGGCTGCACGTCCTCGTCGAGCGCGAGGGTCTCCACGCCAATCACAAACGCGTCTATCGCGTATATCGCGAGGCCAGCCTCCAGGTGCGACGGCGATCACGCAAGCGGGTGACACGCGCCGAGCGACTCCCGCTGCCCCGGCCCGCGGCGCTGCTCGAGCGGTGGTCGATGGATTTCATGGCCGATACGCTCGGCGATGGCCGTGGTTTTCGAACGCTGAACATCGTCGACGACTTCAGTCACGAGTGCCCTGCGATCGAAGTCGATCGCTCACTGCCGGGCGCGCGCGTGGTGCGCGTGCTCGATCGCTTGGCCGACACCATCGGGCTACCGAAGGCGATCGTCTGCGACAACGGCCCTGAATTCGCCGGACGCACGCTGGATGCGTGGGCCTATCGTCGCGGCGTCGAGCTGCGCTTCATTCGACCTGGCAAGCCGATCGAGAACGCGTATGTCGAGAGCTTCAACGGGAAGTTTCGCGACGAGTGCTTAAACGAACACTGGTTTGTGAGCCTCGCGGAAGCACAGCAGATCATCGAAGCGTGGCGCATCGACTACAACACCGTGCGACCGCATCGCTCGCTCGGACAACTGACCCCCGCAGCCTACGCCGCAGCCGCCTGCGCGGGCCTCGCAGCTGGGTGGAAGGCCTGCTCGGCGGCTGCTCCGAGCACGCCGGAGGAACCGAAGAAATCGGACGGACTCTCCCTATCGGTGTAGCGGATTCCGGGGGCCGGTCA
>DATFVZ010000426.1:0-2881 GCA_035259785.1 Gemmatimonadales bacterium
GCTATTCCGCCCGTAGCACCCGCATCGGATTCAGTCGCACGGCGCGCAGCGCGGGCACGAGGGAGCCCGCCAACGTCATCCCGACGACGAGGGCGACCACGCCAAGAATCGTGATGGGATCCGCCGGGCCGATGCCGAACAGCAGCGCCCGCATGCCGCGCGCTGCCGCGTAGGCGATGATCAGGCCGGGGGCGATGCCGACGAGGGCCAGTTTCATCCCCTGACTCACGATCATGCGCGCCACGCTGCCTGGCTCCGCGCCGAGCACTAGGCGCACGCCGATCTCGCGGGACCGCTGCGAGACGGTATACGCGAGTAAACCGTAGATCCCGACAATGCTGAGTAGCAAAGCGATCGCGGCCAGGGCGACCAGGATGTTGAGCTGCGCGCGCCGGGTGGCGGTCTCAGTCGAGACGACGTCCTCCAGAGTGCGCACGTCGGAGATGGGCTGTTCGGGATCCGCCGCGCGAACCGCGCCGCGGACCGCGGTGAGCAGCGCGCCGGTCGATCCGCTGAAGCGAATGACCATGTCTTTCGGATCGTCGTTGACGAACCCGGTGTCGGGTAGCTGCGCGGCCGATCCGTACATTTGCGGTTCGCTCTCGCGCTCGAGGCCACGGACCTTGACGTCGCCAACGACGCCCACGACGGTCCGGATTCCACCTCGACTGTCAAACGTGCGGCCGATGGGGTCTTCATTCGGCCAGTAATGCCGGGCGAACGACGCACTCACAACCGCGACCGGCGTGCGCCCCAGAATATCGCCAGCGTCGATATCACGCCCGCGCAGCAGCGGAATGCCCATGGTGTGGAAGTACTGCGGAGTGACGAATCGGATGCTCGCGACCTCGTCGCGGAACCCGGTGGACACCTCGCGACCTGGAATGACGATGCCCGTCAGCCTGCCGTACATCACGATCGGCAGGCCGGTGATGTAGGCTGCGCCTTGCACTCCGGGCACCGCTCGTACGTCATTCAGGACCCGATTGTAGAACTGTATCCGGCGCTGGGTGAAATCGTATTTTGGTCTGGGCAGCACCGTCTTCAGCGTGATCACGCGCTCAGCTACGAAGCCGGGATCGACAGCTTGTATTCGCCACACCGCGCGAATAAGCAAACCCGATGAGATCAGCAGAATAACGGACAGCGCGACCTCGAGACCGACCAAAACGTTGCGGAGTCGCTGCTTCTGGCCACCGCCCGCACCCGCTCCTTCGCGCAACGCAGTCAGGCTCGTGCGCGCGCCCGCGCGAATCGCCGGCAAGAGACCGAATCCCAGTCCCGTCAGCGTGGTGATCGCGATTGCCAGGCTGAGGACGCGTAGGTCGAGACGGGGTTGGCTCGCGACGGGCAACGTGTTGGGCACGAGAAGCGCGAGGAGCGGCACGGCCGCTGCGGCGAGCGCGATGCCGAGCGCACCGCCGATCAGCGCGAGCAGCACGCATTCGGTGACGATCTGTCGCACCAGTCGGTCTCTGCCGGCCCCAAGGGCGGCGCGCACTGCCAGCTCGCGTTCGCGTGCTCCCGCGCGCGCCAGGAGGAGATTGGCCAGGTTGGCGCAGGTAAGTAAGAGAATGCACAACGTCGCACCGCACAGCCCCAGCAGCATCATCCGGTAGCGCGGCGACATGTTGTCGCGCATTGCGAAGAAGCTGAAGCCGGCGTCGGCATTGGTCTCCGGATAATCGCGCGCCAGTCGCTCGGCCACGACGTTCAGGTCCGCGCGAGCCTGACTCATCGTGATGCCGGGCTTCAGGCGGCCCACCGCCTCCAGCCAGTTGTCATCGCGAGCCGCGTAGTCGCCCTCACTCAGCACGAGCTGCGTCCACAGCTGGACGTTTCGGCTCGGGAAGTAGAACCCGGCAGGCATCACACCGATCACATGGTAGGGTGCGCCGTTCAGATTCACGCTGCGTCCCAGGATCCGGGCGTCACCGCCGAAATACGATTGCCAGAGACCGAAACTGAGCACGACCGCAGCGGCGTCCGTAGTGCCCGCGCCGGCGGGGTCGAAGGTCCGTCCCAACACGGGAGCGACACCGAACAGCGGCAGGACGTCGGGCGTCACGGTGGCACCGTTGAGGCGCTGCGGCTCAACGGCGCCCACCAGGTTCACGGAATTGCCCGTGAACGCCCCCAACGCCTGGAACGACGACGTCATGTTCTTGTAGTCGCGGTAATTGGCGGGGGACAGCTGGTTGTTGCAGCCCCAACCGCCGCCGGTACGGGGACCCCAGCACAGGCGTATGAGTGTCTCCGGCTGCGGAAACGGCAGAGGTCGCAGCAGTACGAAATCCGCGACGCTGAACGCGGCCGTATTTGCACCGACGCCGATCGCTGTAACCGTGACGGCGGTGAGCGCGAACCCGGGTGAGCGCGCCAGCGTGCGGGCCGCATAGCGCAGGTCCTGGCGCAGCAAGTCCCAATGCGCGGCGACCGCATTGCGCAGCACGTCGAGAATGGCGTCGATCCAGATCCAAACCGTTTCGAACGCCCCTCGCGATTCCTCGAGCCGTCGCGCGACGTCAGCCCTCATTTCGGCGCCGTACTCACGTCGGAAAGAAGCCGGGAAGAACACGAGCAGCCAGCGGTACGCGCGCATCACGCCCGTTCCGGCGACAACCCTTGGCCGCGCGCCATCCGCACGAGGCTCGCCAAGCGGTGCGTCTCCGCCCGCGCCACCGCTGCCCCGAACGGAGTGATGCGGTAATAGCGGCGCCGCTCGTCATCCAGCTCCGGGGCGGGCCGCTCGATCGTCTCGCTGATCAAGTCTTGCTCCATCATGCGCTGGATCGAGCGGTACAACGTGCCGGGAGAGAGGCGCAGGGCGCCGTCCGTACGCTTTTCGACATCGAGCATGATGGCGTAGCCGTGCCGGTCT
>DATFVZ010000427.1:0-2124 GCA_035259785.1 Gemmatimonadales bacterium
CTCGGATTGTCAGTCTGGCTGAACAACCTGTGGCTGCTCGTCACGCTGGTCCCGGCCGTCACCATCATCGCGACGGTCGTGATCCCGCGCGAAGAACGGTTCCTGGAGCGCAACTTCCACGACCAGTATTCGAGCTACAAGGCCAGCGTTCGCCGCTGGTTGTGAGTGGTCAATCGCCTCCGCGTCGCTGACCGAGTCGGGCCGGCTTCAGCGCGAAATCAGCGCGCCAACGGTGGCACCGATGGCCGCGCCGATGCCCGCCATCAAGGCGTTGCCGGCCCCGGTGCACACGCTCTCGCCGGTTCTGCACTGGGTCGCGTTGAGCACGAATCCGGCGGTTCCGCCGATCGCGGCGCCGAGCAGCACCGGGTGCCCGGTCCGCGTCTTCTGTTGAGACTGGTGGTCCCGCGTTTCCACCAGCCCTTCGGCGTTCCTCACGGCCGATAGGTACAGCGGCCCCGAGTTGATCGGGATGGCGATTCGCGCGCCTCCATGGTCCCTGGAAGCTTGCGCGAGCGCGGTGGACGGCATGAGCGCGACCAGCAGCACGGCCGTTGCCTTCTTCATCATCGAACCTCTCCTCGCGTACTAATGCGTTGGTCACGTTCGCGACAGCTCACGGGCCCAGCCCAGCCCAAAAGACGGTTGCTTCCTTTCGAAGAAGCGCAGGTTCAAGAGCGCAAAATCATACGGGGCTCCCGACCGGCCACGCCACTGAGGCCCGCGCAGCCCGTCGGGAGTCCATTGCGCCGTGCGCCGAAGGATGTCCTATGATCCGCCGGTGGGCGTGTTGGATTGGTTCACGCGCCGCCGAACCCCTAGGCCGGCTGCCGATCTGCGGGATGCATTGCTCGCTGCCATGGGCGCCAAGGACTACGATGCGCTCGCCGAGCTCGTAAACACCAACGTCGAAGCGATCCGCACAGTCTTCCCACAGTGGACCACCGTACCGGTTGAGATCCGGACCGATCGGGACGCGTTAGAGCGGTACGCCCAAACCATGTTCACGGTGGCGAGCATGTTCGAACGCTCCGGCGACGCCAGCTTGATGACGCGGCTTCGCGGCGCTAGTCCAGTGGAACGGTGGGATAACGACCTGACCAGCGCGCAGACTCTGATCGATGAAAGGCGCCCCACGGAAGCCGTCACGTTGCTGAAGACGGTACTCGACGGCATCGGCGAACATCGCGGGAGCGCTGTCGACTACTACCGTCCGAGAGTCCTCGGAAAGCTCGGCATTGCGCTCGTACATTGCGGCGACAGGCGCGAGGCTGTGAAGGTCACAAGGCAGGCGCTCGAGCTGTGCCGATCCCTTGGAGATGAAGAAGGCGTCAGGGCATACACGAAGAACCTGGATAGGATCGGCACCTACCAAATTCCCACGAATGATGGAACCGAAGGCAACGCGACCGTCGCCTTCAGCGATGAAAAAGGACAGACGCTCACGCTGGAGGAGCTCAGGACGGTGGTGGGTAAGGTGCGCTGGGAGATTCGCGTTGGATCGCCGGTGCCCGCCGAGGCCAAACGATTGCACGAGGAAGGTCGTGCTGCAGGCGCAAGGGGCGACTACGAGGCCGCGGTGTCGCTGCTGACCAGAGCGGCCCAACTCGACCCCTCGTGGCCGTACCCCGTGTACGACCGGGCGTTTACGCACTTGCTCCGGCACGACTTCGATGCCGCTCTAAGGGATTACCGCAGGACGATCGAGCTGGCGCCCGGTGGCTTCTTCACGGCCGACGTTGCTCTCGACACGTTGATGCGTGAAGCAGCGGGAGAGTTTGCTCCCGGCTTGTACGCGGCATTCGTGATGCTGGAGCACATGCCGCGGGATGAGCGAAGCGCCATTGCGGCGCAGCTTGTCGAGAAATTTCCTTCCTTCGCGGCTGCTTGGAATGAGCACGCCGATTTTGTGACCGACGCTCTCAAACGTCTCGAGATTATCGAGAATGGCCTTATGGCAAGGCCGGATCGACATACACGCGGACTCCTGATGGCCAAGAAAGCCTTGACGATGTCGGAGCTCGGGGATGCCCAAGCCGCGGTGGGAATCCTTCAGCAGCTCGCTTCTGGCTCGACACCGTCGCTGAGCACACAGGCCGTGGCCGAATTCGCGCTCATCAAGCT
>DATFVZ010000428.1:0-3364 GCA_035259785.1 Gemmatimonadales bacterium
CTCGTGTGGGTCTGGATCGTCTACAAGACCACGGAGATCGCGATCACCAACAAGCGCATCATCGCCAAGTTCGGCTTCATCAGCCGCAGCACGATCGAGATCAACCTGCCCAAGGTCGAGAGCGTCCAGGTGGACCAGGGCATGCTGGGTCGCATGCTCGACTACGGCACCATCATCGTTGCCGGCGCGGGGACGCCCAACCTTTCCATCCCCGGGGCCGCCGACCCCCTTGAGTTCCGCAAGCATTTCATGGAGGCGACCGACCGACTCCAGGCGCGGGCCGCCCGCTAGTGGGGCCGGTCACCGGCTACTGCGTGGATCGTGATACGTGGGTCGTGATTCGAAAGGTTTGAAGCGAAGCAGGATCGAGCGGTGACTTACAGGCTACCAGTCACGAGTCACCAGTCACGCGTCACACGCTTGTTCGGCCCTAGTAGCGCCGAATAAGCGTCATGGTGGTGCCGTCGCGCCGCATCTCCATGCGGTTGAGGAAGCTCATGCCGAGCAGCGCGATGGGGAGCTTGTCGCCCTCGACGACCACGGCATCCACGCCGTTCAGCGTGATGTCGCCCACACGCATGGTGTCGAGCTTCACGTTGTAGACCGGGACGACGCCGTTCGCGGTCTGGGTGAGCGAGCGGGTTGATGCAAGATAGTTGAGTCCGGCGCGCCTGGCGTCCGAGCTGGAGAGAACGACCAGCGTGGCGCCGGTGTCCACCAGGAAGCGCAGGCTGACGCCGTTCACGACGCCGGTGGTGACGAAATGGCCGTTGGAGTCCGCCGTGAGCGTGACCCGGTCGCCGCCGCTGCCGAACGAGGTGGTCGCCACGGCCGCGCCCTCGCCGGGCCCGAGCGTGCGCCGCTGCCCCTCGACTTCGAACGTCGCCGACTGACTGTCCGCGCTGATCAGCTTGACGCCTTCGGCAGTGGCTTGCCCGACCGCCAGGGTGCGCGGCTTGCCGCCGTTGATGGACACGACCGCCTTGCCGGCGGTCAGCGCTACGACGTGGATATCCGCAGCGGTGGCAGGAGCCGACGCCAGCATGCAGCAGAGTATGGATAGAATACGAATGCGCACTACCGCTGCCCCCTTTCCGCGCGAACAATGAAACCCGTCGCCATATTCCGTCACGCGGCCTCCGAGGGTCCAGGGTATTTTGCCACATACCTCGACCGCCACGAGGTTCCATGGCAAGTCATCCAGGTGGATCGCGGCGAGCCGGTCCCCTCAAGCGCGGGAAAGTACAGTGGCCTTGTATTCATGGGCGGCCCGATGAGCGTGAACGACGACCTGCCCTGGATCGCGCCGGTGCTGCGCCTCATCCGCGCCGCTGCAGACGCGAACGTGCCGGTGCTCGGGCATTGCCTGGGCGGCCAGCTGATGGCCAAGGCGCTGGGCGGCGCCGTCACGCGCAACCCGGTCAAGGAGATCGGCTGGGGGAGGGTGGAGGTGGTGCAAAACGACGCCGCTGCGGCCTGGTTCGGCGACGGGCTCGGCTCGTTCGATTCCTTCCACTGGCACGGCGAGACATTCTCGATCCCGCCTGATGCGACGCGGGTCCTCTCCAGTCCTTACTGCGAAAACCAGGCCTTCGTGCTCGGGCCGCACCTCGGCCTGCAGTGCCACGTCGAGATGACCCCGGAGCTCATCCGCGCGTGGTGCCAGGACTGGGAAAAGGAGGTCGAATCGCTCGCCCGCCGCACGCCCTCGGTGCAGACGCCCGCGCAGATGACCGAAGGGATAGACGCGAAGGTACGGGCGCTGAATACGATTGCCGACCGCATCTACGGTCGTTGGACGCTCGGTCTGGATCAGCGGGGGTAAGCGCGGGCCGGCTGCACCGGACTCGCGCGGCCTAGATGCCGCTCGCCAGTGTCCGGACGTTCACGACGAACCCCGCTTCGAGCGCTTCACCGTCTTCCGGCAGGCGGGGATGCGGCTGCTGCTCGCTCGGGGGGGACTTGAGTGCGGCAATGGCTATCGCGGGCCGCCAGTTCGCGCCCATCACATCCTTGTCGTAGCGATGCAGTCTGGCAACATGCTGGATCGGCGGATTTCCGCGCTTGTCCGTCGTCGTGCCCATAGGTTTATGCCCGGCTACCCAATGACGCCTGTAACGGGGCGTTCGCACGATGCATGCCAGCCCACCCCGGAATCTCAGCATGATTTGGCATGTTTGCTTAATACATTGTTTAGTAAAGAGTACTCTGGGGCGGCACGTGCCACAGCACGACCCGTGGAGTCGCCCTCAGGAGCGCGTGGACTGTCATCGTCCCGACGGTATACCGAGTTCTTGACGACCTCGGGCGCTCGGGCGAAACCAGGTCGGGCAGGTGCCGTGCGACGCGGGGAGCGCGGTGGCGGTGGAAATCCGCCATAATCGGGACGAGCCGGACGCTATCGTGAACACTCCCCAAAGATCTGGACGCGACCCCATGCACTCGGCGCTGGCGGGAGCGCTGGCGATCGTCACGGGCCTGTATGCGGGCCTGTTCTACGCGGCGGACACCGTATCGGAGAGGGACTACTCTGCGATCAAGGATCCGCAGCTGCGCGTGGGCTATTGCATGGCCTCGAATACCTACAACCCCGACAAGTACGTGTTCGCCGAAACCACCGTGCGGTCGCCCGATCTCACCCTTTATTCCGTGGTGATGCCTCACGCGCTCGGCGGCGTGATTACGGAGCAAAAAAGGGCCGCGCTTCTGGCATTGAGGGAACGCGACGAGCTGAGGGTGCGGGCGCTGAGACTGAGTTTTCGTCTCGCGGACTATTGCGGCTTCCGGGCGGTCGACTGGCCGCCGGGGACGACGCCCTTGGACGTAAGCGTGAAGTGGCTGCAGCACGATTCCACGTTCTTGTTCTACGTGGAAAGGGTAAGAGGCGAACCCGATGCGGCCGATCGCACCTATCGGACTCTGGCCCAGTCGAGCTCAGGGGGAGCGAAATTCTAGCGGGCGTGCGCGGGCTGGGCGCCGCCTGGTTGAGCGTACCTCGCGAGCAACCGGTTCCGGTTCCGGTCGTGCAGACCGTCTCTACCTGGAGCCAGGCCTCAAGCGGGAAAATCCCCGGCGCCCCGCCGGGCTACTTCTTGCCGCTGCAGACTTCCGCGGCACGGTCCTTGGCGTAGTGGGAGTGCTCGAATCCAGGGACGTTGACGGACATGTCGTCGTCGCGAAAGATGAATGGATACTCCCCTTGCCTCTTGTAGAGGGAAAAGAGCGACTTGGCGTCCATGCCCGGCTTGAAGCTGCGGCTCAGGAACTCGTCGACTATCTTTTGCGCGGTGGTGATCGCCTCCTCCACCGTGTCGAACTCGCCAATGCGCCGCACCTCTGAATCCGGCTTGAGGTAGTTGACCAC
>DATFVZ010000429.1:0-4302 GCA_035259785.1 Gemmatimonadales bacterium
GTCATTGCGGATGGAGTCGTGGATCGACAGAATCGGCTCGAGCAAGCTTTCGGCGCCGGTCACGTCATCCGCCTTGTGTGTAGTGATTATTCGAGACCGCTTGCAGCTCGGCGGCCTTCTCTTCGGGCGCCGTGTCGTTGAGGAAATTGCCGCCGCCGATTTCCGGACCGGCGAGGTACTTGAGGAGCCCGGGCTTGCGCAGCGGAGGATGGATTTGGATGTGAAAGTGAAAACCGGGATACTGGCGGTCGGTCGGCGACTGGTGCAGGACCATCACATACGGGAATGACATCCGCCACAAGTTGTCGAGTCGGATCAGGGTCTCGCGCAGCACGGCAGCGAAGTCGTCGAGCTCGGATGGCGTGAGGTCTGCGAGACTTGCGCGAGTCTCACGCGGCGCGGCGAAAGTCTCGTACGGGTAGCGCGCGAAGTACGGTATGAATGAAAGCGCCTCGCCCCGCCGCGCTATCAGCCGTCTGCCGTCGGCTTCCTCCGCCTGAATGATCTCCTGAAAGAGTGGTCGGCTGTGCTCCGCGAGGTATGCCGCCTGCGCGTCCGCTTCGATCTCGATCGTCTTGAACACGAAGTTGGTCGCGTAGATCTGGCAGTGCGGGTGCGGATTGCTCACGCCCACGACCTCGCCCTTGTTCTCGAACACGAGCACGTGCCGCACGTCGTCGCGCGCGCTCAGCTCCCGGTATTGCATTTGCAGCGCCTGCAGAAGGCCGAGGAATTCAGACTCGGGCAACTGCGCGAGCGTGAGGTCATGACGTGGTGTGTAGCACACCACACGCGCGCGGCCTCCGGCTGGGCTGTTTCGATAGACCCCATTGCCGGGGGGTGGCGGCGGTCTTGCGGGCGCTCCGTGGCCGACGCAGGGATGGTCGTTATCGAACACGTAGACGGCGTCGTAGCGATCATTGCGCCGGCCGGAGCTGCGCACGTTGCCAGGACAGAGGTAGCAGTCCGGGACATAGGCGGGTAAACGAGGGCGCTCGGCGTCATCCACCCGTTCACCTTGCCAAGGTCTCTCGTTCCGATGCGACGAGATGATGACCCACTCGCGCCGCAGCGGATGCCAGCGCTGTTCCCAGACCATGCCAGTCTCCGATTTAGATCCGATGCTAAAGCACTCTTCAGAGTGGGTTTGACAACTCCAGAAAGCGAGCCGAGTATCGCCGGGATGATGAAAGGCGGCAAGGCCGAATTCCTGGGACTGGACGTGGGCACGAGCGGCGTCAAGGCCATTCTCGTTCAACCGGACGGCGACGTCGCTGCCGCCGCCACCGATCCCCTGACGCTCGACACCCCGCAACCAGGTTGGGCGGAGCAGGATCCGGAAGCGTGGTGGCAAGCGAGTTGTAAGGCCATCCGCGACGTGGTGACGCAGCGTCCAAACGCGCAGATCGCAGCGGTCGGCATCTCCGGTCAGATGCATTCCTCGGTTTTTCTCGATCGCGACGGCGCGGTGATTCGACCGGCGCTGCTTTGGTGCGACGGCAGGACGACCGCGGAATGTCGCGAGATCGTGTCGCGCGCGGGAGGCGAGGCACAGCTGCGCGCGTGGGTCTCGAATCCGGCGCTGGAAGGGTTCACGCTCCCCAAGGTTCTGTGGCTGCGCAATCACGAGCCCGCCGCGTTCGCCCGTTTGACCAAGGTGCTGCTCGCCAAGGATTTCGTGCGACTGCGGTTGACCACAAGCTTGGCGACTGAGCCTTCCGACGCATCCGGCACACTCATGTTCGATCCAGCGCGTATGCGCTGGAGCCAGGACATGATGCAAGCCGTCGGACTGGCTCCTTCGCTTGTTCCGGACGTGGGTGGATCGTCGGAAGTCCTCGGTCGAGTGACGGACGCTGCCGCTGCACTCACGGGTCTCGCGCCCGGCACACCGGTCGTGGGGGGCGGAGCAGACAACGCGTGCGGCGCGGCGGGCGTCGGCGCGGTCACGCCCGGCGAAGCCGTATCAAGCTGGGGGACGTCGGGCACGGTCCTCGCGCCAACCGCGGAGCCGAGCGTCGATCCGAAGCTCCGGGCTCACACGTTCTGTCACGTCGCGCCGGACCTGTGGTACGTCATGGGCGTCGTGCTCTCGGCCGGCGGAGCGTTCGGATGGTATCGCGATCAGTGTGCGCGAGAGCTAGCTGAAGTCGAGCGGGGGGGGCGCGACGACCGGCTCGTCGAGGAGGCGGCAACGGTTTCCCCCGGTGCCGATGGCGTCACGTTTCTGCCGTATCTCCAGGGCGAGCGCACCCCCCACCGCGATGCCTCCCTGCGCGCCGCGTTCGTCGGCCTCACCCTCGCGCATTCTCGAGCACACATGACGCGCGCCGTGCTCGAAGGTGTGTGCTTCGCGCTGCGCGATTCGCTCGAGGTTCTCAAAGAGCTCGGCCTCGCTCCTACGTATCTGCTTTTGACTGGCGGCGGCGCGAAGAGCGCGTTCATTCGACAGTTGCAGGCGGATGTGTTCGGGCTGCCCGTAACGACCGTGAATCGCGAAGAGGGCGGGGCGTACGGCGCGGCACTTCTGGCGGCGGTTGGAGCGGGCGCGTTTCCTGATCTCAAGACTGCCGTGCAACAGACACTAACACGGGGACCGCTCACGCATCCCGAAACGCACAAAGCGTATGAGCAAGCGTACAAGCGGTTCGCCGAACGCCTGCCGAGCTCTCAGCGCACGCCGAGTAACAGCTCCATCGTCAGCTGATCGAGGCGTTCGTACGCGTAGCCTTGCGCGCGCAGCGCGGGGAGGTCGAACGCTTCGCTCAGCAGTGCTTTCGAGCGCGCGGCGCTAAACACGAGCCGCTCGCCCGCGCCGCTGCGGGCGCGCAGCTCCGCCACGATCTGCTGGATCTCCGGATCGTGATTGAAGCGCCCCACCTTCGCTTTCAGGATGAGGTAGGTGCGCATGCTGCCGGCGGCGAACGCCCAGACGCCGGCCTCGTCCTCCGTGCGGTAGGCGTGGCTGTCGAAATGCCGCATGCCGGGCCACCGGGCGTCCTCCAGGAGCTTAATAAGGAAGAACGCTCCCTTCGGATCGTCGCTGCCGAAGCGGAGGTCCTGGTCGAAGCGACCGAGCTTCTGGCCGTTCAAGTCGATGTGAAACAGCTTGCCGGCGTCGAGCGCCTGCGCGATCCCGTGCGAGAAGTCGAGACCGGCCATTTGCTCGTGTGCCACTTCGGGATTGACGCCTACCATGTCCGGATGCTCGAGTGTCGCGATGAACGCGAGCATGTGGCCCGTGGTGGGCAGGAAGATGTCGCCGCGCGGCTCGTTCGGCTTTGCCTCGAGGGCAACCCGCAGGTCGTAGCGCTGCGAGCGGACATACTCACACAGGAAGTTCACCGCCTCGCGGTACCAGGCGAGCGCGGTGCGTGGGTCCTTGCCTGCGTTGGTTTCGACGCCTTCGCGCCCGCCCCACATCACGTACGTCGTGGCGCCTAGCTCCACACCCAGATCGATGGCGGCCATCGTCTTGCGAATCGCGTACGCCCGCACGCGCGCGTCGTTGCTCGTGAAGGCGCCGTCGCGGAATACCGGATCCGTAAATAGGTTGGTGGTGGCCATCGGGACTTTCATGCCGCTCGCCTGGAGGGCGGCCTTGAAGTCCCGGACGATCCGATCGCGCTCGCTGGCCGACGCGTCCGCAGGCACCAGGTCGTTGTCGTGCAGATTGACGCCGTAAGCGCCGAGCCGGGCGAGCTGCTCGACCGCCCGCCGTGGTGGCAGCACGGGCCGCACCGCCTCACCGAACGGGTCACGACCGATGTTCCCGACGGTCCACAGTCCGAAGGTGAAGTGGTGCTCGGGGCGCGGGGTGTACTCGTCTGTGGCTGCTGGTCGGTTCATGAACCCTCTGGATTAGACGCCACTGGACACACTGAAGCCGCCGTCGACCGGGAGTACGACGCCCGTCACGAACGAGGCGGCGTCGCTGCACAACCACTGCACCGCGCCGACGATCTCGTCGGGCGTGCCGAGCCGACCCATCGGCGTTTGCGCGATGACCGCCCGGGCTCGCTCCGTGTACGAGCCATCTGGATTGAGCAGCACGTTGCGGTTTTGCTCCGTCACGAAAAACCCCGGGGCGATCGCGTTGACGCGCAGCTTTTCTCCATAGCGGCGTGCCAGATCTGCGGCCAGCCAGCGCGTCAGCGCATCGATGCCGGCCTTGGCGATCGAATAGCCCAGGATACCGCTGAGCGCGCGCTGCGCCGCCATCGAGGAGAGGTTCACGATGCACCCGGAGCGCTGACGCCCCATGGCCTCTCCGAAGACGAGCGACGGGATCAGGGTCCCCTG
>DATFVZ010000430.1:0-15274 GCA_035259785.1 Gemmatimonadales bacterium
CCCGACGGCCGGAACTTCAGCATGAACCGCCATGCCTTTTGGCGAAAGAACCGGCGACCGGCGCCCCGAGGGCAGACCTTTCGATCCATCGGCGTGGACCTGAATCGGAATTTTCCATTCCTGTGGCGCTTCGACAAGCACTTCGCTCCCAAGACGGTGGAGAGCACGCACAAGCCAGGCGACTACGAGACGTACATCGGCCCCGCTCCCGCGTCCGAACCGGAGACTCGCAATGTGATCTGGCTGCTCGACCGATTTCCCAGCGTCGGCTATTTCGTGGACCTCCACAGTTACGGCGAGACGATTCTGCACAGCTGGGGAAGCGACGACGATCAGTCAAAGAACCCGACGATGAACTTTCGAAACAAGGCATACGACGGCAAGCGCGGCCTCATCCTTGATGACGTGTATCGCGAGTACATGCCCGACGCAGACAGGCGGGAAGCTGTGGAAATGGGCCGCTACATGTCGGCAGCCATCCGGCTGGCGCGCGGGCGAAAGTATCAGGTGAAGCAGTCAGTCGGCCTCTACCCGACCGCCGGATCTTCGGACGACTACGCCTACAGCCGCCACTGGATCGATCCGAAGAAGGGCAAGATCATTGCCTTCACGATTGAGTGGGGGCGCAGCCATGCGTCCACGCCGTTTCATCCGCCCTACCCCGAGATGCGCAAAGTCATGCGAGAAGTGAGCGCGGGGCTGCTCGCGCTGTGCTTGCGGGCGTTGGCGAAGGCCAAGCACCGCTAGAGCATCACAACAAAGCGCCCGGTCGATCCGAGACCCGGGCGCCTTCCGCATCTACTGCTTACTTCTTTTTCTTTTTTTTCTTCTTCTTCATAGCCATCTGGTCTCCTTGCCAGAGGAAGGGTGGAGTTTAACGATCGGACACGGCCACTGCTACTGCACCACCCGGCCAACGGCCCGCGAAGAATTCCTGTAACGGACCATTGACGGCATCTGCGTTCTCGAACAATGCGAGATGACCGAGTGCCGGAAGAGTCAACAGCCGGGCGCCAGGGATAGCCGCGGCCCATGCTTTTCCTCCTTCCGGGTTTGCGAAGTAGTCGCGCTCGGACCGCACCACGAGGGTGGGACTCTTGATCGTGCGTGCCGCGCTCGTGAGATCCCACGACCCGACCGTGCTGCTGAGGTAGCCAAGCCATAGTAGGGAGGCGTCAACGGTCTCGTTCGGCACGGAACACCAGGTCGGGTTGAGCCGCGACGCCGCCGCGCGATCGCCCACGAACCACCCACCGCTCGCCTTCCAGAATTGCCGGCAGATAGCTTCCCGGCTGCCGCCACTCTCGCGCAGCCGGAGCAGCTCACGGTTAGCGGTTGAATCGATCCGTGTATTGCGTTCGGGCGGTTTGTATGCCGTCTGTGCGTCCGCGGTCGGAGCGATCGGGTTGACCAGCGCCAGGCGCGCAACGCGGTCCGGGTGCGAGGCCGTGTAGGCCGCAGCCACGAGACCGTTCACCGACATACCGACGAGGCCCATCCGCTCCATGCCGAAGAATTTCCGCAGCGTCTCGAGATCTCCGACAATCGAGTCCAATACGATGCGCGACGGACTCGCTGTATCGGAACGCCCACGGCCGAGGAGGTCGTAAAAGATCACCGTGTGACTTTTCGCCAGCGGTGCCAGGGCCGAGGACCAGAATACGGCGCCTGGAACCACGATCGTATCCCCGGTGGTGCCAGCGACCTCGTAATACAAGCGACTCCCGGACGCGAGGGGGACCCAGCCCTTCCCTGGCCCGGAGGCAGGCTTCTGTTGCGCTTCGCCGCAGGCTACCAGCAGCGCGACCACCACCGGCAGTGAGACCATTGCTCTATAAGTCGAGAGTCGGTGCATGAAACGTCCTCGCGTTCGGATCAGGTTGCGGGGTGGTATCGTATCGGTTGCCGGCAACCTGTAGTTATTGGGCTTTGGTAGCACGCGAGTCATAGCCAGAGCCCTAGGATGGAGGCGGATTGCGCCCTCCTTTTAACGGAGCCACTTTGCGCGATACCGTGAACATGCTCCTCGCGCTGATGCTCGTCCAGAACTCCCCCGCACCTCGGGGAGACTGGGTTCAGCTGTTCAACGGACGGAATCTCGACGGCTGGGACATCAAGATCACCGGCCACAGTCTCAACGACAACGTCGGCAAGACATTCCGCGTCGAGGACGGCCTGCTCAAGGTGCGCTACGATCAATACGCGTCCTTCGACAATCGCTTCGGCCACATCTTCTACCACCAACCGTTCAGCTACTACATAATCGCCGTCGAATACCGGTTTGTCGGCGAGCAGGTTCGTGGCGGTCCCGACTGGGCACTCCGCAACAGCGGCGTCATGATCCACGCCCAATCGGCTCGCAGCATGGGAAAGGACCAGGATTTCCCGATCTCCATCGAAGTGCAGCTGCTTGGCGGTGGTGGTTCCGGCGAGCGGTCGACGGCCAATATGTGCTCGCCGGGTACGCATGTCGTCATGGACGGCAAGCTGTTCACACAGCACTGCGTGAACTCACGATCGAAAACCTATCGCGGAGATCAGTGGGTCCGGGTAGAAGCCCAGGTGTTCGGCGACTCGCTGATCCGTCACATCGTAAACGGCGATACTGTGCTCGAGTACTCGAAGCCGCAGATCGGCGGTGAAGTCGTCAATGGTTTCGATCCGGCCGCAAAGCAGGACGGCAAACCGTTGACTAGCGGATACATCGCGCTGCAAAGCGAGAGTCACCCAATCGATTTCCGCAAAGTGGAGATTCTCAACCTCGTCGGATGCATGGATCCGAAGGCGTCGAACTACAAATCCTACTACGTCAAATCCGACCCTTCCGCATGCCG
This sequence comes from Gemmatimonadales bacterium, assembly GCA_035259785.1. GTDB lineage: Bacteria > Gemmatimonadota > Gemmatimonadetes > Gemmatimonadales > GWC2-71-9 > 20CM-2-65-7. The sequence goes on from DATFVZ010000430.1 coordinate 2,835, forward strand.
CTGACGAGTGAACGCATGACACGCCTGCTGCTCACCTGCATCGTGCTGGGCGCTGCGCCGCTGGCCGCGCAGCAACTGTTGGGGAAGCGCGCGATCGTGTACACGACGGCGGACAGCACGAATCTGAGGCTCTCGCCCACCGACACGCTGGTATTCCAGGCGGCGGCACCGACCACGGAAGGCGAGATGTACGTGTTCGTCGATCCGCGCCGCACATTCCAAACGATGATCGGCATCGGCGGGGCATTGACCGATGCGTCGGCCGAGACGTTCGCAAGACTGCCGGCCGAGCGGCAGCAGCAGGTGCTCGACGCCTACTACAGCCCCGATCGCGGCATCGGCTACACCCTCGCCCGCACCAACATCAACAGCTGCGATTTCTCGAGCGCGAGCTACACCTACGTGACCGAGGGGGACAAGGACCTCACTACGTTCAACATCGCGCCCGATCTCAAGTACAAGGTCCCCCTGATCAAGCGCGCGCTGGCCGCGAGCGGCAACCGCATGAAGCTCTTCGCCAGCCCGTGGAGCCCGCCGGCGTACATGAAAGACAACAACGACATGCTGCATGGCGGCAAACTTCGCGCCGAGTACCGGCAGGCTTGGGCGCTCTACTACACCAAGTTCATCAAGAGCTACCGGCAGGCCGGCGTGCCGATCTGGGGGATCACGATTCAAAACGAGCCGATGGCCCGCCAAACCTGGGAGTCGTGCATCTTCCAGCCCGAAGAAGAGCGCGACTTTCTCCGCGATCATCTCGGCCCGACCATGACGAGGGAAGGGTTGCGCGACGTCAACATCATCGTGTGGGATCACAATCGCGACCTGATCGTGCAGCGGGCGCTCGCGATCTTCAGCGATTCGGTCGCGGCGCGCTACGCGTGGGGCATTGGCTTTCACTGGTACGAGGACTGGTCGGGCGGCACCCAGATGTACGACAACGTCGCGCTCGTGAGCCAGATGTATCCGGACAAGCACATCATCTTCACCGAAGGGACGCCAGCCAATTTCGATTCAACCGCCTATGGCCGCTGGAGTCTGGGCGAGGCCTACGGGCGCTCCATGATCCACGATTTCAATACCGGCGCCGAGGCGTGGACCGACTGGAATATCCTGCTGGATGAGAAGGGCGGTCCGAACCACGTGGGGAATTACTGCTTCGCGCCGATTCACGGCGACACCCGGACCGGACAGCTGACCTACACCAACTCCTACTACTATATAGGCCACTTCTCGAAATTCATCCGACCTGGCGCCAAGCGGATCGCGGTCGCGCCGAGCCGCAGCATGCTTCTCGCCGCGGGGTTCGTGAATCCCGATGGCAGAGTAGCGGTCGTCGTGATGAATCCGAGCGCGAAGAGCGGCGAATACCACCTCGCGCTCGGGACTGCCGTGGTCACCGTGCGCTCGCCGGCCCACTCCATCCAGACGGTAGTGTTCTGATCCCGTGGCCTTCACCCCCGCTACGCTGACATTCTTTCGCGGCTTGGCGCGGCACAATGCGAAGCCCTGGTTCGAGGCCCATCGCACGGACTACGACGAGGCGGTTGTCGCGCCGATGCGGGCCCTGATCGAAGAGCTGGACGTTCGCCTCGCCCGCTTTGCCCCCGAGATCACCGGGCATCCCAAGCGCTCGATGTTTCGGATCTACCGCGACGTACGGTTCTCCAAGGACAAGTCACCATACAAGACGAATGCCGGCTGCTGGTTCTGGCACCGCGACGCCGATCCGCGCGTGGGCGATAGCTCCGAAGGCGGCGGCGCGGGCTTCTACTTCCATCTGCAGCCCGGTAGCTCGTTTACCGGTGCGGGGATCTGGATGCCGCCGCGCCCCCTCCTCGGCAAGCTGCGCGACGCTATTGCCGAAGATCCCCGGGGATTTGAGCGAGTGGTGACGAACCAGAGCTTCGTGCGTCGCTTCGGTGGCCTGGACGACGAATACACGCTCAAGCGGATGCCACGCGGCTTCGCGGAGACACATCCCGCGGCGCGGTGGCTCAAGTTTCAATCGTTCGTCTCTGGACGCGAGATGACCGACAAGCAGGTCACGAGCCCTCGGCTCGCCGCGACGTTACAGGACGATTTCTCACAGCTCCTGCCCCTCGTGCGCTGGTTGAATGGAGCGTTGGGTCTCAAGGCTGCAACGACGCGATAGAACGGAGGTCGTATGTCAGACGTGAACCGTCGCACGTTCCTGGGCATCACCACGTCCGCTGCCGCGGCCATGTTCATCAAACCCGAGTTAGTGCGCGGCACGCGCGCCAACTCTGCCATCCGCGTCGGTCTCCTGGGGTGCGGCGGCCGCGGGACCGAGGATGCCCAAAATCTGGTCGACACCGGCGGCGCGCAGGTCGTCGCGCTCGCCGACCTCTTCCAGGACCAGCTCGACGCGGCGCGCGCGCACTTCGATGAGATGCAGCAAGCAAAAGGCTACTCGGCGCTCGATGCGAAGCAGCTCTTCGTTGGGCCGCGCGCCTTCGAGCAAATCGCCGCGTCCAAGGCCGTCGATGCGATCGTGATCGCGACCCCGCCCTTCTACCATCCGCAACATCTGGACGCCGTCGTGACGGGGGGCAAGCACGTCTACCTCGAAAAGCCCGTCGCCGTCGACGTTCCCGGCGCCAAGAAGGTCATCGAAATCGGTAAGCGCGCGCAGGGCAAGCTCAGCCTCGACGTGGGATTTCAGATCCGTGACTGCCCGCCGTTTGTCGAGCTCGTGCGCCGCCTCCACGCCGGCGCGATCGGCACGATCGTCTGCGGCGAAGCGTACTATCTCACTGGCTACATCGATCGCCCCGCCTGGCCCACCGCGTCACCCGCCGAACGCCGGCTCCGCAATTGGGTTCGCGATCGCGTGCTTTCGGGCGACACCATCGTCGAGCAGAACATTCACGTGATCGATATCTGCAACTGGGTGCTGCAGGCGCACCCGCTCAAGGTCACCGCGACCGGCGGCCGTCAGGGGCGGCCCGCCGACGACGGCGACTGCTACGGCAACTACCACGCCGTCTTTCATTATCCGAGCGGCGTGGACATCACGTTCAGCTCGACGCAGTTCGCCAAGGGCTGGTGGGACGTGAGCGAGCGCTTCTTCGGCACGAAGGGCACGTCCATCTCACCATACACTGGACCTCTCGGCATTTGGGGCGACGAGCCGTGGCAGGCGCCGCTGGTCGTGCAGCAGCCGGGCCAGCAAGCGGCGTTCTCGGTGACTGGGAACTTCACGTCCAACCTGCAGGACGCCGATGCCGAGAAGAAGAAAGCGTTCGTCGAGAGCATCAACAGCGGCAAGTTTCACAACCAGGCGGACAAAGGGGCTGAGTCCGCGCTTTCCTGCATGATGGCTCGCACGGCGGCGTATACTGGACGTGACGTTACCTGGGACGAGCTGATGAAGTCCGCTGAGGTCTGGGATGCGAGACTCGATCTGACCAAGCTGGGCTGAGGGGAAGCGTATGCGCACAACGCGTCGCGACTTTCTGAAGACATCGTTGGCGGCAGCAGGGTTCGCGGGCGTCGCGTTTCGGGAGGTCCCGCCCGCAATCAAAAAGGGGCTGGTCTTCGACATGGTCCCGACCAACTTGAGCTACGGTGATCGCTTCAAATTGGTCCGCGACTCAGGCTTCGAGGTTGTGCAGGCGCTGACGGAGCCCGACGACCGCAAAGCAGAGGAAATGAAACAGGCCGCGGATGCGGCGAACATCCGCATTGATTCGGTCATGAACGTGGATCACTGGGAGTATCCGCTTTCCTCCAGCGACCCCGCCGTAGTCGCGAAGAGCCTCGACGGCATGCGCACGTCATTACGCAACGCCAAGCTCTGGGGCTCCGATGTCGTGCTGCTCGTCCCTGCGGTTGTAAACCCGCAAACCTCGTATCGCGACGCCTGGACGCGCTCGCAAGCGCAGATCCGCAAGCTCATTCCGCTGGCGCAGGAGCTCAAAGTCGTCATCGGGATCGAGGAAGTCTGGAACAGGTTCCTGCTGAGCCCGCTCGAGATGGTCCAGTACATCAGCGAGTTTCGCAGCCCCTGGGTGCAAGCCTGGTTCGACGTGGGGAATGTCGTGTTGTACGGTTATCCCCAGGACTGGATTCACACCCTCGGCAAACGGATCGTGAAAGTCCACCTCAAGGATTTCAAGCGCAAAGAGGGCGGCTACGACTGGGTCAACCTCGGCGACGGCGACGTGAACTGGGCCGCCGTGCACCAGGCATTCACGGATATCGGCTACGCCGGCAGCGTCATCGCCGAGCTTGAGGGCGGCGATGGTGCGTACCTGCGCGACGTCAGCGCCAGGATCGACCGCTTGCTGCACCTCACCTCCTGACGGCGTTTTTTTGGTACGGTCTGCGTCCGATTGGGAGTGGTGTTTGCTGTTCCTGGGGTAGACTGAGCGCATGTCCACATTCGAAGATCTCGACGCATTCAAGGCGTGTCACCAGCTGACGCTCGCCGTGGCCCGAATGAAGGCACGACTCGAAGAACGGGACGGTGAGCTTGCCGCTCGCCTGTGGACCGCGGGAATCGTGGCATCGAGCCGCATTGCGCGCGGATCAGGATATCGCAACAAGAAGCTGTTCCGGCCGTGCGTCGATCGAACGGCCGCGGCGCTCGCCGAGTTCGGCGCGTATCTGGAGTTGGCGCGCGAGCTGGAGATGATTTCGGCTGAAGACCACAGCGAGCTCGAGAGCCTCGGCGGGCGCGCGCTGTTTTACGTCATGAAGCTCGCGGTGTCATTAGAGACGCCGAATGCTCCGGAAGGCGGCGCCGGCTAGCGGTCACTCCTGGCTTCCGATTCGCGCCACCAGCGCTGATCGATTGAGCACCCGCCCTGACTGGAGCACTGCCCAGATGCGGCGAGAGTTGCGGATGTCTGCAAGCGGATCGGCGTCGAGAATGACCAGGTCCGCCAACTTCCCCACGGCGATCGTGCCGAGGTCCTGCTCGACGCCGACGATCCGCGCGGCGTCGCCCGTGGCGGCGCGGATCGCTTCCAACGGCGACAGGCCCGCTCCGACGAGCTCCTCCAGCTCCATATGAACGCCGGTCGGGATTTGCCAGATGTCGGTCCCGGTGCCGATCACGACACCGCCGCGCACGAGCTTGGGAGTCGCGGAGCGCGCCCACCGCGCGAAATTCGCGAACATTCGGCGCCGGGCCGGGTTGAGCCCAAGCATCCAGTTGAAGGTGTTCCGTTCCGGCAGAAATGGGGCGAGCTCGCTATCGCCGGCGAGCATATCGGGATGCTCGTTCAACCGCACGGCGAAGGACGAGTACGCGATCGTCGGAACGACTCCGATGCCGGCCGCCCGGTACAGCTGCACGAAATCGTCGTAGATCTCGCCATCGGTGCGGTCGCAGAACCCGGCGTGCTCCTTAGCGTCCATACCGGCAGCAACCAGAGGGAGCAAATGGGAGCAGTGACCGGTGGCGCGCATTCCTCGCCGGTGTGCCTCGGCGATCAAGCGCGCGTTGATATCCCAACGCCGGAAGGTGCGCGTCTTGATGTGCTGCGAGCCGAAGATCTTGGCCATCTCGACCGACCGCGCCGCATGGTTGGAATCCGCCTCCGGCTCCACGCCTTGCTGGTCCTCCGCGTCATACGCCCAGTCCGTGTAGAACTGGAATCCCCCAAAGTCCACACGCGGCCCGTCGAGTTTGCCGGCAGCGATGGCGTCTGCGTATCCAATTAGGGGGGCGATGGGCGATCCCTGATCGCGGATCGTCGTCACCCCGAAGTACGCGAAGCCCGCCAGCAAGGCCGGCCGATACTCATGCGCGTGCAGATCCATCATGCCCGGAAGGATGAAGCGCCCGCCGGCGTCGAGCGTATCGGTCGCAGGCGTGGTGCGCGTCCCCGTCGCGACCATGCTCGCGATCCGGCCACGCTGCACGAGCAGGTCTTGCGGCGTACCCACCGGACGGCCGGTTCCGTCGATGACCCGCACGTTCCGAATCAACAACGGCGCGGGAACGGGCGGAGTATAGGAAAGAGGCCAGCCCAGCCGCTGCTCGCGTCCGTTCGGGGAACGAAGCCGCAAGCCGCCTTCCGAGATGTACAGGACCGTGCCGTCTTGGGCGACCGAGGCGTACATCGCTGGATCGGTGCCCAGCGGCTCGGCATCACCGATCATGCCGGTCGAGTCAAAGCGCGCGCGCCACAAGCGGGCGTGCCGGACGTAGAAAATTGACTTGCCGACCCATTGAAATGAGAGCGGAGAGTCAGGCATCCGCGCGATGTTTCCCGGTTCACCAGCGAACCGGACGATGGTCCCTTTCGTGGGACTACCCGGACTCCAGCCCCCCGTCATGATCAACAGTCCGTCCGACGACGGAATCCATGAGACGTCGGCGCCGCTTTCGGTCGGGATGGTTCGACCCTGCCTCGCATCGGTCATCGTTGCGCCGCGCGGGTCGATCACGCGGATCAGCGTCGTGTCTTCGTTCGGTTGGTGAAGGAAGGCCAGGAGCTGCCCATTGGGCGCGAACACCGGATTGCTTTCGCGACCCGGCAATGCCGTCAACTGGCGAGTCTTGCCGGTCGCGACGTCGGTCGCAAAGAGATTCTCCTCGCCCCACCGTCCCGCCCACCACACGACGGAACCGTCTGGTGACCAGGTGAGGCTACGCGCGCTCAGCGGCACGTCCGCGACGGCACGGGCACTTCCGCCGACCGGCATGACCCACAGCTTGCCGAGGGCGAGCATCCCAACACGACGACCATCGGGAGAAAGGGCGAGCCCCATGAAGGCGCGCGCGTGCTGGGCCTTGCCCGGCTCGGGAAAATGAGCGGGTGGAACCACGCGACGCGGTCGCTCGAAGGACAGGCTCGCGCTGAAGGTAATCTCCGTGGGCGGACCGCCCCCCCCCGTTGCGGAAACGGACCAGAATCGCCCGTCGGCGCTGTACACCAGGCGTCGCCCATCGGAGGTCCAACGGACGCGCGTCGGTGTGACATCGGCATGATTGCTCACCCGCATCGGTGCAGCGCCGGCCGTGTCCAGGCGGAGCACCCACACTTGTATCCGCTCGGCTGAGTCGGGAGCGAAGAAAGCGAGGCGCCGGCCATCTGGAGCGAAGGCTGGGGCTAGCGCTTGGCTCGAATCGGACGTGAGCGCCGTGGCGCGCCCGCCGTCTGGTTCCACGAGCCAGAGGCGGCCGCCATCCGCCGATCCTGGCATCGCCGCAACGATTGCCAGCCGTCGGCCATCGGGTGCCCAGGCCGGATCGCGCAGCCGAGGACCGACGGTGTCGGGAACCCGCAGCTCGCGCGTCTCGCGCGTCGCGGGATCGAGCCACATCGCGCGCATGCGAGGCCGGGGCGATGCGCTATCCGGCAGCATGAGCCGCACGAACGCGATGCCCTTCCCGTCAGGTGACCACGCGGCATTGCCGTCGTATCCGTCCGGATTGGAAAGCTGCGTGAGCTGGCGTGGCGCACCGCCGGGCTCGAGCAGCCACAGCCCGGTGCGGCCGTCGCGCTCCCCCCGAAAGACGATACGGCCGCCATCGGGCGAGAACGATGGATCGCGATCCTCCGCGGTGTCGCGCACCGCGTCGGTCAACGGCCGAGCGTCGCCGCCGGGGGCCGGCATTTGCCACAGCTGTCCGAGGAGATCGAAAACGATTGTGCGGCCATCGGGCGAGAGGTCGAAGCTCAGCACCGTGCCCTCGTGCACGCGGATAGAGATTGTCTCCGTCGCCGGCACGGGGGGTTTCTGGGCTGCCGCGGTTTGAACAGCGGCGGCAAGGACGATGGCGAGCGTTAGTCGGGCGGTATTTATGGGCGGGTCTCCAGTGGACGTTTGCTCCGCTCGTAGAACTCATTCTGCAGTCGCAGGCTCTCGGAATCCGCTTTGACCGCACGGATGGCCTGCGCAATGACGTTGATCCATGTCTTTGCCTCGAAGTCGCCAAGCTCCTTCGACGCTACGGCGCCCTCGCCCGCATAGTGGTTCGGGAAGCGGGCGTACCACCATATGCCGGTGTATAGTCCCTCGGGCAAGCCCTTCAAGCGTCCCTGATCGGCGCCCGATTCCTGCGCCGCACGATCGAGGTGCACGAGATCGGGCCGCGCCACCATGCTCATCGAGGTCTCGCTTTCGCCGGCGTGCATGTCGGTCGCGGGATTCGATTTGTGCTTCGGCTCTCCCTGCCCCGCACGCGCGATTCCCTGCACGTACACGACGTAGTCATGAGGCGTGTCGAGCTGCGTCTGCGCGAAATACGGCAGCAGGCTGTTATTGCCGCCGTGACCGTTTGCGATGATGATCTTCTTGCAGCCGTTCCGCGCCATCTCGTCCGTCGTCTCCTGCAGCAACTGGAGCTGCAGCCCCCGACTGTAGGACACCGTGCCGGGCTGATGTTTCGCTTCGAAGATTTGGCCGAAATAGTAGGCGGGAAAGACGATTGCGTATTCCTGCTGGGCGGCATTGATCGACACATAACGCACATTCAGCAGATCATTGCCCAACGGCAGATGCGGCCCGTGCTTTTCCATTATGCCGAAGGGCAAGATGCAGGTGCCTTGCGCGCGTGTGATGGCGTCCTTGAATTCGGCCGCCGTCAGCTCCTCCCATTGAACGGAGAGCTTGTTCTGTGCAGGGGATTGCGACGACAGGCTCGACGCAAGAAGTGCGCTGAGCAGAAGCGGTAGTGACCGGAACACGGGGGCCCCCGAGAATCGTTCGAGCCGATTTTAGACCCGAAGGCCCCACTCCGCTAGCATTGCCGAATCATTGCACGACGATCGTCCCGTGCATTCCCGTCCCCGGTCCACCATGAATCGAGCAGTGATACTGATAGGTGCCGGCTTGCAAGATCAGGTCCCGTGTCCCCGACGTAATCGTCCCCGTGTTCGTGGGCAGAATCCCTGGACCGCTGTCCCACGTCAGTGTGTGGCCATTCGACGGGGTCGTCCACGAAAATGTGACGAGTCCTGCCGAGACCGTGTCGGGCGTCGGGCTGAAGAAGTCGTTGCGCACGGCGATCGTGATGCTGCCGCCGCCGCCGCCTCCCTTGGAACCGGTGGCGTCGCTGCAGGCCACGAGCGCGAAGCACGCGGCTGCGATAATCCAGGATGCGTATTTCATGTCTAGCCTCCTTGTGAACGTCAGAACGCTTGCGTCATTGCGCATTTGCAGTCGCGCAGTGTGACGAAGTAACCGTCAGGAGGTTCGACGGAGTATCGGAGAGCGAGGTGTTGGGCTGCCGGAATCTGCGGCGTCGTCCTGTAGGACTGGAACCGACAGGATTATTTCCGCAGGTAGGCGTCGGTCTTGTTGAGCCAGTCTTCGCGCGGTGGACAGAACACGTCCATGTCGAGGGTGTCCTCGAGCGCGTGCGCCTCGTGGGGCACGTTGGACGGCAGATGCAGCACCTCTCCGGCACGCACCACGACCTCCTCGGTGCCGTCGTCGCCGACGCGGAACCGCAGCGCGCCTTCCAGGATATAGGTGAACTGCTCGTTGATGTGGGAGTGCCTCGGAACGACGCAGCCCTTCTTCAAATACACATGCGCGAGCATGATCTGATTGCCGGTGATCAAGCGACGCGACAGCTGCTCATGCAACTCTTCGCGCTGAACCTGGTCCCAGCGATACCACGTGGCTCCCGCGGCTCCCGTGGCCCTCGTCTCTCGTTTGTCGCTCACTGCGATGCTCCACGACGGAGTGAAGCGACAACGCTACCAGTCTTAGGGCGACACCGTAACCACGGCCGTGCCGCTGTGGCCTTCGCTGGTCGCTGTGATCGTCGCCGTGCCAACGCCAATTGCCCGGACGGCGCCCGTAGCGAGGACCTGGGCGACGGCCCCGTCGCTCGTGGTCCAATCGGTGGCCCGGCCGACGACCACGCGACCGGTCGACTCTGTCAGCGTCGCGCGGAGTCGTGTCGTGTCGTTGACGGTGAGCGCCACGTTCCCCGGCGTAATCGTGACCGCATTGACGGGGACCGCGGTCGTCGTGACAAGCATGTCGGCGGTGTCCCCGGGCGCACCGGTAGCGGCGGTGACGATGAGCAGATAGCTGCCGGCGCTCGCGGGCGCCTGATACGTGATCTGGCGGACGTTGCCCACGACTTGATTGCTGGTGATATACCCCCCGGTCGCCGACCAAACGACTGCAGCCGATGGATCGGTCCCGCGGGAAGTCGTGATGGTCAATCTGAGCTCCGCCGATTGGGACGGGAGAAGCGAAAAGCGCGGAGGGGAGACATCGACCGCGTCGATTCGATCGACGGTGGGTCCGGCCGCGGTAAGCCCACAGCCGAGGGCGAGCGCTCCGGCAAACACGGTAACAAACTTGGACCTGCGGCTCATGCTGGTTTTCCTCCGACGTGCGTTGCTCTGAGCGCAGGGCGATAATCGCGCACACGGCGCATCGGCGTGGTGATAAAGACCACCAACGCCATGGCTGCGTGCTCAACTCGTGAGCGGCGTCACACCATGATTTTTCGCTTCCGCACCTCCTCGTCCTGCAGCTCGCGCCGCAGAATCTTGAGCGCGGCGCTCTTGGGCAGCTCCGCGCGGAACTCGATTTCCTTGGGAATCTTGTACGGTGCCAGGCTCTGTCCGCAGTGCGCCGCCAGCTCCTCGACGCTCGCGCGCATCCCCGGTCGCAGCACCACGAACGACTTCACGGTCTCGCCGCGCTTCGTATCGGGAACCCCGATCGTCGCGGCCTCGAGCACAGCCGGATGGCTCATGAGTACCCGGTCGACCTCATCCGGATACACCTTGTAGCCGCTGGCAGCGATCATCTCCTTCTTGCGGCCAACGATCTTGAAGAAGCCGTCGGTGTCCATGACGGCGAGATCGCCCGTGTACAGCCAACCGTCGCGCAGGACGTTCGCCGTCTCCCCCGGCTTGTTCCAGTAACCGCGCATCACCTGCGGACCGCGGATGAGGAGCTCACCTTCCTGGCCGGGCGGCAGATCGCGCGTCCCGGCGTCCATATCCACGATGCGGCACTCGGTGCCGGTGACTGGCACCCCGATCGTCCCGATCTTCCGCAGGCCCTGCAACGGATTGATGTGCGTAATCGGCGACGTCTCGGTGAGTCCGAACCCCTCGCAAATCTTGCCGCCGGTCAGGGCCTCGAAGCGCTGTTGCACATCCACCGACAGCGGCGCCGATCCCGAGACGCAGATCTTGACGCTCGAGAGATCGCGCTTGTCGACGCCCGGGTACTGGTTGATCGCGTTGAACAGCGCCGGGACGAGCGGCGCGATGGTGACGCGCTGCTTTTCGATCGCTTTGATGAGGCTCGGGATATCGCGCGGGTTGGGCAGCAAGATCATCGTGCCGGCGATAAAGACCGGGAGGTTCATGCACACCGTCATCCCGAACACGTGAAAGATCGGGAGGGCGCTGAGCATCACTTCCTGTCCGACGCGGAGCGCGGGGAGCCAGGCGCGCGCCTGTTGCACGTTGTACGAGAGGTTGCGCTGCGTGAGCATCGCGCCTTTGGACACACCGGTCGTGCCACCCGTGTACTGGAGCACCCCGATATCGTCCATGCTGATACTCACGGCCGGCGGACGAGGCTCGGTGCGCACAATGAGCTCTTTGAAAAAATGAATGCCCGCCCCCGGCGATACCTTGGCGATCGCCGGATGCGGCTTTTGCTTCTTCAGCTTGAGCGGTGCGAGCAGGTTGAGCGGGAACCGGAGATACTCGGGGATGCTGGCGATCACGTAATGCAAAATCGGCAGCTCTGAGCGGTGATCCTTGATCTTCTGATCGAATGTGAAGTCCGTGACGATGGCGACGCGGCATCCCGCGTCCTTCCACTGGTGCTCCATCTCGCGCGTGGTGTACAGCGGATTCGTCAGCACCGCCTGCGCACCCAGCCGCAGCGTCGCGTAATAGGCGATGACTGTCTGGGGAAGATTTGGAAGCTGAATGGCGACGCGGCTGTCTTTCGCAACCCCCAGCGCCGCCAGCGCGGTCGCCAAGCGATCCACCTGATCCTTGAGCTCGTGATAGCTCAGCCGGCCGTTCAGAAAGACCAGCGCGGTGGTGTCGGGATGGGTTTTCGCCGTGCGCTCGAGGAATTGCGGCACCGGGATATCCTCGAACTTCGCGACATGAGGAACACCAGGATCGTAATGCTGGAGCCAGGGACGATTGGCCATTGTGCCGGGGGGTTGGAGTCGCCCACAACATACGTGCGCCTGCCCGCTTGACACTATATCCACAGTGGATATAATCTGCCATGGTCTCGTCCCGCGCTGAGATCGACGCGCTGTTACCGCTGCCGCTCGCGACATTTCACATCCTGCTCGCGTTGGCTCAAGAAGACCGGCACGGCTACGCCATCATGCTCGATGTCGAAAAGCGTACGGACGGCGCCCTGCGCCTCTCTCCCGGCACGTTGTACCGCTCGATCCAGCGCATGATGGAGCAAGACTTGATCAGCGAGACGATCGAGCGGCCCGC
>DATFVZ010000431.1:0-6857 GCA_035259785.1 Gemmatimonadales bacterium
TGTTCGCGACTGAACGCGGCGATGAGGTGCGGGTGACGGACACGCTCCCGAAGTTGGCCGCCCCACTCGGTCGCGGCAACCCACTACTTAGCACAGCGATTCTCACTAGTCCGGTACGCCGGATTCCGGCATTCGGATTGGCGATCCACCGTACCCATCCGCTTGGCCTCCGCCGGCGTAGGCCTGTCATGAGGCGAATCCTTACGTTTGCAGCTTTCCTGTCTATCGCAGTCATGCTACCGGCGACGGCCCAAGACAGCCTTCCCCCGGCACGCGATACCCTCAAGCCGCTCGGGCTCCAGCCCATCACGGTGGTCGGTCGCGCCGACAATCTCATTGGATTGGCGGCGACCGCGTCCGAAGGGCGCGTGGGCGCCATAGACCTGCGGTCGCGACCGCTGATCCGCGAGGGGGAGCTTCAGGAGACGATTCCGGGAATGATCGTCACGCAGCACTCGGGCGAAGGGAAGGCAAATCAGTATTTCGTCCGCGGCTTCAATCTCGATCACGGCACCGACTTTCGAACGAGCCTCGAGGGCATGCCTCTCAACATGCCGACGCATGCGCACGGCCAGGGGTATACAGACCTCAACTTCCTCATGCCTGAGCTGGTGGACTACCTCGACTACCGGCTTGGCGTCTATCACGCGGAGGTAGGGGATTTCGGCAGCGCCGGTGCCGCCGAGTATCACTTGGTGCAGCGGCTCGACCGGCCGTTCGTGACATCGACCGCTGGGCAACACGGCATGGTCCGGTTCGCGGGGGGCGGGTCGCGACGCGTTGGAAACGGCGACGTGCTGTTGGGCGGCGAAGCGAAGCAGTACAACGGTCCGTGGGTAACTCCCGAAGCCTTGCGGAAACTGAGCGGGCTGACCCGCTACTCCTGGGAGCGAGGGCCGTCCCAGTTCTCAATCCTCGCGATGGCGTATCACAACACATGGACCTCGAGCGATCAGATTCCGCTGCGCGCCGTGCAAGCGGGGGTGATCAGCCGGTTCGGGGCGATCGATCCCACCGACGGCGGCAGCACCGATCGCTTCAGTCTCTCTGGCTCGTGGCGTCACAGCGGCGAGCGCTCGATGCAGGAAGTGCAGTTGTACGGCATCGCCTCTTCTTTGAGTCTGTTCTCGAATTTCGAATACCGGCTCACCGATACGACGCGAGGTGATCAGTTCAACCAGCGCGAGCGCCGGCTCGTGCTGGGAGGCGAGGCCACGCATAAGCAGGAGCTCACGGCGGCCGGCGTGTCACACCTTTGGACGGCTGGCGTGCAGACCCGCTATGACGTACTGAGCCCGGTGGGCTTGTACCGTACGGAAGCTCGGCAGCGGCTGTCCACGGTGCGCCAGGACGACGTGCGCGAGTGGACGAGCGGCGTGTTTCTCAAGGCCGAGTCACGCTGGACGCCGTGGCTCCGCAGCGTACTCGGCGTGCGCGGGGACGCCTACCACTTCGACGTGACGAGCGACTTGCCGGCGAATTCCGGGCAGCGCACAGCTGCAATCGTGAGTCCGAAGGCGTCGCTCGTGTTCTCGCCGAGGCCCGAGACGGAGCTATACGTCAGCAGCGGGTTCGGCTTCCATATTAACGACGCGCGGGGGACGACGATCACGATCGATCCCGCCACGGGTGATCCGGCGCAGCGCGTGAACCCGCTGGTGCGCTCGGGCGGAGCGGAGGTCGGCGTGCGTGCGTCGCCGCTCCGCGGCATGCGATCCACGCTGACGTTCTGGATGCTGCGCTTGGGCAGCGAGCTGCTGTTCATCGGAGACGGCGGGACGACGGCCCCGGCGGCGGCGAGCCGGCGGCAGGGAGTCACGTGGGCCAATTACTACCGGCCGGTGCCGCAGTTGTTGCTCGATGCCGACGTATCGTTCGCGCGCGCACGGTTCCATGGAGTGGCGCCGGACGTGGTGCACGTTCCGGGGGCGCTCGAGAATGTCGTCGCCGCTGGGATCACGTGGAGTCCGCTCGAGCGCGGCACCTACGGCTCGCTTCGGCTGCGCCATTTCGGGTCCTACCCGCTGATCGAGAACAACAGCGTCCGCGCGGCTCCCGCGAATCTCATCAGCGCCGAAGTCGGCGCGCGCTTCTCCGGTGTGCAAGTCCAGCTGACGGTTCTCAATCTGTTCAACGCGGTCGCCGACGACATCCAGTACTACTACCGGTCGCGCCTTCAGGGCGAGCCTGTCGGTGGCCTGGATGACATTCACTTTCACCCGGTCGAGCCGCGCCAGGTTCGCCTGTCGCTCGGCTGGGGACCGTAGTCAGAACACGTAGCGCCCGCTGACCGTCGGCCCGTCCTTCAAAAACATCCGCTGCTCGCCAACAATCACCTCGACCCACGCCGCGCGGCGCGGAATCGCAATCTCGAAGTTGGTCGTCGCGTTGCCGGTCTCGATGCGCAAGCGGTCGGGCTCAGCGTTGAACGTGGCGGCGCCGCCCAGCCGGCGGACGTCGATTGTGGAGTCATCGGTCAGCGTAATCGACACGATCCCGGGGGCCCGCGGCTCGGTGAACACAACGCTTAAGCGTTGTCCGGGCGGCAGCGCGACGCCCGCCACGTCTGCCCCGGGCATTGTGGCCTTCGGTGCCCGGCCCATCAGCCGATCGACCCAATGCCGCACCGGTGAGCCCGGAAGCGCATAGGCAGTGCCGGTCGCCAGGAGCAGCAACGCGATCCCCGCCGCCCACCGCAACGGCAGTCGCCGAGTGGCCGCGCGGGCGACGATGCGCTCGACGGGAATCTGTGGCGCCGGGTGATCGAGCGCGCGCAACGCGTGCTCGAGCGCCGACGCATCGCTGCGCAGCCGCTCGAGCTCACCGCGACATTGCCCGCAAGCGTCGAGGTGGCGGCGCGCCTCCGCGGCGGCCACCGCATCGAGCTCGTTGTCGAGCAGCGCTTCGAGCGGCCCTTCCTCAAGATGCATTAGTATCCCCGCGCTCCTCGTATACGGTGCGAAACGCGCGCTTCGCCCGTGCCAGCAGCACACCGACACTCGCGGCATTGAGTCCCAACGCCGCCGCCAGCTCCTGGTAGCGATAGCCCTCGGCCCTGAGCAGTAACAGCTGCTGATCGCGCTCTGGAAGTCGGGCCAGCGCCGCCCGCACACGCGCGCTGACATCAGTCCGCTCCAGCGTCTCTTCGGGCTGCGGCGCGGGATCCGAGAGCGTCGCCTCGCCGCGAGTCCTGCTGAGCAGGCGAAACCGCCGCGCTTCGGTCGACTTCGCGTTGCGCAGCAGGTTCAGCGCGACCGTGATCAACCAGGCACCGGGATCGTCCGGCGTCTCGCCGCGACGATAGAGCCGCACGAAGGCCTCCTGCGCGAGATCGGCCGCCAGTGCTGCATCACCCGACAGCCGGTCCAATGCCCGGAACAGCCGCGGGAAGTTCGCGTTGTACAGCTCCACGAAGCGCTCGTGGAAAGACGGCTGCATCACTGGAGGAACCAGGGAAGCGCCCGGTTTGTGACGGATCAGAACGACCAGTCCACTCCGAGGACGAGGGGAGCACGGGACCGCATTGTCACCGCCGTCCGGCTTCCGGATGCCTGGTCGGGCGCCATGATGAGCACATTTGAGCGTGCGAAGATGTTCGTCAGCGTGCCGTAGACCGCCAGCTCCGACGTACGTCCGGCGACCCGCATGTGCCAGCGGTTGCGCACCCCGACGTCCACGCGCACATAGGCCGGAAGTCTCGTTGCGCCGAGGGAGTCAGTCATCGCGCGCGGGCTGCCGACGAACTCGCAGCCGCGGTCTGCCATGTTGCAGGACTCCCACTCGAAGGGTGTTGCCAGAGGCGTCGCATGACGCCCGAATCGGCCGCTCGCGCCCACCCTGACTGAAAACGCGTGCGTGGGGTGCAGCATGACGCCAGCATCGACCGCGTGTGCCACGCCGTAATTGGGCACGTACGCGCTCTGTCCATACCTGAGTCGTACTTGCTGTCGACCGTAGCTCGCGAGCGCGGCGACGTGGTCGCCGGTGGCGGTCAACTCGAGCGCTAGGCCCTTCGCCTCTCCCGTGCCTACGGTGATTGCTCCCGTGGCGAACGGATCGGCGGTGCCGGGAGCAACCAAAGCGAGATTGCGGAAACTCCGGCGGTATCCCTGCGCGGTGATGCGTACGCGGGACGTGGGTTGATAGTCCGCGGCCACGATTCCTTGATCGCTGCGGGCGATGGGGATGCCCGACCGGCCCGCGCCCACAAAGAGGTCGGCGGGGAAGATGGCGCCGGCGACCGACTCCGGATTGCGCAGCGACTGCGCGAACTGATGGAGCCGCGCGTAGCTGCCGGACAATGTGACGCCCGTCGCCGGTCTCCAATACAGCGACATGCGCGGGGAAACACGGAACGCGCCGGCGGAGGTCGTCGCGCCGATACTCGACAACAGCTCCACGTTTGAGCCGAGACCCTCGCGCCGCTCGAGGAAGAGCGCGGCGAGTAGAGCGCGGGTGTCGTACGTCGTGCCGATCGTGCGGTACGTCATGTGGCTCTGCTGGACGCGGGCGCCCAGCGTTGTACGAGACCCCTCCAGCGTGAACGATATGCCGGCGTCGTTGCGCGTCCCCGACAGTCGATCCGCGGTCGAGTCGGGTATTCCCCAGAGCGCACCCGCGTTTCCTGACGCGAGCCACGCGCGCGCGCGCATCAACGCCGATCCCCATGGCTTTTTCCAGTCGGCGCCCACGGAGCGACTGCGCCAGACGAAGGTGTTTCGAGTGGTGTAGGGACCGGCCGCATCCAGCTCGGTCTCGGTGTCGTAGCCGAGTATGCGGACTCGACCTCCCACGAACGGCGACTCGATCTTCGCGAGCTGGTCGCCCGATTCGCCGCGCACGTAGGTGCCTTCGCGTTGCGGCCTGGGGAAGCCGGGAAACGCCCAGCGTTGGCTGTAGAGGTAGCCGGCGCCCGACCCGAGCGGGCCGTCGAGCGTCAATCGCATCTGCGTTGTGCTGAAGCCCGTCTGCGCGTGGTGTTGCTCGCGGGGGGTTCGTGTGGAGGCAACCACGACGCCGGAGAGCGCATCCCAGGCCTCGGACGCGGGCTTGAGCTCTACGCCGGCGAGGGCATCGGGATTCCAACCGCTCAAGGCCTCACCGCTGCGATAGGGACTGAAGACGGGAATGCCGTCGAGCAGATACTCGACTTGATCAGATCCGCCGCCGCGCACGTGGATCCCGCTCGGCGCTTCGGGTTGCAGCAGTACGGCGCTGCCGCCTAACGCCTGGAGCACATCCGGCTCGGCGAGCAGCGGATGATCGCGCAGCGCCGCGACCTCAACGTTGCGATCGGGCGAGCGCGACATCGGCTCGTCCTCCTCGCCGGCGATGGCGCCAAGCAGGATCGGCTCGGCCTGGAGCGCGATCGTGATTTCGATATTGCCGTCGGGAGGGACGAGTGCCTGGAGTGTGCGCGGCGCGTAGCCGATGCGGCGCACCGTGAGCCGGTACGATCCGGCGTTGAGGCGGTCGATCCGGTAGCGCCCGTCCGCGTCCGTGATCACGCTGCGATCGAGGTTCATAACAGTGACCACGGCTCCTGCGAGCGGGTCACCGGTGCTGAGGTCGCGCAGCGCACCGGAGATCGATCCCCGGCCCGCACCCGCGATCTGAGCCAACACGAGAAGCGAAGCGATACCCGTCATGTCACAAAACCGCCGCGAGGCCTGTTCCATCGGCAAGATACCTATTTCACGGAGTCAAGACATGACCTACTCGCGTTTCTTCGTGCTGGGGATCACCACGGCGATGGTCGCGTGCAGCAGCAGCTCGTCGTTCGAGCCGAACTACACACCGACGCCGGTGTTCACCAACCCGACGAACATCACGAACCCGTTCCTGCCCTTCTCCGGTATGCAAAGGGACGTTCTGACGGGCACTGAGGGTGGCAAGGCGTCGCGCGTCGTGCGGACGAATACGGGAACCACCAAGGCGTTCACGTTCAACGGCCAGCCGCTCTTGGCGTTGATCATGATCGACAGCGCATTCGCGAACGACACGCTGGTCGAGGTCGCCACGGACTACTTTGCGCAGTCGGATGCCGGAGACGTCTACTATTTCGGTGAGGATGTGAACAACTACGCACCGAACGGCACGATCGCAAACCACGAGGGCTCATGGTTGTTTGGCGTGAACACCACGGTCCCTGGGCTGTTCATTTCCGCGACGCCGAGCGTCGGTCAGAAGTTCCGCAGCGAGGATGTGCCCGGGATCACGCGGGAAGAGGACGAGATCATTTCGATCAGCGACACCGTGACCGTCGGTACGGGGCACTACAGCAACTGTGTGAAGATCAAGGAGATCCTGTCGGACGGCGGGACGGAGTACAAGCTGTACGCGTCCGGCGTCGGCATCGTGAAAGAGATCTCGGAGGACGGCGCAATCACGCTGCAGACGCACAACTGAGGACGGCGCGCGGTTCTTAGGGAACAGGGACCAGACGTCGTACCATCTCAACGACATCGCCGATCGCAACCGGCCGTTGGAGCGTCGCTGCCCAGCGGCCGGGTGGGATCGCGCCCGCGGGATGCACCACAACGAACGGAATGTCTGTGAAGCGTTTTCGTGCCTCCTCCAACGCTTCTATCTCGACGGCCACGAATCCGCTATCAACAAGCACCAAACGCACTGGTCCTCGGTTCGGATCTTCTATCGGTTGGTCGAGCGCGGCCGCTATCGTCTCCACACCGACTGCGTCGTACCCTGCCTCATCAAGCTGGGCGCGCAGCAGCGCTCGAGGCCATTGCTCGTCGGAAATCACGAGAATTCGCGGGGCGAGCGGCATGGGCGAAGGCTGTTACGGTACGGTCAACGCCGGCACCTCCATCTCCCGCACCTTGCGATTGAACGCCGGC
>DATFVZ010000432.1:0-3008 GCA_035259785.1 Gemmatimonadales bacterium
GCGCAGTACCTCATCGAGCGCGGTGCCCGCTTTGGAATCATTGGCGCGGCGGGCGTCGGCCGGCTCGATGTCGTGGAACAACTCATCGACACCGCTGTACCCGAGAGGCGGGAAATGGCGCTGCGCTACGCCGCCGGATACGGCCACGCTGCGATCGTCAGATTCCTGCTCGACCGCGGGGTGCCGGTCGATGCACACCATGGCCACGGAGAGACTGCGCTGTTCTACGCCATCCTGAGCGACCGCGTCGAAATCGTGCGTCTGCTCGTTGAGCGTGGTGCACGCTCAGACGTCCAAACACCCTTCGGCCCGGTGTTCGGCGCGAGCCTGTGGCGTGGGGCACACGGTGGCGATTCGGACCGGCAGGCGGAAATCCTCGAGACGCTCATTGCTGCCGGCGGGAAGCCGCCCGAACAGCATCCGCCCGTGAACGAAAAGATCGACGCGCTCCTGGCCCGCTACGGCAGTGTGGCGGACAAAAGCCGGTACTGGCACGGGGAGGAGCCACGATCCTCATGACTAGCGAGGCGCCCGGGATTGGGGCAAAATCCACGCTCTTTCACTGGAGCGGGACGATCCTTCTCATCGCGCTGCTGCTCGCCGTTCAAGCGCCCGTTCTTCGGCAAGACGGATTGCAGTTCAGGGACCTGAACAAGAACGGCGTGGTCGATCCGTACGAAGATCGCCGGCTGACGCCCGAGCAGCGCGCGCGCGATCTCGTCACGCGCATGACCCTGGAAGAAAAAGCCGGGACCATGATGCATGGGACGGTGAGGAGTTCCGGTCCCATGGGTGCCGTCGGCATGGGTAATCGGTACGACACCGCCGCCAACCGGGCGCTGATCGACAGTATCAAGGTCACGAACATGATCACGCGACTCACCGCGGATCCCGCGACCATCGCCGAACAGAACAACATCTTGCAGCGTATTGCCGAGAACTCCCGACTCGGCATCCCGATCACGATCAGCACCGATCCCCGCAATCACTTCCAGAACGTCGTCGGCGCATCAGCACAGGCCAATAGCTTCTCGCAGTGGCCCGAGGCACTCGGCTTCGCGGCGATCGGCGACACGGCGCTCGTGCGCCGCTTCGGCGACATCGCCCGGCAGGAGTATCGCGCGGTCGGCGTTCACATGGCGCTGTCGCCTCAGGCCGATCTCGCCACCGAGCCGCGCTGGGGCCGGAGCGCGGGCACGTTCGGCGAGGATGCCGCGCTCGCCGAGCGGCTCGTGAAGGCCTACGTCACCGGTTTCCAGCACGGCGCGGCCGGCCTCGACACCGGGAGCGTGGTCACCGTCGTAAAGCACTGGGTAGGCTACGGCGCCGCGAAGGATGGTTTCGACAGTCACAGCTATTACGGCCGGTTTGCGAAGTTCACCGGCCCCAATCTCGAGTATCACATTCGCCCCTTCCTCGGCGCGTTCGCGGCGCGCGTGGGCGGCGTGATGCCGACTTACTCGATCCTGGAGGACGCGACCTGGAGAAGACAGCGCATCGAGCAGGTCGGCGCCGGCTACAGCCGGCAACTGCTCACCGACATGCTGCGCAACCAGTACGGATTCCGTGGCATCGTCGTGACCGACTGGGCGATCACGTGGGACTGCAATGAGCGGTGCCAAAACGGCGCCCCCGCGGGACAGCGCCCGTCGTTTGCCGATCTCGGGATGCCGTGGGGTGTCGAGAACTTCACGATGCGTGGGCGCTTCGTGAAAGCGGTAGAAGCGGGGGTGGATGAATTCGGTGGCACAGAGCGCGCCGACATGCTGGTCGACGCCGTGAACAAAGGCAACCTCAAACAAGCCCAGTTGGACAGCTCGGTCGTCCGGATCCTCACTCAGAAGTTCGCGCAGGGATTGTTCGATAACCCCTACGTCGATTCTGCGGCTGCGGCGCGCGTCGTGGGGAGCGAACCATTCCGGGCGGCGGCACTCGATGCGCAGCGGCGTGCGCTCGTGTTGCTCGAGAATAAGGATAAGCTGCTGCCGCTGCGCATTCCGCAGAACAAGCCGCTGCGGGTCTATCTTCAGGGCATCACACCCGAAGCGGTCGAACGGGAGGGTTGGACCGTCGTCACCGATCCGAAGCAGGCCGACCTCGCGATCGTCAGAATCAATGCCCCGTTCGAGCAGCTGCACCCACAATATGTCTTCGGCCAGTTCTTGCACGAAGGCAGTCTTGCTTTCAAGAGCGGTGATCCGGAGTTCGACGCGGTCATGCGCGTGACAACGACCGTTCCCACCATCGTGACCGTATATCTCGATCGGCCCGCGATTCTGACACCACTCAAAGAGACGGCACGCGCGCTCGTCGCCAACTTCGGCGTGAGCGATCAAGCCTTGATCGACGTGCTGACAGGGCGCGCCCGTCCTGAAGGGAAGCTCCCGTTCGAGCTGCCGTCTTCTATGGAAGCCGTCGCCGCACAGCGGCCGGATTTGCCGCATGACAGCGCGAACCCCCTTTATCCAGTGGGGTATGGCCGAAGCTACTAGACGTCTCTTTCATTGGAGGTACACCATGCACGTCCGACGCTATCTCGCGATGATCGCCCTCGCCGCTCTTCCGCAGGCGCTGGCGGGCCAGGCCGCAGCCAATCCACCAGCGGCGCGGTCCACCAGTCCCGTGGCCGACGCCCTGCGGCAGATGACCCAGCGCTTTACGCGCAACCTCGTTGCCGCGGCGGAAGCGATGCCGGCGGAGAAATACACGTATCGCCCGACTCCCGCGCAGATGAGCTTCGCGCAGATTCAGGTCCATCTTGCAAACGAGGGCAATGACGTTCTCTGCGGCAAGACCGCGGGTCTCGACGTGCCGCAGCGGTCGAAAGTCGACACCACAGCCACAAAGGAACAGCTCGTCGCGCGTCTCAAGGAGACGTTCCAGTTCTGCGAGCAGGCCTTCGCCAAAATGGACGACTCGAAACTGGCGGACCCGGTGTCGATGTTCGGCATGAATCTGACGCGCGCGTCCGCCGTGCTCATCACCATAAGCGACTGGGCGGATCATTA
>DATFVZ010000433.1:0-3405 GCA_035259785.1 Gemmatimonadales bacterium
GGCTACGACGCGGTGGGTAAACTGACGACCATCACGGATGCGTTGAGTCATCAGACGACGATGACCTACAACGCGCAGGGGCAGCCGCTGACGATTACGGACGCACTGAGCAACGTCACCACCCTGACCTATGCGGATGGCGCTCTCGCCACGATCACCGACGCGACGAACAGGACGACGACGCGCTTCAGTGACGCGGCCGGACGCCTGATCGCCACGACCAATCCCCGCGGGGAGCAGACGCGCTACGAATACAACAGCCTGAACCAGCTGACGAAGATCCTCGACGCACTCGGAGGGCAAACGCAGCTGGCGTACGACGCCAACGGCAACCTGCTGAGTCTGACCGACGCGCGTGGCAACACGACCAGCTACGCCTACAACTCGATGGACCGCGCGACCACCCGCACGGATCCCCTCACGCGGCAAGAGACCTACGGCTACGACAACAACGGTAACCCGACGTCGTTCACCGACCGCAAGAGCCAGGTGACGAGCACGACCTATGACGCACTGGACCGGCCCATGCTGATCACCTATCAGGACAGCTCGACGACGAGCTACACCTGGGATACAGGGAACCGGCTCACCCAGATCGTGGACTCGCTCTCGGGGACGATTACGCGCAGTTACGACGGGCTGGACCGGCTGACCCAGGAGGTCACCCCGCAGGGCACGATCAGCTACACTTATGACGCGGCGAGCCGCCGGGCCTCGATGACGGTGCTCGGGCAGCCCACCGTGACATACGCTTACGACAACGCGGATCGCCTGACGCAGATCACCCAGGGCTCGGCCACCGTCTCCCTCGCTTACGACAACGCGAATCGCCGTTCCAGCCTCACGCTGCCCAACGGTGTCGTCACCGAGTACGCCTACGACGCGGCCGGGCGCCTGACGGGCCTGACCTACAAGCTAGGGACCGCGCCGCTGGGAGCTCTCACGTACGGCTACGACGTCAACGGCAACCGCACGGCCCTCGGGGGCAATTGGGCGCGAACGGGCCTGCCCACGGCCCTCGCTAGTGCGACCTACAGCGCGGCCAATCAACAGCTCACGTTCGATAGCATGACGCTGACCTACGACCTGAACGGCAACCTGACCGGCGACGGGGCCAACACGTACACCTGGGACGCGCGCAACCAGCTGGTGGCGATCAGCGGAGGAAGTGCCGCGACCTTCCAGTACGATGCACAGGGACGCCGCACGGGCAAGAGTATCAATAGCACGCAAGCCAGCTTCCTCCACGACGGCCTGACCCCAGTGCAGGAGCTAAACGGATCGACTGTCGTCGCCAACCTGCTGACCGGCCTCGGCATTGACGAGTACCTGACGCGGACGGACACGAACGGGGCACGACATTTCCTCGTAGATGCGTTAGGCAGCACGGTGGCCCTCAGCGACCCGACCGGCGACCTACCGACCAGCTACACCTATGAGCCGTTTGGGGCGACCGGTCTCAGCGGGAGCCCAACGGGCAACGCGCTCGACTTCACGGGTCGGGAGGATGACGGAACAGGACTCAAGTACTATCGGGCGCGGTACTACCATCCCGGCCTGCAGCGATTCGTCGCCGAAGATCCCGTGGGCTTTTCCGGCGGCGACTCAAACCTCTATGCGTACGTGCTGAATCAGCCGCCAAATGCAATCGATCCCCTCGGCACAGAGCCGGTGACGATTTCAGCGGGAGCGGCAGCCGCGATCGTCTGTGGGGTTGGCGCAGTCGCAGGCGACATCGTCGTATTGACTGTCAACGGACGCAAGTCAACGTGGAGTCAGCTAACCGCTGGAGCTGCGATTGGCTGTGTGGGAGGAATTGGAGTGCTTGCGGGTTATGCGGCAGCCGTGCCAGCGGCCTTCTCGGAGGCTAGCTCGGCCATCGCAACCATTCCATGGCTAATAATTCCTCCCGCGCTCGCCAAGCTAGACCGGCTGGCAGCGCAGTTCGGCACTACCAGAGAGGCAATATTGCGAGCCGCATATCAATCGAACGCGCGCTTCACCGATCTGTTGGCAAAGAACTCGGGCAACATCAACACATTCATCGCGAGACCTGACGGTGCGGCTGGCTTCATCCGTGTGACAACCGATCCCTCGGCAACTCGTGTTATATCGGCCGGCCTAATGAGATCAGGTCAAGTCGCGAGTGGAGTTCTGAATGGCCGATTTGGCCCGCTTCGGTGATACTGAGTTCATTCTGGATTCCTATAAACAAATTCTGCTACAGATGATCGGCAAAGTTTTGGCCGGCGACTGGTCCGTAAGTCGCTTCCGAGAAGAATATTGCCCCTTTTTTCTCGACGCGGTCCCTACGGATGCGCTCTCGGACACCGACGAGGGCTTCTTTGCTGCCGTTCAAGAAAAACTGGATTGGACAACGGAGGACCCGAACGACGACGAGCGACAACTTGGCTGGCTTGATCATGCCGACTTCATTCAGTGGTTGCGTACGGAACTTGAACTTCATAGGGATTATTCGGACTGAGTAGTTAGCTGGGCTTTGTATTCTTGCGCTTGCCCGGTTGGCGGACAGCGGCCCACGCTCACCAACTCGCCGGGCGTCAAAACCGAGAACCGCGTGAACGTCATATTCGCGTAGAGTCACGCCAGAGGCGAGCATCATTCGCCAGCAGCAAGGTAGCGACCGGACCGAGCCATGACGCTGGAAGACGCAGTTGATGCAATGACGCACGCGGTCTTAGAGTTTGCCGCGAGTTTCGAGGCGGACACGATTTTAAGCGCGGAAGACAAACGTGATCCGTACATTGCGTTTGGCGAATTCGGCAGCTTTCTTCGGCGGATCGTGCCCCAGCGCTCCTTAGAAGATTCGAAGATCGTAGCCAGATTCAGATTTCTCACGGACGATCCGGGGATCCGTGATCTTGTCAGCGCCGGCACTCTTGAATTGCTGTTGGACAAACCAGAAACGATCCGAGCGGCCCGGCAACTTCTCTCTGATCGTTCGCTCGATGATTTTGGAGGAGCTGATCCGGCTATGGGGGTTAGACACTGGGCATCCCTAGTCTTGGGTTGTGTCCGGCCCGACGCCCCAGTACGGGCCAGGAGACATCCAAGAGAGGTGCAACCAGCTCACGCAGGAGGTCACCGGCATTCCGAGTGATGTGAAGATGCCCAAGAGAGCAAGGATAGGCGACATCATCGAGATCCCCACTTCAAGGGGGCTTGCCTATGTGCAGTACACCCATCACGACCCGACGCACGGTTCTCTCATTAGAGTATTTCCGGGAATCTTTGACGAACGCCCGAATTCATTCACCGAACTAGCGAAGCGCCGCGCACGCTTCGTTGCTTTCGTGCCTCTAGAGAGGGCGATTAGCCAGAAGATCTTCGATATAGTAGGCCGAGCGCCTATACCAGAGGACGCTCAAAAGTTCCCGCTCTTTC
>DATFVZ010000434.1:0-10054 GCA_035259785.1 Gemmatimonadales bacterium
TGAGTACGGCGATGTCGGCAACCTCCACAAGCTCATCGACCTCGAGTTCGGCGACGCCGAGGCGGGTATCGCCGAAGGCGACATCGTACGGGAAGATCTGTTCTTCTTTGAAGGCAATACGCACCTGCCGATGGAGCAACATGCTGCGGTCGCGATGTGGTCACCTGATGGCAAGCTGACGCTGTGGACTTCGACGCAGACCCCGCACTACGTCCACCGCGCGCTGGCCAAGGTGCTCGAGCTGCCGGCAGCGCGAATTCGGGTCATCGCGACGCCTAATGGCGGGGGCTTCGGCGGCAAGAGCGATCCGTTCAACCATGAGATCGCCGTCGCGAAGCTCGCGATGATGACGGGCAGACCGGTCAAGATCACGCTGACGCGCGAGGAAGTCTTCTACTGTCATCGCGGGCGCCATCCGACGCTGATGTGGGTGCGAACGGGCGTGAAGAAGGATGGCGCCATCACCGGAATGCATTTCCGGTCGTTGCTCGATGGCGGAGCATACGGTTCCTACGGCGTCGCGAGCACGTATTACACGGGCGCGCTTCAGACTGTCACCTACCACATCCCGCGATACCACTTTCAGGGCGCGCGCGCGTTCACCAACAAGGCACCCTGCGGCCCCAAGCGCGGGCACGGCACACCGCAGCCACGCTTTGCGCTCGAAGTGCACATCGACAAGATCGCCGAGCAGCTGGGAATCGATCCTGCTGAGCTCCGGCTCAAGACCCTCGTGCCGCCCAATTCACTTACGGCCAACTACCTCCGCGTCGGCTCGATGGGGCTAGGCAGTTGTATCACGAAAGTCATCGAGGGCTCGGGGTGGAAAAAGAAGTTCCGGAAATTGCCGCGCGGACGGGGCGTCGGGCTGGCGTGCTCGAGCTACATCTCCGGCGCGGGTCTGCCGATCTACTGGAACAACATGCCGCATTCGGGCGTGCAGCTAAAATGTGACCGAGGCGGCGGCGTCACAGTGTTTTGCGGATCGACGGACATTGGGCAAGGCTCCGATTCGATCCTCGCGTATATCGTGGCCGAAGTGCTCGGCATTGACCCCTTCGACATCGCGGTCGTCACCGCAGACACTGATCTGACGCCGGTCGACCTCGGCAGCTACTCGAGTCGCGTTACGCTCATGAGCGGCAATGCGGCGCTGCAGGCCGCCGAGCGCGCGCGGCAGATCCTCGCCCTGCACACTGCAAAGAAGCTCGAAATCCCCGTCGAGCGGGTCGTCTTCGCGGAAGGCCGAGTTTGCGACGCAAAGGATTCGAAGCGTGGAATGTCGTTTGCCGAAGCCGTCCAATGTGCTGAGGCGGCCGAAGGCACCGTCGGGACCGTCGGCTCCTACACGCCCCCGATGAGCGCGGGGAAATATCGCGGCGCAGGGGTCGGCCCGTCGCCGGCGTACTCATACAGCGCGTGCGTCGCGGAGGTGGACGTCGATCCCGAGACCGGCATTGTGCGTGTGCCAACGATCTGGATCGCGCATGATGTCGGCCGCTCGATCAACTCGGCCGCCGTTATCGGACAGGTCGAGGGCTCGATCTACATGGGCCTCGGTGAGGCGCTCATGGAGGAGATGGCGTACCGCGGCAACCGCAACGTCGTGCACAAGATCCCAAGCCTCCTCGAATACAAGAGCCCTACCACACTCGAGATGTGCGACGTCATCACGTATCTGATTGAGGACCCCGATCCGAACGGTCCGTTCGGCGCGAAGGAAGTCGGCCAGGGACCGCTGTTGCCGGTGATGCCGGCCGTGGCGAACGCGGTTTACGATGCCGTCGGCGTGCGGATCGATGAAGTCCCCGTGACCCCAGAGAAGGTGCTTAAAGCGTTGCGCGCGAAGGCCAAGGGAGAGGAGGGCCGTTACGGCCCCACGAACTTCCCCGATATTCCTTGGCCCGAACCCACTCGCGTCCCGACGCCATGGGAAGGCGGGGACGGAAAGGCTGTGTTGCCCGTCAAGGTCTGAACGTCTCTCCTGGGACACACCTCCCGGAGGGACCATGCCACTTTATTCCGCTCGCTCGACCGCCCTACTCCTCGCCCTGCTGGTCGCCCCGAGGTCCTTCACGGTTCTCGAAACTGGCCGCATCTCCGGTCACGTTCGCGACACGTCGGGCATCCCGATCAAAGGGGCGCAAGTCACGGTTGTCGGGACCTCGTTGGGCGCAGGCACAAACGACAGCGGCTACTACGTCATTAGAAACGTTCCAGTGGGGACGTATCAGTTAAACGCGCGGTCGATCGGATACGATTCGAAGACGATATCGGGCGTCCAGGTCGCCGCGAACGCGATTGTAACCGAGGATTTCAAGCTGCAGTCGAGCACAAGTCTCTTGGAAGCGATCGTCGTGACTGGGAACGCCCCGGTCTACGCGCGACGGCAGATGGCGGCCGCTGCTCGCGTCGATGGGTACGCATTTCAAGTCGATGGCGCCCGAGTCGACACCTCCGAAGCCTGGCGTTACCAGCGCCAACCCGGCAACCGCGAGCAGTATGACGAGATCGTCGAGAATGCATTCATCGCCGTCGCGGCGGACCCGCTCTCGACATTCTCCATAGACGTCGACCGCGCCTCGTACAGCAATGTGCGGCGCTTCATCATGCAGCAAGGACAGCTCCCGCCCCGCGACGCGGTACGGATAGAGGAGCTGGTCAACTATTTCCCGTATGACTACACGGATCCTGAAGGCGACGCACCCATCGCCATCCACACGGAAATTGCTCCCGCGCCCTGGAAGACCCAGCATCAGCTCGTCCGCATCGGCCTGCAGGCTCGTCGGGTCAAGCTCGACAATCTCCCGGCATCGAATTTCGTGTTTCTGCTCGACGTCTCTGGCTCGATGATGCCTCCCAACAAGCTGCCGCTCGTGAAGTCAGCGATGCGGTTGCTGGTAAACGAACTGCGGCCCAAGGATCGCGTCGCGATGGTGGTGTATGCGGGAAGCGCTGGTCTCGTCCTGCCCTCCACACCGGGCGACCAGAAGGACAAGATCCTCGACGCCATCGAGCGGCTCGAGGCCGGTGGCAGCACTGCCGGCGGCGCCGGGATCCGGCTCGCCTATGATCAGGCCGTCGCCAACTTCATTCGCGGCGGCAACAATCGCGTCATCCTGGCGACGGACGGTGATTTCAACGTCGGCGCATCGAGTGATGCCGACATGGTGCAGCTCATCGAGGAAAAGCGGCGGACGGGCGTGTTTCTCACAGTGCTCGGTGTCGGCGATGGGAATCTGCAGGCGGCCAAGATGGAGAAGCTCGCCGACAAGGGGAACGGCAACTACTCCTACCTCGACACCATCACCGAGGCGCAGAAGGTGCTGGTCCACGAGCTCGGCGGCACACTCTACACGGTTGCCAAGGATGTGAAGATCCAGGTCGAATGGAATCCTGCGCGCGTACGTGCCTATCGCCTCATCGGTTACGAGAACCGGCTGCTGCGCAACGAGGACTTCTCCGACGACAAGAAGGACGCGGGTGAGGTCGGCTCCGGGCACTCGGTCACCGCGCTGTACGAAGTCGTGCCCGTCGGCGTGACCACGGATGTCACGATTCGTCTGCCCGATTCCCTTCGCTATCAACGGCGGAGCGCGCAGCCAAGTGAAGCAGCGGGTCCCGAGATGCTTTTCGTCAAAGTGCGCTACAAGGCGCCTGACGGAGACGAGAGCCGGCTCATCACCCAGCCCGTACTCGCTACCAGCGGCGCGACTCTCTCCGTGGACTTCCAGTTCCAGACCGCTGTCGCGGAGTTCGGCCTGTTGCTCCGCAACTCCGATTTCCGTGGCAAGGCCGACTTGGCACACGTGATTGCCGCGGCGCGGGAAGCGCGAGGCGCGGACAGTGCTGGGTATCGCACGGAGTTCATCCGCCTCGCCGAGGCGGTGCGTGGAATCGGATTGGCGCGGAAGAACTGAGCGTCAGTCTGGACGGAACGGGAGCCGCCGCTTATGGTCACTCCTATGCTGCGGCTCCCGTCATTCACCTATCTCCAACCGAAGTCGCTGAGCGACGCTCTGCGCATGAAGAATGACGCCGGGCCCGACGGCATGTTCGTCGCAGGTGGAACCGATCTCTACCCGAACATGAAGCGGCGCCATCAGGAGCCCCGAACGGTCATCTCGCTCATGGGGATTCCGGAGCTACGAACGTTGGACGGTTGGACCGTTGGACCGTGTGTGACGTTGAGCGCATTGTCCGACAGTCCGACTGTCCGAAAGTCCCACGCTGCCATTGCGACCGCCGCGCGCCTCGTCTCCACCCCGCTGCTCCGAAACATGGGCACCCTCGGCGGCAACCTGTGCCTCGATACCCGCTGCAATTACTACAACCAGGGTTACGAATGGCGGAAATCGATCGATTTCTGCATGAAGAAGGACGGGCACATCTGCTGGGTGGCTCCGTCTTCTCCGCGCTGCTGGGCCGTCAGCTCGTCGGACCTCGCGCCGGTCATGGTGGCAATTGGAGCCGAGTACCGGCTCGTCGGGCCCCAAGGCGAACGCGTCGTGCCCGCTGGGCGGTTCTACAACAACGACGGCATCAACTATCTCACCAAGCAGCCCGACGAGATCCTCGTGGATGTGCGACTGCCTCGGCCGAACGGCTGGGACGCCGTCTACCACAAACTACGCCGGCGCGGCTCGTTCGATTTCCCGGTGTTGGGCGTCGCGGCGTGGATTCAATGGACGGGAAACGAGAAACGGGAAACGGGAAGCGTCAGCGACGCGCGCATCGTGCTCGGCGGCGTTGCAAGCTATCCGCAAGAGATTCCCGAAGCCGGCGCGGCGCTCACAGGCCAGCCGCTGAGCGACGAAAGCATCGCCGCGGCGGCTGAGGCTGCCTACCGACCCTCGAAGCCGATGGACAACACCGATTTCGATCTCTCATGGCGCAAGCAGATGACGCGCGTCTACGTCTCGCGGGCACTCCAGGAGCTACGCGAGCGGGCCAGCGGAGGGAATCGCGGGTAATACATCTATGCGGCGTCTCACCCTGTCCGTCGTCGTCGCCTGCACACTTTTCCCGATGAGCGTGCTCACCTCTCAAAGCGGTATTCGCACGATCCGCGGTGAAGTGCGCGATATCAATGGACAGCCAATCGATCAAGTTCAGGTGTTGGCGCTCTCGGCCGGTCGCACAGCTCTCACCGGAGCGGACGGCCGATTCCAGATCGACACGTTTCCCCTCGGGGAAGAGCGCTTCCTGTTTCGCCGCCTGGGCTACAACCCCGTCGAAGCGACTCTCATCATCGATGCGACCAACGAAGACATCGTCGTGAGTATGACGCCGATCGCGCAGGAGCTGACGCCCGTCGTCATTCGGGGACGTCGTAGCGGCGTGCTCGGCACCATCACTGACATCGCCGACCGCCCGATCGCCGACGTCGAAGTCATCGTGCTCGGCGGCGCGGTGGCTGCCAAGACCGACAGCCTGGGGCGCTTCAGCCTGCCCAGCGTCCCCGCAGGCACGTTCATGATGATGGTCCGCAAGCGCGGGTACTTCGTGGTGCGTCACTCCGTCACGCTGCCGGTAGGCGAATCACTCGACCTCTCGATCCTCCTGGCGAGCGTTCCGCCGGGACAGAATGCTCACACAATCGATCGCCTGGCGGGCATTGGCGGAATCCCGGACATCGCATGGGATGCACATTCGGCGCGGCGCGTGCGCTGCACGGGAGGGAATGCGGTGTTTGTGCCACGGGAGGAAATCGCAACGCAAGGCGAGCTGCGCTTGGATTATGCACTGCCCAAGGCGCCGTCGGTGTTGCGCCGCGGATTCGGCCCTGATGAGCTCCGCGGTTACGCCATGTTCATCGACGGCCTCGACGCCACCGGTTGGCCGTTGTCGTCGATTCGCGCGGCGGACGTCGAGGCCGTCGAGGTGTACCGCGGCGCACGCCGCAGGGCACCCACCAGCATTGTCCCGTCGGGGATTACACCCATATCACCATCGTTCGCACCAACCCGTGGCTGCCCGAACGGGTCGGTGTGGGTCTGGCTGCGCTAGGCTCCTTCAGGAGCCTTTGCTAATGCCTCGATCTCCGCGCTAGCCTTCGCCAGCACTTCGGCGACACGCTTGCGCGCGGCGTCCCCGTCGGCCTTCCAGCCTGTGCGATAGACCGTCTTCACCAGCTGTCCCAAGGCCCGGTTCACTTCCACCATCGAGCCACCCACAGTGCGCTCGACGGTCTCTCGTACGCGATCGAAGATTTCTTCGACGGTGTCTTTGTTCTCGTCCAAGAATGCCCGTCCTGTGTCGGTGATTTCGTAGACCTTCTTTCCAGCCACCTCGCGCGCGACAACCAACCCCTCATCTTCGAGCCACTGAAGCGTGGGATAGACCGTGCCGGGCGACGGCGAATAACACCCATGCATCCGCTCCTCGAGCTCTTTCATGACTTCGTACCCGTGACGTGGCTTGTCGCGGAGCAGCTTCAGAATGACGTATTTCATGTCGCCCGCGCCGAACCATTGACGTCGACGCCCGCGTCCGGCGCGGAAGCCCCACGCCCCCGGACTGAAGGCGAAACCAAATCCCTCCCAGCCGAACTTTCCGCGCATCTCTGCCTCTGTTTAGATGTTACGTGACGATATTCTTATACGATATATCTTGTCAACCTCGCAATTCCAAACGTGTGTGCCAAGTCACGATCCGGCTTATGCTTGCAAGTTGTCCGCGTATGCCTACATTGCAGCCACACCGGAATCCGCGTTCTCATCGCCGCCCCGCCCGCGCCCTAGGGAGAGGAGCAGCAATGGCTGTGCAAGTCACGCCCCACCCGACCTGGGTGGCGGACCTGGATTCGTCCCTAGAGCCGAGTCGTCAGGCAATTCTGGATACGCGGGTCATCATCGATGCGTCCGAGAATCAGCTGGTGGATGGACAGACCCAGAACTTTCTCGTCGCGTTCTACCCGATTATTCGAGACTTTCCGCAATGGCTCCAGGTGCTGCTCGATCGCTCACCGGAGATGGGGAAAGGGTTTTTCCAGGACAACATCCGGGTGGAGCGCCGTCACGATGCGATGTGGCGGGCCATGGGTGATGGTTTCCACGTTCCTAAGAAGCGCTTCCAAACCCCTGAGCCGATGATTCCGGATGTCAAGAAATTCCACACGTACCTGACCGACATGTGCCGCAATGCGGAATTCGGCCAGGCGGTGTCAGCGACGAACTATGCGGTGGAGGGTGTCGCTCAAAAGATCTCCGAGAAAGCTTTGCGTGGTCTTGCCAAGAATGAAAAAATCGGCCCGCGCGGCCGGTGGTGGCTCGAGGAGCACGCGAAGTACGATGACGAGCACCCGATCCACGCCCTCGAGATCATCAAGGACTGCGTCAAGCGTGGCAACGACACGCCGGAAAAGTGCACCAAAGCCGCGCTGGAAAGTCTTCGCTTGATGCGGATCTCGATGGAGGCGTCCTATTACGCGTGACTAAGGCTCGCCGCGTTTCGCCAGCGCGCGGTACGCGCTCTGCAGCCGCTCCACCCAAACGGCCGCGCCTCGATCTGTTGCAGGCAGCCGCCGACGTCGTCGCGGCTCTACCAGACGCCGTGGTAGTGACCGGTACCGACCGCCGCATCTTGGCGGCCAATCAGGCAGGGGCCGAGCTCCTGGGTTGGACCACCAGCGAGATTTTCGGACAGTTGATCTCCGATCAAGTCTCCCCCGGCGAGCGGTCGCACGTCGCTTCCCGCGAAGACAAAGTTTTCGCCGGCGTGCCGCAACGCTATGAGACCCGCGTCATCAATCACCGCACCGGCGAAGAGCGCGATGTTTCAATCTCCAGCGGTCCGTTCCGTGTCAATGATGAGCTGATCGGCACGGTCGCGACGCTGCGCGACGTCACCGATCCCAAACGCGCCCAGGACACCCTGGCGCGATCGGAGGCCCGCTATCGCCATCTGGTTGAATCGGCATCGGACGCGATCGTGACGCTCGACGCGAACGGACGCTTCACCACGGTGAATCATGCAGCGGAAATCATCTCGGGTTATCGACGCGAAGAGTTGGTGGGCCAGTGGTTCGCCCCCATGCTGCCCGACGACGACCTTCCCAAGGCGCTCGGACACTTCCAGCAGGCGCTGGCCGGGGAAACGGGGCTGTTCGAATCCCAGTTCTACCGCAAGGACGGTGAGATCCGAACGATCTCGATCACGTATTCGACGCCGCAGAAGGACGAAGAAGTGCTCTGTCTCATTCGCGACGTCACCGACCAGAAGATGCTGCAGGAGCAGCTGATCCAATCCGAGAAGATGTCGGCGATTGGACAGCTCGTTTCCGGCGTCGCCCACGAGCTCAACAACCCGCTGGCCGGCATATCGGCATTCGCGCAGCTACTGCTGGCGGAGAAGCGGTTCCCGCCCGAGCAACGGACCGCCGCGGAAACGATCTACAGCGAGGCCCGGCGCGCCAGCCGCATCGTGCAGAACCTGTTGACCTTTGCGCGCCAGCACAAAGCCGAAAAGGTGTTCACCGCGATTAATCAGGTACTCGACGACACGCTCGAGCTACGCGGCTACGAGCTGCGCGTACGGGGGATCGACGTGCGGCGCGAGTACGACGAGACGCTCGACGAGACGATGGCGGATGCGCACCAGCTGCAGCAGGTGTTCCTCAACCTCATCACCAACGCCGAGCAAGCGATGGAGCAGCGCGAAGGTCAGCATCACCGGCTGACCGTCCGCACGCGGCGCAACAGCGACTCCGTACGTATAGAGATCGAGGATACCGGCGGCGGGATACCACCCAACCTCATCGAGCGGATCTTCAATCCGTTCTTCACCACAAAGCCGACGGGCTCCGGCACGGGGCTTGGACTCTCGATTTCGCTGGGTATCGTGCGGGAGCATGAGGGGCGGATCTGGGCCGAAAACGCCGCCCAGAGCGGCGCCCGCTTTATCGTCGAGCTGCCGGTCATCAGGCCACGGGCGCCCGGAGAGGCTCCGGCCGCACCGCATGTGCACGCGACGAACGACAACGACAGGCTCCGCGTGCTGGTTGTGGACGACGAAGCATCCGTGCGCGTCTCGCTCCAGCGCTACCTCACTGGACGTGGCCACCAGGTAGAGACCACGGCCAGTGGTCAGGATGCGCTCAACCGGCTGCGCGACGTCCGCTATGACGCCGTGATCCTGGACATGCGCATGCCCGATCTCTCGGGTGAGCAGCTGTTCGAGCGGCTGCGCAGCAGTGACCCCAGCCATGCCGAGCGAGTGATCTTCACGACCGGTGACCTCGTGAACGAGCAGATGCGGCGGTTCCTCGATGGGACCGGCCGGCCTTGCGTCGCCAAGCCCTTCGAGTTTGCCTCCTTCGATCAAGTCCTGCCCGCCGCTCGCCGCCGGGCGTAAAGAACATCATTTTCTCCTTCCCTTTCCCACCCTGAAGGGTGGGCTCGGCCTATACTTCCTAAAGGACATTCATGCGTTTTTGTCTCGTGACTCTCCTGCTCGTGTCCCCGTTGTCCTCTCAAGAACCGTTCGACTTCTACACGCGTGGGCCGTACCGCCCCGCCGTGCCCCGCCCCGAGGCGATTACCGGCTACGCAGCCGGCGATCAGCACACGATGTATGCCGTGATGCAGCACTATCTCGACACCCTCGTGGCCACGGCCGGTGATCGAGTTCGCATCGAGACGTGGGGAAGAACGACGGAGTACCGGCCGATCCGCGCGCTGATCATTTCGGATGCCGCGAATCTGGCCAAGCTGGAGCAGATCAGGACCGAAATCACCGAGCTCACCGATCCGCGCAAGACGACGGCCGCGCGAGCCGCTGCCATCGCCGCACAATCCCCCGCGATCGCGCTCTTCCATTACTCGGTTCACGGAAACGAGCCGGCGGGATTCGAGGCGGCGATGCAGGTCGCCTACCAGCTGGCGGCGTCGGACGAACCCCAAACGCTGGAGATTCTCAAGTCGGTGGTGCTCGTCCTCAACCCATCCGCCAATCCGGACGGGCACGAGCGATTTGCCGCCTGGTATAACTCCGTCGCGGTGGGCGCCGATCATCCGTGGGCGTTCGAGCAAACGGAGCCATGGAGCATTCAGGG
>DATFVZ010000435.1:0-2538 GCA_035259785.1 Gemmatimonadales bacterium
CGAATCCCAGCAGCTTGGTCAGCAACACCTGACCGAGGGTAAACGCGGCAAAAACGATGAGCATGATCGCTGCCGCGTTGGTGATGACCTGCCCTGTGCCGCTCAACCCTTCGACGATGGCGTCGCGATCGCTGGCGCCGCTGTTTCGCGCCTCTTGGACGCGGGTCATGAGAAAGACTTCGTAATCCATACTCAAGCCGAACACGATGCAGAACACGATCACGGGCAGTGAAGCAAAGACGGCCCCGAGCGGCTCGGCGACGCCGAGCAGGCGCGACCCGTGACCATCCTGGAAGGCCAGCGTCAGCGCGCCGAACGCTGCGGCAACCGACAGGAGATTCAGCAGCACAGCTTTCACCGGAACGAGCACCGATCGAAATCCGAGGAGCAGGGCGAGCATCGTCCCGCCCACCACCAGCGCCACGATCTGCCAGAACCGGCCGGCCACAGCGTCCTGGTAGTCGGCATTGAAGGCCGGCAAGCCGCCCACGGTCACTCTCACCACGGGCGGCGTGGGACCCTGGTCCCGCAGCGCCCGCACGAAGGCGAGTACGGCATCAGGCGCGACGGACTCCTTCGGCATCACTTCGACCAGCGCCAGGTTGCCATCGCGACTGATCAGGCCTCGCGTAAGCCGCCGTGTCATAAAACCTGGCGACGCCGCGAGTTTGGATCGACTGATGCCGGCGGCGCCAAGCACCGTCACTATCGACCGTACCCGGCCGACTCTGGCGTCCCGTTCCAGCGCAGCCGTGTAACGCGCAACGCCATCCCATCCGGCCGGTTGTCGGACCGACACCCCCTTCGCCAAGGTCAGGACGATCCGCACTGTCTGAATCATTCCGCTGCGGCCCATCGCGCGGAGATCGCTGAGCGCACGCGCGGACTCCATCGACGTGGGCAGCCAATCGCCCCGCGGCAAGCCCGGGTGGAGTCGAGCGGCTTGCGTCGACAGCAGCACCAGCGGTAGCCCACCGGCGGCGAGCGCGATCCAGGGATGGCCGGTCACCCACCGGCCCCAGCGGCGCCAGGCCTCCATCGATCGCTGCCGAAAAGCGCGACGGCGCACGCGCCCCCACTCGATCCGCGGACCCAGGACGGCCAGTACGCCCGGCAGCAACGTCGTCGCAAGCAGCGCGGAAGTGATCACGACGAGGAGCCCCCCCGCCGCAATTGCCCGCATCTCATTCAGGGGGACGGTGAGCAGAACGAGAAAGCCGAGCGCCACGGTGGCCGCCGAGAGGAGAATGGTGTGGCCCGCGTGCTCGGCCGACTCTTCGGCTGCATGGGCCAAGTCTCGACCCGACGCAAGAGCATCGCGGAATCGGCTCACCATCAGCAAGGCGTAATCAATGCCCAATCCGAGTCCAAGCATCGGCACAACGCTCTGCAACAGGATCGAGAGTGGCCAGATGCCCGCGGCGACAGCCGCGGCACCGAGCGCGATCGCGATCGCGAGCGCACCGGCGAGGACGGGAACGAGAGCGGCGGCAATCGCGCCGAACGCGAGCAAGAGCAGGGCCGCCGTCACCGGCAACGCGCGCCGTTCCGCGAGCTGCACGTCGGTGGCACTCGTGCGCCGCAGGTCGACATTGAGCGGCGTGTCACCCGTCCAGCGCAGCGCGACGGCGGGATAATCGCGCCGCAGCGTATCGGCGAGCCGGCCGGTAATCGACCGCAGGTCTTGAATGATGCGATCGGGACGGCTCGCGCTGTCGGCAACCAACCCGACAATTACGAACGTGGAGCTGTCTTCGAGGCTCACCAACAGGCTGTCCGGCTGGTCGAGATACGAGAACACGCCCGCGACCGGTCTGGCACTTGCAAGCGGTTCGACGATGCGATGGAGCGCTGCTGCACCGGCTGAGGTTTGCGGCGTCGGCACACCCTGCACCACCAGCACCGCGTAACGGGAATACGCCGAAGCAAGCGGCCCGCGCAACAGTTGCTCGACGACAGCCGATTCGCTGCCCTCCACGCGGGCGCTCGTTTGCAGGACGTCCGGTAACCGGCGCGCCCGCGGTACGCAGACGACCGCGGCGACGAGCCACGCGAGTCCGATCCAGCCGCGCCGGCGCAC
Source organism: Gemmatimonadales bacterium (assembly GCA_035259785.1). Classification (GTDB taxonomy): domain Bacteria; phylum Gemmatimonadota; class Gemmatimonadetes; order Gemmatimonadales; family GWC2-71-9; genus 20CM-2-65-7. The sequence continues at coordinate 2,081 of DATFVZ010000435.1, forward strand.
CACCAGATTCGCGAGCTTCATTGGTGCTCAGCGACGATGGCACACCAACTCACACCACCACCCACAGCCTGCATCAAGTAGCGATCCCCGCGCTCCAGCCGCGCGTGAACCTGCGCGAGTGCCACCGCGAACGTCGGTGTACCCATGTTGCCATGGTCGTGGACGACTACGGGTACGCGCACGGGATCGACCTGCACATCCGCGATCAGATCACTCACTTGCGCAGCGTGTGTCTGATGGAGCGCCGCGTAGCGGATGCTCTCTCGCCCGATCCCCGCAGCCGCGAGACTCTCGCAAAAGAGCGACCGCCAGCGGGCGCGCACGAACTCCACGGTCACGCCCGCGTCGTGGAACTCATATTCGTACCGCGTGGCCGGCTCGACCGGCGGAAAACGCGACGCGATGGTCATCGTGCCCGCGAGCGCCGGCTCCGTTCCGTGAATCATCGTCAAGAAGCC
>DATFVZ010000436.1:0-8546 GCA_035259785.1 Gemmatimonadales bacterium
GGTTTTCGCAATGGTCTCGAGCACGCCAGGCTGGAAGGCGATCCCCCGGCCTTCCGCCTTGCGACGCAGAATCGCGACGCGCGTTTCGTAGTCCGGGACTCCCATGTCGACGACCAGACCGCCGGAGAACCGGGAAATCAGTCGCTCGTCCAGGTCCGCAATTTCGACGGGTGGCCGGTCGCTGGCCAGCACAATCTGATGGCCGGCCTGCTGCAGCGCTTCGGTCAGGCGCAGCAGCTCGGCCTGCATCTCTTTGCGGTTCGTGAGAAACTGCACATCGTCGACGAGCAGCACACCCACGTTTTGGAAGCGCCGCCGGAAGGCGTCGCCCTGCCCGGCGGCAATGGCGGCGTGAAATGCCTCGACGTATTCGTCCAAGGTCAGGTATTCGATGTTGAGCTGCGGCGCGAGCGACTTGGCCGCGTGGCCGATGCCCATCAGTACGTGCGTCTTTCCGAGGCCCGAGCCACTATAGATGAAGAGCGGGTTGTATGCGGAGCCGGGATTCTCGGCCACCGTCCGGCCAGCCGTGACCGCCAGCCGATTGGCAGCGCCCACCACGAAGGTGTCGAACGTGAAGCGGGGGTTCAGCGTCGTGGTCATGCCGGGCTCCCCGCGGCCAGCTTCTTCAGCACCAGCTCCGAGATGCTCTTCAGGGTCTCGAATACTCCCTTGCCGTGGAGCGCGTCGGCCGAAAAGGACGGCACAGAGCGAAAGTTCAGCGCATCGTCCAGCTCGGCGGGCGTGAGAATCAGCTCGCGTGGCAGGTCCTGTTTGTTGTATTGCATCACCAGCGGCATCGTGCGCACGTCGACGCCGTGCTCCAGCAGGTTGCTCTGGAGGTTTTGGAGGCTCTCGATATTCTCGTCAAGCTGGCGCGCCTGGCTGTCGCCCACGAAGACGACGCCGTCGGCGCCCTGCAGGACGAGTCGCCGAGTGGCGTTGTAGTAGACCTGCCCCGGCACCGTATACAGCTGAAAGCGCGTGGAAAAGCCGGAAATCTGACCGAGGTCGATCGGCAGGAAATCGAAGAACAGCGTGCGGTCGGTCTGCGTCGCGAGCGACACCATGCGGCCGCGGCGGGTCTCCGGTACGCGCTCGTAGATGTAATGGAGATTCGTCGTCTTCCCGGACCGGCCGGGTCCGTAGTAGACGATTTTGCAGGTGATCTCGCGGCTCGTGAAGTTGACCAGGGACACGGCTATCTCCCAAACAGCGTATTGAGGCTGTCCGTGAGCTCGCGCTCGAAGTCAGCGGCCAGCACCTGCTTCGGTACGGCGCTTTTGGGGCTGGCCGCCTTCAGGTCCGCTGCAAGTTGATCATAGAATAACTGCACCAACCCGAGTGATGAAACAGCGAGATCGTACACGGCGAGCACCGCCAGCGTCCCACGCTCGGACGAAAAGGACGCGAGGAAGAACCCGTGCTTGCGGCCCTGGTGGCTCAGTGCGGCAAACGGCGGTTGCCGCAGCTGGCGCGCCAGCTCGCCGGTGGACGCGACGATCGCGGCCGCGAGTGCCGCCGCCGACATCACATCAACTGCGCGCGAGAAGCCCGTCTGCGCCAACACCTGCCCCGCCGGGGTCAACACCAGCACCATGCGCACCGAGGACTCGCGCACGAAATCGGTGAGCGGCTGCAACGTCCAGTTCTCGACGGCGCGCGTGTGCGTGGTCATACCGCTGCCTCCGCGGCGCGCAGCAGCTCCAGTCGCACGAGTCCGATGTTCACGTCGGGCTCCGTGACGGCGACGACCAAAATGCCTTCTCCCCCGGCGTTGCCACCCGGCACGACCAGCAAGGCCCCCTGTTCCCCCTGCAAGTGCCAGAATACGCTCGAGCCGATGCCCGCCGCCTCCATCGCGCGCTGCAACCGTCCCGCGAGGCTCGCAGCCAACGCGGCCACCGTCGCTCCCTTGACGCCTTCCATCGACTGTTCGGCGACGATGAGCCCATCCTCGGCGGAGACGAGCATCGCCCCGCGCACTCCGCGGACGCGCGTGACGCGGTCGAGCGCGGCACTCACGTTTCTTCCTCCAACCAGCGACGCGCCATCAGGGTGGCCCGCTGCGCCAACACGGCTAGCCGGCCGAGCGGCACGCCGCGTTCGCGCACCACCAGCAGGAGGGCGCCGGGCGTGGGATGCGCGAGATGCACGTTCCCCTGCTGACCTTCGGCCGAGAGTCCATTCCAGGCGCCGAGTCCGAGCAGTTTCGCCGTGCGCGCCGCCTCCTGAGAGACGCCTCCAAGGTACGCCGCGACCGCGTCGGTCACATCCGTGCCGGATTTGTCGCGCAAAGCGCCGCCAAGGACGCGCCCCGCGCCATCGATGAGGAGCAGGCCTTCATTGGCGCCGTCGAGACCGGCGAAGACGCGGGATTCGTCAAGGGCTGATGAAGCAACGCTAGGAGCGGCGACGCTAGGAGAAGCGATGCTAGGTTCCGGCGTCTGGATATTCCCGCGGACCATCGCGATTGCCTGATCGATGGTGGGATCGTCGGGTGCGATCTTGCGCGCAGCCTCGAGATGAGCCTCGGCCTGCGCGATGTCTCCGACCTTGAAGTACAGGAACGCGAGACCCTTGAGCGCGCCGGTGTGGTGGGGCGCTATGCGCACGGCCATGTCCCATTCGTCGAACGCCCGCTCGTAGTCGTGCTTATCGGTCAGCACACGGGCGTAGAGATCGTGAGCGTCGGCCAGGTGCGGATGCCGCTCGAGGCCGTTTACCGCCACGCGCAGTGCCGCGTCCAGCTGACCCTTGCGGCGCAGCGCTTCCGCAAGGCGCAGGAAGACCAGACTCTGCGGGTCCTGTGCGAGCTGCGCGGAGAGCGCACGGATGTCGTCAGCCAAAGGCGAACACCCTGGCCGCCTGGCGCGCGCGCTCGACGGCGGGACGCTGCGCTTCTTCGTCGGCGCTGCGGGACGCGATGCGATCCCACTGATCCCAGCTCGCCAGCGCTTCGGCAAAGCGGCCCATCGCGATGAGCGCGAAACCGAGCAGCCGATACGCCGTGGGCAAGAGAGGGTCCAACCGCACCGCGCGGCGGAGCTGTTCCGCGCTCGACGACGCATTGCCCTGGGCCAGATGTACGCGACCGAGCAGGACGTGGATGGTCGCATCGTGCGGCTGCAGCGTGCCCGCCTGTTCCGCCGCCGCCCGAGCGGCATCGAGGTCTTTCGCCTGCAACGCGCGCTCAGCCTGCGCCACGAGCTCCGTGAGGTCGGCGCTCGCGCCGGCCTGGCCGCGCCCGGCGCTGCCCGGATCGATGACGACGATGATGCCGGCGCTCTCGAGACCAAACAGTGTTTTCGCCACCTCGAAGTCCGAGCGGCCAAGCTCGCTCGCAAGATCGCGCACCGACCGCGCCCCGTCGATCAGCGCCAGCACTTCCCATTCGGGCGGCAGGAGATCCAGCTCGCCCCCGCCCCCTTCCGGTGCCGGCGCGAGCGAGGGCACCACGCCGATATGCGGAATCCGGCTTTCGATCCGCGACCATTCGTCGATTCGCCGCGCGCCTTCCATCAACAGCGCTTCGACGGGAATGCGGGCCGACACCTCGGTTGGAAATGTCGTCGGCGGTTGCTCGTTGAAGGAGAAGTAGCCCTCGTTCCAGCTCATTATCTCGAACACGACTTCCTCGGTCTGAAAGCGGACCTGCCGCTCCACCTCACGTTCCGTAATCACACCGAGGCTCACGAGAATTTCGCCGAGACGGCGTTTGTCGCCCAGGCGCTGCTGCATGTCACGCGCGTGCTCGAGGTCGGCCTCGGCGATCTTGCCGGTCCGGAGGAGCAGGGCGCCCAGCGGATGTGGGTTGCTGCGGATCTCGGCCGCTGCGACGACGCCGTTGTCGAAGTACACCGTCCCTTCGTTGTGACGCAGCTCCGACGTGACACGCAGCGCACCTGTCTTCCGGCTCAAGTCGAGCAGCTGGAAGACGTCGTGGATGCCGAGCTCGCGCAGCGGTCCTTCGATCGCCATCAGGCCGCATCCGGCGTGGAGAAGATGTGCTGCAGGTCGAGCGCGGTCCGCGCGTGCATCCGTGCCCGTTGCGCGAAGGGACCGCTCGGATCGATGCGCGTCACCCGCTCCCAGGCGTCGACGGCGTCGGCGTAGCGCTGCAGGCGCGCGAGCGTCGCCCCCAGGTAGAAAAGCGCCCCCGTGTGCTCGACGTCGAATTTGAGCACGCGCCGGAACGCCTCGAGCGCTTCTTCGTTGCGCTTGTCATCCAGCAGCGCGCGGCCCAGGAGCAGCAACGCGTCGAGATCGTACGGATCCTGTTCGAGCATGTCCGCGAGCCGCAGGACGGCGGAGCGCACGCTGCCGGTGCGGCGCAACAGGTCGGCCAGCGCGAGCGACGCCTCGTGAAACGTGGGCAACGCGTCGAGCGCCTCCTCATACGCCTGCTGAGCCAGCCGCCACTCTTCGTCCTGCTCGTGCAGCCGGCCGAGATCGAGCCAGACCTGCACGAAACCCTTGTCCAAATCGAGCGCGGCACGATACGCCTGCCGCGCGCCCTGGCGATCGCCCACCTTGAGCGCGATGTCGCCCTGGAGTTTGTGCAGATCGGCGCGCGCGGGTGCGCGCGTCTGAGCCCGCTGCAACGCGGTCAGCGCGCTGGCGGCGTCCCCGGTTGCGGCGCGGGCCTTCGCGACACCAACCAGAACCTCGACATCATCGGGCATGCTGGTCACGAGGGCTTCGGCAAGGGGCAGCGCCTCGGTGGGGCGCTGCACGGCGAGCAGGCTCTTCACTTCTCCGAGCGCCGCGGCGGCATTGGCGGGGTCGAGTGTGCGGGCTTCGCCGTAGCGCTCCAGCGCCTCGCCGTGCAAGCCGCGACGCGCGTAGATGTCGCCCAGCAGCGTGGCCGCGCGGCCGCGATCGGCGCCCCGCTGCACGGCGCGCATGGTCTCTGCGACCGCGAGATCCATCATGCCCTTGCTCACATAGTCGCGCGCGAGTGCGAGAGGGTCCTCGGCCCGCTTCGCGAGGCCGGCGGACGCCGGCGGCGCGGCCGCGGCCGCCGCGGGCGTCAGCTCCTTGAAGATGTTGTCGAGCAGCCGCTGGTCGAACGCAAACTCGCCGGCGAGGCTCTCGGCGGTGACGTCGGCGGAAATCTCGGGGATGATCCCGATCGAGACCGTTTCGTACTGCAGGTCGATGGCGAGGGCGAACTTCTGCGAGACGTAGTAGGGGTCGAGCTCGAGAGCGCGTTTGGTGGCGCGCAACGCGCCGTCGAAGTCGCCGAGATTCGACAATGTGAAGCTGAGGTTGTAGTGCGCGCCGGCGTTCTCCGGGTCCGCTTCGACCGCGCGGACGAATGCGTTCCGCGCATCCAGAAAACGCTTCAGCTCGACGAGCACGAGCCCGACACCGTTCCATGCGGGCGCCGACGCCGGGTGATCCGACAGCACCTGCCGGTAGGCCTCGAGCGCGAGCTGAAAGCGGCGAAGATGGGTGAGCAGCAGCGCGAGATTGAGCCGCGCGGCAGCGAAGGCGGGCGACAGCTGCAACGCCTTCCGAAAGGCCTGGATCGCATCCTCGGCGTCGCGCTGATGCGCGAGTACAACGCCGACGTTGTTCCAGGCGAGCGCGTAGCGCGGATCGACGTCGGTCGCCTGCCGATACGAGGCGAGCGCCTCTGCCGCGCGACCCGCCTGGTGCAATACCACGCCGCGCTCGTTCCACAGCTTCGGCGAGTCCGGCACCTCGTGTATCAGCGCTTCATACAGCTCGAGCGCGTCGGCAACGTCGTGTTTCAGCAAGTGCACTTCGGCCATCGCCTGACGCACCAGCCGGCGGTCCTCGCCGCGCTCGAGCGCCAGCCGATATTCGCGCAACGCCTCCGTGTAGTAGCCCTTCTGCCGGAACGCGAGCCCGAGGTTGAAGTGGGCCAGCTCGTGACCTTCGGCGACCTCCGGTGCCGGACTCGCCCGCAGGCGGTGCTCGGCCGACTGCCGCTCGGCGCGATAGCGCTCCAGCGACAGATTCGTCTGCGCGCGTGCGAGGGGCGGATTGAGCTGAATCGCCCGCTTGGACGCGGCGCGGGCATCCTGATGGCGCCCCGTGTCGCCGAGCACGAACGCCATCAAATAGTGCGCGTTGGCGTTGTCAGGATTCAGCGAGACCGCGCGCTCGAGCGCCGCGAGCGCCGGCTCGTTCAGCCCGCGGTTGTAATAAACCTCGCCCAGGTAGAAGTGAACGACGGTCGACGTCGGATCCTGCTCGACCGCGCGGCTGAACCACTCGGTGGCGACCTCCAGCCGGCCGCGGGATTTCTCGGCGAGTCCCAGCTGAATGATCGCTGCAACGTCGTTCGGCTTGTGGGCCAGGAGCCCCTCGAACTCCGCCACCGCCTCGTCGAAGGCGCCGAGGATGGCATACGTGCGGCCCAGCTCCCACCGCGCGTCGCGATCGTCGGGCGCCTGGCGCAGCCGCTCCTGCAGCTCGGCGACGCGCCGGTCGTAGTAGCCCGTGTTGTGATAGGCGATCTCGAGGTTGCGCTGCGCCACTTGCATGCGCGGGTCGAGCTCGAGGGCGCGCGTGAACTGCTCGATGGCCTCGGGGACGAGTCCCTTCTGGTAGTACAAGACACCGAGATTGTTGTGCGCGCCCGCGTCCGACGGGTCAATCCGGCGGGAAAAGGACCTCAAGACCGCGAGGTCGCGCTCGGAGACGATCAAGTCAAGCGGATGGCGTCGAAAATAGCCTTGAGAGACGCCAGATCGGGCAGGAGCAGGAAATGACCGCGCAACCCGTCCCGACTGTCGATATTGAATTCCGTCTCGACACAAAAGACGACGTCGCGGTCCTGCCCGAAGTTCAAATACGTCGTCGTCAGGACCGCCGCCGAAAGATCGACGACGAGACTCGGCACGGACGGCAGAAGCAGCATGCCCATGAATTCCGACAACGCATTCATGTAGGCACCCGAAAGAATATTGCCGGCCTCTTTCAGGCAGGATTGCTCGAGCGCGGCAAATTCCTTGGTCGTTCCCACAGGACGCTTGAGGAGCATGTCGCACAACCGCTGCGCGACGGGCTCAGGAAAGAGCAGCAGCGTCCGCCCGGTCAGATCGCCGAGCATGTGCATCAACACCGCGGCCACCACTTCTCGCGGATCACCGAGGACGCCGGCGACGTCTTCGAGCCGCGCGATGGTGATCTCGGGAACGGAGATCATCACGCGGCGCTGCGTCAGCTGCGACAGTGCCGTCGCCGCGTGACCGGCGCCGATGTTGGCGACCTCTTTCAGCGCGTCGAGCTGCAGCGCTTTTAGATCACGAACGTCTTCCATGATCAGGCCCCCAGTTTCGACACGCTAAAGCGTGCGCTCCAATTCACTACACCAACCCCGCCGCATCCAGTATCAAGGTCGGCACACCATCCCCCAGAATCGTGGCGCCGCTGAATATCGGTAGCGTACCCTGCGGTGCGTCGAATCCCTTCACCACAATCTCCTGCTGGCTGAGCATTCCGTCGACGACGATCCCCGCGCGGCGCTCACCCATCTCGAGCACGATCACGGGGCGCCGCGGAGGGGGCGCTTGAGCGGGCGCGCCGCCGTTTGTCCCCAGCAGCTTGCGGAGATCAACGAGGGGAACCACGCGGTCCCGCAACACAATCGCATCCCGCCCTTCCATTGTCGTCATTGCGGTCGTACCGAACTCCACCGTTTCTGCGACGTATGTCAACGGCAGCGCGTACCGCTCGTGTCCGACAGCCGCGATCAGCGCGCGCACGATGGCGAGCGTGATTGGAAGCCGCAGAATGAACGTCGTGCCTTTCCCTATTTCCGTCCGGATCTCGATCGATCCCCCGAGCGTGCGGAGGCGCGTCATGACGACGTCGATTCCCACGCCGCGGCCCGACACCGCCGTGACCGTCCCTGCCGTCGAGAAGCCCGGCCGGGCTATCACACGCAGGAGCTGATCGTCGGACAACGCCTCGACGTGCGCTCCCACGATACCCTCGCGCTTCGCTTTTTGGAGAATGCTCACGCGATCGATACCGCGGCCGTCATCGGAGATGCTGATCGCCACGCTGTTGCGCTCTCGCAGCGCGGCCAGCACGATCTGGCCTTCGGGATTTTTCTTGTGGCGCTTGCGCTCAGCGGGCGGCTCGATTCCATGATCGACCGCGTTGCGCAGCAGGTGCACCAACGGGTCACCGAGCTCGTCGAGAATGGCCCGATCGAGCTCGATCTCCTTTCCTTCGACACGCAACGCGACGTCCTTGCCCAGCTGGCGCGCGACATCGCGCACGAGCCGAGGGAAACGGTCGAAGACCTGCCACACCGGCGTCATGCGCGCCTGAATGATCTCGTTCTGGAGATCGGCGGACAGGCGCGAGATCTGGAGCGCGATGTCGTCGATCGCCTGATCCTGACCAGCCAGGCGACCCGCCACCTCGTTCAGACGGCCGCGCTCGGTCACGAGCTCGCCGATCAGATCCATCAGCGTATCCAGGCGACGCAGGTCGACGCGGATGTGGCGGCTGCGCCCCCCCCCCCCCCCCCCCCCCCCCCCCCCCCCCCCCCCCCCCCC
>DATFVZ010000437.1:0-5115 GCA_035259785.1 Gemmatimonadales bacterium
CATCATCCTCGGCGCGTCCTGGCTCCCGCACAACTCTCGCCGCGACTCCTCACCACACGCCCACGCTCGTTGAAACTCCAATAGCAACCGCGGTGCCCCGGATTTAGTCCAACCCAGGATTTTGTCGCGGCTCGCGCGCGACAAGAATCCTTAACTCGTTAGGTTCGCGAGCGTCGAGCCTGGAGTCATGTGACCGCCTTCCATCTCGAAGAATGGTGCGAGCCACCGGACCACCATCTCTTCCGCTTTGCGTGCAAACGGCGCCGTCGCTGGATGAAGTAAGTTTTGATTGACGCTAGCGTTCCACATCGCAAGCGCCCAGGTGATCCACGGCGTCGGTGGATCCATGTGCGAGAGTGCGTGCGGTGCGCCAAGTCTTGCCGCCTTGCCCAGGACGTGCGGGGCGAGAAGCTCGATGGCTGGGACGTCGCCAATGCCAAGCACCGGGAGCTCCCCCGGGATCTCGGCATCGGACGTGAGCTCCCGCTGGCCGAGTAACCTAAGCGCGCGGAGCAGCCCGTCGGAGTCGATCGCGAAACTGGGGTCCACAAGCATGGGCGCCTCTTTGGGATAGCCTTAGTCTGATAAGACCTCTCCCTGCGTCGTGCAAACGGCATCTGCGGGCGGCCGCGTCGAATGCGGCGATCACGCACTTCGTCGAGGAGTGGGTCCCTCAGGCATGGTCCCGGTCACGAACCCCACTCAGACGAATGCCGCGTTCGAGGCGGCGCTCCGATGCCGACCCAATTGGCACTTTGGTCACCGCCGTACGTCGCTGCTGAACCCCGGCCCCGTCAGCCGCGGCCGAATACGGCGGTGAGAGCCTGCTTGTCGCCGCGGAGATCGCCCGAGGCGATCGCCTGCTCGACCGTGAGCATGCCTGACGCCAGGCCGAGCACCACCATCGGTTCTGCGCGAAGCACGGTCTTGGGTTGTCCACTCACTTCGAGCGTGGCGTGGGCACCCGTTTCGTCGACGCGCACCGTGACCGTCGTGCCGTCGACCTCCACGCCGACGGTCGCGGGAACGTCGGTTCGCTTGCCGTTCAATAGCGACTCCAGCGCCACCACCAACCAATGAGTTCGGAAGCTATCGCCACTCGGGCCGGAAACCATGAGCGGCGTGCTCCAGCTCACCAGCGCAGCGATCGGCCCGCGAAGTTCGCGCCCCCAGGGCGTGAGCGCATAGGCGACACCATTGCTGTCGCTGTCGAGCTGGCGCTGGACCACGCCTGCTTCTTCCATCTCACGGAGACGCTCGGCGAGCAGGTTGGTGGCGATCCCGGGCAGGCCGGCCTGAAGTTGCCCGTAACGGGCCGGGCCCCCGAGCAACTCGCGCACGATGAGCAGGCTCCACCGGTTGCCCACGACGTCGAGCGCCCGTGCCAAGCCGCAGTATTGGCGATAGGACCGCGCGGTCATCGCTCGATCTCGATCTCGTCGAAGTCGAGCGCTAGCAAGGTCGGTCGGGCGAGCAGTCGGCCGCCGAGCCCCCGCGGGAATACACGCCGGCGGGTGGGGAAGGTGAGTCGGTCGAATTCGCGGTGCTGGTAGCAGTAGAGGGCGGCTCTGGCCCAGCTGCCTTCTGGTTCGGCGACGAAGTCGTGGCGGCGGATCAGTCCGTCGGTGTCGACGTAGAAGGTCTGTTCCCGGCAGTGGGTGTCGATCTGTGCGGCGAAGGTTGCCTGGAGTCGTCGCCACTCCTGTCCGGATTCCTGCCGGGGTTGGCCCTCGGTGATCGTGATGTCCTCGCGCGTGAGCAGCAGTGGTGCGGTCAGGTAGTTCCAGAAGGCGTATCCGGCGAAGTAGGCGACGTCGAGTGGGTCCCAGTGGACATTGCGGCGGATTCCGCTCAGCCCGAAGAAGGCCGAACGTGGGCTGGTTCGGGTGTCGAGTTGTTCGCCGTCGTCGGTTTCGATTCGCACGTCTCCGCGGTCGAACACGGCGCGCTTGCCGGCTTGGGGGAAGTCGTGGAGCACGGTGTGCCGTTCGGCGACGTGGACCGCAACCGTGAAGTTCGCCAGCTTGTTGCCGGGGAAACGTTTCGGCAGCAGGCCACCCAAGCGCCCCGGCGCTGTGCGCGCTGAAACGGACTGCCAGCGCTGCGCGCCGCCGTGTGCGGTGAGGACTTCGTCAAGTAGTTCGTTCATTTAGGGGCTCCTGTCTACTAGATCGAGCCTTGAGATTCTAAGTTTTACTTGCAATTGTCAAGTCGATCGACCAGGATTGGGACATGGCGGCTGCGCAACCTGTAGGCGGCGCATCCGCCTCAAGGAGGTCCAGAGAAATGTCACCCCAGCACACCGCAGGTATCCGGCCACCGTGGGTCGATGCCGAACTGTATCCATTTGAAAGCCGCTTCATCGAGCTCGACGGAAACTCTGTCCACTACGTGGACGAGGGCTCAGGGCCGATCCTGCTGATGCTGCACGGCAACCCGACGTGGTCCTTCGAGTACCGCGATGTGATCGACTCTCTGCGGGATCGGTTCCGCTGCATTGCGCTCGACTATCCGGGATTCGGGCTGTCCCACGCCGCACCGGGCTACAGCTACCAACCCAGTGCCCACGCGGGCGTCGTCGTGGAGTTCCTTGACCGCATGGACCTGTCAGACGTAACGCTTGTTGCCCATGACTGGGGCGGACCAATCGGCCTCTTCGCAGCCGAACAGCGACCGGATCGCTTCAAGAGGCTCGTCCTGACCAACACGTGGGCGTGGCCGCTGAACGGCGACCTAAAAATGGAAGTTGCCTCCCGGCTGGTCGGCGGACCGATCGGACGTGAGCTGGTCAGGCAGATCAATCTCTTCGTGAACGCGCTGATCCCGGTAGGGCACCGGCGCCGCAAAGTCTCCCACGCCGAGATGACCCACTATCGTGAGGCGCTCGGGACCCGCGAACGCCGTAACGCCTGCGCCATCATGCCGGGCGCCATCCTCGGAAGCCGTGACTTCCTTGCAGATATCGAGGATCACCTGCCGCTACTCGCACAACTCCCGACACTGATCGTATGGGCCGACAGCGACGTGGCATTCAGCGACAAAGACCGCAAGCGCCTGGAGAATAACTTCCCGAACCACACCACGGTCATCGTCCACGGAGCCGGCCACTACGTGGCGTCCGATGCGGCAGACGAGATGAGCCAAGCGATCCGGGATTGGTGGAATGGACCGGCCGGCGACAAGACCGCAGCCTAGCAGTGGGTGCGCTGAGCGGGCGCGTGCTATTCATCCAGGCATGGAAGACGGGCTGCCCGAGCGCGTCAAAACCGTCGTCCGCGCGCTGCTCGGTGGGGAGGGCAAGACCGCCAACGAGTGGCGTGAGCAAATCCTGAGCTCGGCTACCGGCGGCACATCCATGCCCGCGCTGCCGCCGGAGCTGGCCGCTCACGTCGAGCGGGTGGCGCACTCGGCGTACAAAATCACCGACGAGAGCTTGAAGCAGCTCGAGGCGCAGGGCCACGACGAGGATGTGATCTTCGAGGTGACGCTCGCCGCGGCGCTGGGCGCCGGTCTGAAGCGGCTGCGCAAGGGGCTGGCCGCGCTACGCGCCTCAGCGACGGGGGTGACTGCGTGAGGCTCGCCACCGTCGCGCAGCCGCATTCGTTGGGTCAGCGCATCCAGTTCCGCGTGATCCGCTGGCTGCTCGGCCACGTCCCCGGGCCGATCCTGACCATGTCGTACCATCGCGAGCTGTTCGGCAAGCACTTCGCCCAGTGCCTGCAGGAGGCGATGCGCGGCCAGTCGTCGGCGAGCGTCGGCGAGCGCGAGCTATTCAGCGCGTTCGTGTCGAAGCTCAACCAATGTCCTTATTGAACGGCCGATCACACCGCGGTCGCGGTGAAGGCGCTCAAGGACGAGAAGATGGTGGCGGCGGTACTCGCCGATTGGCGCACCGCCGCCGTCGACGACAAGCTGCGCGCGATGCTCGGCTTCCTGGACAAGCTGACCCTGCGGCCCGACGAGGTCACCTCCGCCGACGTGGCCCCGCTGCGCGCCGCCGGCTGGCCCGACGAGGCCATCGAGAAGGCGATCTACGTGTGCTTCTGCTTCTGCGTGATGGATCGGCTGGCCGACACCTTTGGCTTCCAGCTAGAAACCGAGAAGGGGCTCAAGTGGGTGGCGCGTATCCTCTTGGGCCCGAGCTACAAGATCATAAGCATCGCCTAATGGCGAGTGTAGGCGCTCCAAAGGGAGTGTAGGCGCTCCAAAGGCCTGCACGAACGTCAAGCGAGCGGAAGCGGCGAGGAGGCGACGAAAGCAGCGCGTGAGATCGCCAGGGCGCTGCGCGACTCGTAAAGGACGGTTTCGCGTCGCGGCAGGCCCGCTCGAGGAGCTGGCGCGCGCATCCTGTCGATAGGAAGAACAAACACAATTTTCGACGGCTCCTCAACTAACAACGGCTGTCGATACAGGTGCAACTGGGGTTCCGCGAAGGGTGGTTATGTCACTTCGGTCGCTCGAGGAGTGCAACTGCGGTTCCGCGAAGGGTTCTTATGTCACTTCGGTCGCTCGAGGAGCGAAAACAAAGGCTTGTCAGATGCTTTGGAGTAGACGAGTCCACTTCCACGCCAGCAGACGGACGCGTAGGTGGTGGCAATCATTCAAATGCAGGCTCAGCGTCGAGACCATCCCAGGTGCCGCTTGCACTGGCGTCGATCTCTCGCATAACAGGGGGTTCCGTAAACCGGCGAGGCGTGGGTGAAAGGGCCTTTATCGTTCCTATCGTCCCGGCCGTCCATGTGACTTATGCAGATGGCCCAAGGCCATGGCGACGTGGCCATCATGGGTCTGGTTGAAGAGTGTCGTCAGGCACGCAACCGGGTTCGAGGACATTCGACACTGGCGAATTCTGGCGTTGATGTCGGCCCAATCGGTCATCGGATGGTCTCCGAGTGGGCGTTGACCCCCGGCTGATGCGACGCAGGCCGGACACCCAGAATCCAGCCTTCCTCGTTGACCACGCGCGTGACGGCGGCGACATCCTGGGCGCCGGGTGCCGCGAACAAATCGTCGAGTGCGTTGGCGCTGTCGTGCCTCGCCAGCCAGTGCGCCGCCGCCTCGACTTGTACGCAGTCCTTCGCGCGGCCGCTGAGGTCTGCGGGAAGTGGAACAAGC
>DATFVZ010000438.1:0-2671 GCA_035259785.1 Gemmatimonadales bacterium
ATAGTCGCCGCCGCCCGTAACCCATTGAGAGGGCACGAAGAGTCGACAGCGGATGGGTGGCAGAGCGGTTTAATGCGGCGGTCTTGAAAACCGTTGACCCGAAAGGGTCCGGGGGTTCGAATCCCTCCCCATCCGCCAGTAGATAATATATCATACTGATTTATATAAGTTATACGTTAAATTTCGCTGGAACCCACGTTCTTACCCACGTATCCCCAATCGAGGGCCAGGAACTTCTCCCAAGCTACAGCGCGAGGTCCGATCGCGATCGGACGGGGGAACGTGCCGGCCGCAACGCGGGCGTAGATTGAGCTTCGTGAGAGGCCGGTCCGAGCCCGGACGACCGGCAACCGCAGCAGGGAGGTGGTTGTCATCATAGCGTTGCCCTCTTGGAGCCGACAGTTTTTCCTGCTGCCCTGCGGAACGTAGGGGAAAGCACGATAGGCCTACCTGCGCCAGCGTAGGTCTCAGCTGTCTGAGAAGGGTTGCATTGCATTTGAGTACGATGACAGCTCTCAGTGGCTTGTCACCTACCGTTCCCTGTATACGCGGTGTCTCGGCCTACCACTACCCGGAAATCGACACCTCTAAGGGTGCATTACCTGCGCGGCCTGTGCTGCTCAGGGCGCCACACGCGGCTATTGGGCTAGCGAGGCGTCGTGCCGGCGTCGGCGCGGAGGTAGAGCAGTGCACCAGTGCGGCTCGTGATTTCACCGTGTACGCTGCCAGCGAGCGCGAGATGAAAGTCGCCGGCATGGACCTCGACATCGCCGAGCGCCGCTGAGCCTTCGAGCACCACGCAAGTCTCTTCCGCGGGATGGCTATGAGCAGGCACGCGCCCGCCCGGCGCGAGCCGGAGTAGATATGAGCGACTACCGCCGTCGTTGTGAAGCAGCTTCGAATGGACCTGCGGCGCGATTTCCACCCACTCGCCCTCGTTCGCCCGGACCGTTACAAATCGCAGGCGGTCGGCGCGGACGCGATCGATCAAAGCGGACTTGATCGCCGCAGCACGCTCGGATGCCGGCATGACCGACGGGACCGCCTCAACGAGGTCCCCAATAACGTCATCCGGTAGGGCGGAATTGCTTTGATTGCGTTGGTTAGTTGTCATGATGTTCCTCAGTCCCCGGGAGGGTCCTACGAAGCAACTCGAGTGCGCGGTGAATGTGCGCTTTCACCGTACCGAGCGGAAGGCGCGCGTGCGCAGCGATTTCTTGGTGCGACAGCCCGCGGAAGAACGCGAGTCCGATCATTTGGCGCTGCATGGACGAAAGCTGCGCAAGCGCGGCGTGCAGCGCCGTGGACGATTGCGCGAGGTCGAGCAGGTCTTGCGGGTCGCCCTCGCGCGCCTGCTCCTGTTGGGCCACCAAGGATTCCGGCGCCTCGTGCAAAAACGCGCCGTCGCGCGCGCGCACTGCGTCGATGGCGCGGCTGCGGCAGATCATGAGAAGCCAAGTAGTCACTTTGCCCCGCGCCGGGCGGTAGCGCGAGGCCTCCCGCCAGCATTGATGGAAAACGTCCGCCGTCACCTCTTCAGCGAGCTGGGTGTTGGTGCATATGCGCACGGCGAGGCCGTAAACACGGGCGACTGTGGCGTCGTAGAAGCTCGCGAGAGCAACTTCATCGCCTGCCGCCATGCGAGCGACCAGCATCGCAAGCTCCCCTTGCCGCGGATCGACGGCGGGTGCGGCCTGCGTGGTGGGACGAGCCGGCATCCGTGCATTATAGTGACGCAGCCTATCGCCCCGCGCCACGCACCGCGAATCGTCGTCTAACAGCATTGGCCCTTGGTGACGGTTCTCCCTTGTGGGGGTATACGACAGAACGCCCCGTCTGGATCAAGCGTCGAGGTCAGTCGCCCTCAAATTCGCACAGCGCGCAGATCGAATGACCCCGCGCGGCAAGACGCTTGCGTCCCCCGAGAGCGGGCAGCTCGATCACGAAGCAGCACTCGACTACGCGCGCGCCGGCGCTCTCGATGAGCCGGACGGCCGCTTCGGCGGTGCCGCCGGTGGCGATCAGGTCATCGGCGATGAGCACGTGCTGACCAGTGGAGAGCGGGTCCGCGTGCATTTCACGCGCTAGGAAAAACCACGTCGGGAATGGCGTAGTCTCGAGGGACAGTGGACATAGCTCGACGTTGCACTGCGGCGAAATCTCGAAAGGCTTAGATAGGCGCGCGGTGGATTGCACTGGCCCGTCTGGGCCACCCATTTGGGGCACGCCCGACAGCTGCCACCATCCCAGTTGACCGCAAAGTTTTGGCTACGCGTGCAGTACAGCGGCGTGGATCCTCAAGGGGCCTGGAGCGGCGCATGTAGGCTCGCATAGGGGAGCGGCCTATGTCGTCCGGGCAGAAGCGCACGTGAAGTCGAAACGTCGATGCGGTGCCGTGCTGGGTGATGAGTGCGGCGATAGGCGCGACAACGGCCTGGAGTCCAGCCACTGACAGGGCGCTCAAGCACAAGATCCGATTGACACGCCTACTACCGTTGTCTCGATCGACGCGCGCGGGCGCTCTCGCTGGATTCACCTTCAGCGGTAGCGCTCGCGGAGCTTCACCTTCCAGAACTTGCCGGTCGACGTCCGCGGGATCGCGTCGAGAAACTCGAATCGGTCGGGCAGCTGCCACTTCGCGAACTTCGCCGCGAGGTGCGCGCGGAGCTCG
>DATFVZ010000439.1:0-3142 GCA_035259785.1 Gemmatimonadales bacterium
AATCCGTACTTCACGCCGAACTGCATGATGCGCGGTGCGCCGGTCATCGACGTGATCCGGCCGAAACTGCCTGAATTGAAGTTCGTCACCGGGTTGCCCCAGTTGAACGTGTTGAGAAGATTGAAAGACTCCACGCGGAGCTCGATGCCGCGAGCACCGCCGACGGCGATCTGTTTCGACAGCGCCACGTCAACGGTCCAGTATCCCGGGCCCTTGATGCTGTTGCGCTCGTAGTTGCCCAGGGCGCCCGGTGCCGGCTGCGCGAAGGCGGCCGGGTTCAGGTAGCTGGTCAGGGTTTTCTCACCATAGACGTTGTCGGACACCTGATCGACCCGCTGCTGCTGGATGCCCGTGAGCGCGTTGTCGCGGCCGGTGATGATATTCAGCCAGCTGCCCGACAAGGCGCTGACAATCCCCGACACCCTCCAGTTCGAGGCGACCGCACGCAGCGCGCGGCTTGCGAACTGGGGCGTCTGCACGCCCGCCGTGAAGCTGCCAATGTGGGTCCGATCCTGTATGCAATGTCCGCGATCGAACGCCGGGTCGTCGGGTTTCGTGAACCCGTTCGCAATTTGAGGGAAGCCGCCACCGGGAGTGGTGGCATCGCCGAAGCAGCGGGAGAGCGTGTAGTTGCCGATGAGGCTCACGCCGCTCGCGGGCCGACGCTGAAACGCCAGCTTCAGGCCACGATAGCTCTGCGTGCCGATGTCGGTGTGGATGTCCATGTTTCCAATCAGCTGCGCCGCCGCCGGATTTTCCTCCGACAACGAAAACACGCGCCGCTGATTCAGATTCGCATTGGTACTGCACGTCGCGTAGAACACACCGCCGAGCGTGCAGGGGCCGAGTCCCTGGAACACACCGGGGTTGATCGCCACCTGCCCCCACAACCGATCGGTGTAGCTGCCAAGATAGCTCGCTGAAACCTGCCAGACTCTTCCGATCTGCTTCTCGAACGTCGCGTTCCACTGCTGGATGCGTGGCGAGTTGATGTCAGGAGCCGTAGCGCCAAACGCGCCGAACGGAATGAATTGCGTGTCGGGGCTGGTCAGGATCGGATGTGGATCCCCACCGAGATGCGCATATGGGTTGTCGAAACCACCGGGAGGATCCTCCACCAGGGAGCGGTTGCCGAACGGAGGCGAATTCGCGTTGATCAACTGGTATTCCGCGGTCGGGAAATCGTAGGAAATCCCGTAGGCGGAGCGGATGGCCGTGCGGCCGTTGCCCGTGACATCCCATGCCACGCCGACGCGCGGCGACAGATTCCACCACTGCGTCTCGAGGCCCGTCCTGCCCGGAGGGAAACCGCGATCGCCCGGATAGATGAGACCCGCCGGCGCATTCTTGAACACCGTCGTCTTGATGCCACTGCGGAAGTTGTCGCGGCTGAAATTGTAGACGGCGTCGTTCAGGACGTTCGCCCCGAAGTACGGTTCCCAGCGGAGGCCCGCGTTGATGGTGACGTGTGGTGTCACTCTCCAGGCATCCTGGGCGTAGAGTCCCAGATACCACTGATCCATCGGCATCACCGCGGGTCCGCCGTGCTCGAGTCGACCGACCCGTCCCATCAGGAAATCAGACAGGCCCAGCCCCGTCAACTGGCCGTTGAACAGCCAGTCGCCGCCGGAACGGGCGTGTGAGAAGAAGTAGTGCTTCCAGTAGGCGAGGTTCGCGCCGACGGAGAGTTCGTGACTCCCCCGCACGAGCGTCAGGTCGTCACTCAGCTGCGAAGAGTTGGTGTTGAACAGGCCGCCACCCGGATTCGCGATGTTGAACCCACCGGTGACCGCCAGCACCATCGCGCCCGGGTCGTAGCTGTACACGTTGGACCCGATCGCATACGGATCGAACAGCGGAGTATCGAGCCGATCGACGGAGGTGCGATTGAACGCAAACCGAAGCGAGTTGACCGTATTGGGGCCGTAGACACGGGTGTCGCCGACCGCCAGCGACTGCGCCAGCTTGTCCAAGCCAGGAATTCCTGCGCCCCGGACGGTGTTGTAGAGGCTCAGGACGCTGTCCGACCGCGTCAGCGGAGTCGGGTTCTTGACGGACGTGGCCATATATCGTCCGAACAGCGAATGATTGGTGGTCCACTGATAGTCGATCCTGCCGACGAACTGCCCCTCGGTGCTGTCTTCCGTCGTCGTGTACTGAATCTGGCCGCACGGATCCGTCGTGGCGGGCAGCCTCTTGACGAGATTCAACGCCGCGCGGCTGAACCGCGCCGGATCGATCCGGTTGTTCTCGAATCCTCCGCGCAGCGTGATCTGCCGGCCACCGTTGCACGCGGGTGAGGCGAACGCCGTGAAGTCGCCCGACAACATTGCAGCCGACGGCACCCACGCGATGTTGGCGGCAGGCGTTTGCCGGACCAGGGTGCCCTGGTACGCGCCAAAGAAAAACAGCTTGTTCCGGACGAGCGGTCCGCCGAGCGTCCCGCCGAACTGGTTGCGCCGCAATCCGTCGTCCTGAAGCTCGCCGTTCGGCTTCTTCAACGCCAGCGGGTTGATGGCGTTGAATCGGTGGTCGCGGAGGAATTCGAAGACATTCCCCGAGAAGCGATTGGTGCCCGATTTGGTCACTGCGTTGACCGAGGCGCCCGAGTGCATGCCGTTTTCGGCGGTGAGGCCGCTGGTGGCCACGCGGAATTCCTGCAGCGCATCAGGAAACGGCAGTGGCAAGTTGAGGTTGTTCTGAGGATCGTTGTGCATGGCGCCGTCGAGGAGGAACGCAACGCCGAACGTCTGTCCGCCGGCAACCGAGTACGCGACGCCGCCCTGCATGCTCCGGCTGTTCGCTTCACCCGTGCGGACGGCGGCGCCGACAATCGCTACGAGATCGGCCGCGTTGCGGCCGTTGAGCGGCAACTCCAGGATTTCCTGCGTGCGGACGACCTCGCTAACGCCCGAGCTCTGGACATCCACGAGCGGTGACGCTCCCTCGACGGTGACCGTCTCCTCGAGCGCGCCGACCATGAGGACAATGTTGATCTCGGGCGTCCCGGCGACCTGCAGGACGATGCCGGTCTGGGCGTAGCTGCGGAAGCCTGCTAGCGAGACCTCGAGCCGATACGGGCCGGGCGGCAGGTTCGGCAGCACGTACGAGCCGTTCGCATCGGTGCCGTCGGTTCGTGTGA
>DATFVZ010000440.1:0-3486 GCA_035259785.1 Gemmatimonadales bacterium
GAGGCGATGGCGGGCCAGCGGGAAGCCGCCAAGCTGCAGTAGAATGGCCACTTGCGCGCGTCCGTACGGCTGGGCTGTGCGCTCCCCGCAAACTCAAAACCGTTCCAGGCACCCGAGGTCCGTTTGATCGACTGTATAGCCGGTTATCACTTGAATCCGTGGACGTGCGGCATCGCAAAGTTCAATGCGATTCTCGCGAGGCGTCTCGATCTGCCTGTCGTCCGCATCGGCTCACAGGAGCTGACGCGTTACCGCCGGCCTTTGCTGTCGCTGAAGATGTCGGAGTTTTCAGCCGAGGACGCCCTGGCGCTCGACACCTGGATTGAACGCCATACTGGCGAATTCGAGCTGTTTCTCCATGCGTTCGACAACACCGCACTCGAGAAGCGAATGCTTGCCGCCGCCGCGCGCGTCTCGTGCGGCAACCGCGAGCTGTTCGAACTGCTGCTGCCGGCGCGTCCCGATATTGTCGAGGCGTTTTGCCCGGGAACCCTGCTGAACCCCCAGCGATTCGACGATACGGAAGTAAAGGTCTTCACCTTCGGCATGGCGCACAAGATCAGGGTTCCGCTGTACCGGAGGTTGCTCGAGCTGCTCGAAGCGAGTGGCAAAACGTATTCGGTGTTCGTCTCGACGGCGCTGCACGAAAACACCAGCTTTGATGATTCCTTTGTCGTGCGGTTTGAGGAGCTGCAATCGATCTTCAACGGACGCGTCTACTTCATGGGGTATCTGTCCGACACGGCCGTCTTCAATCATCTTGTCGATTGCACCTTCCTGGCGGCGTTCTTCGAAAAGGGGCTTCGCGCGAACAACACGACGGTGAACGCGGCGATGGAAGTCGGCTGCGCGGTGATCACCAATCTCGACGAGCACTCGCCGAACGGGCTGGTGCACATGAAGAACGTCATCGACATCAATCGTTGCGATCGCCTTCCGGAGCGGGTGGAGGCGGAGAAGATTGGTCGCGCCGCGCGGGACATCGCGCATGCCGACTACGGGTGGGATCAGCTGGTCGCGCAGCTGCGACCGGTTGTCGAAGCGTAGGGAGACACCATTGGCAGGAACCATGAGAATCGGGCAGCACGAGATCGGCGATCAGTCCAGGTGCTATGTCATCGCGGAAATCGGACACAACCACCAGGGCAGCCTCGATAAGGCCCGCGAATTGTTCCGCGAAGCGAAACTGGCCGGCGCGCACGCGGTCAAGTTGCAGAAGCGCGACAACCAAGGTCTTTACACCCGTGCCGCGTACGACAAACCCTACGACAACGAGAACAGCTTCGGTTCGACCTATGGCGAGCACCGCGAGTTCCTGGAGTTCGGGCTCAAGGAGTACCGTGAGCTGCAGACGTTGGCGTCAGAGCTCGGCATGGATTTCTTCGCCACCGCATTCGACCTGGCCAGCGCCGATTTCCTGCACGAACTCGATGTTCCGGCGTACAAGATTGCGTCCGGCGATCTGAAAAGCACGCCGCTGCTCCAGTACGTCGCGAGCTTCGGTAAGCCTGTCGTCATTTCCACCGGCGGCGCCCTCATCGACGACGTGCAGCGCGCCTACGACACGATCATGCCGATCAACTCTCAGCTCGCGATCCTGCAGTGCACCGCGGGGTATCCGGCGGCGTTCGAGGAGCTCGATCTGCGCGTGATCAGCACGTTCCGCGAGCGCTTCCCTGGTGCCGTGATCGGTTTCTCGAGCCACGACAACGGCATTGCCATGCCCGTTGCCGCCTACATCTTGGGCGCCCGAATCGTGGAGAAGCACTTCACGCTGAACCGTGCGAGCAAGGGGACCGATCATGCCTTTTCGCTCGAGCCCGTTGGCTTGCGCAAGATGGTTCGCGATCTCGAGCGCACGCACAAAGCGCTCGGCAACGGCGTCAAGAAGATCTACGAAAGCGAAAAAGCACCCATCACCAAGATGAGCAAGAGCCTCGTCGTCGCTCGTGATTTGCCGAGCGGGCACCTCCTCGGTCGGGCGGACATCGTCATGAAGTCGCCAGGCGGTGGCATTCCACCGTACGAGCTGGAAAGCGTCCTCGGCCGCGTGACGCTGCGGCCGCTGAAAGAGGACGATTTCCTCACGTTCGAGGTGCTGAGCAAGCCGGACGTCGAGCTCGCTCGTTCGTGACCGCATCGTTTCGCCTCGAGGGCCAGATCGCAGTCGTCACCGGCGCCTGTGGCAAGCTGGGACCGATCTGGATAGGAGCGCTCGTCGAGGCTGGGGCGCAGGTGGCCGGTTTGGAGTTGCCTGGGGCGTCCGCCTCTTCTGCATTCCGCGCGCTCGAGGAGCGCACGCCGCGTCAGGTCCAGCGCTTCGAGTGCGACATCACGAATCGACAATCCATCCTGGCGGCCGCAGCGGATGTTGACGAACGCCTCGGCCCGCCAAGCGTGCTGGTGAACAATGCCGGAGTCGATCAACCACCGGATTCCGCCGGCACGCGGGCGCGGATCGAGGACCTGCCGATCGAGCAGTTCTACCGGATGCTCGAAGTGAACTTGATGGGAACGTTCCAGGTCACGCAGGTGTTCGGCGCCGCAATGGCTCAGCGCGGCCGCGGTTCGATCATCAACATTGGCTCGCTGTACGCATCGGTGTCTCCCGATCAGCGCTTCTACAATCACCTTCCCGGCGACCTCCCGTTTCTGAAATCGCCTGCGTACGGCGCTTCGAAGGCTGCGGTCGTCAACATGACGAAATATTTTTCGACGTTGTGGGGTGCGCAGGGCGTTCGCGTGAACGCGCTCTCGCCGGGAGGCGTGGCCGGTGGGCAGGACGACGCGTTCAAGCAGAAATACGGATCGCGCGTGCCGCTTGCCCGCATGGCCGAAGCTGACGATCTCACCGGCCCGCTGGTCTTTCTCGCCTCGGCGGCGTCCTCTTATGTGACCGGCCACGAGCTGCGCGTGGATGGCGGATTTACGGCGTGGTAGTGTGACGTCCGGGGCGCAAGCACACATGACGACGAACGTTTCACCGGTGACGCCGGCCACAGGCGACCTTTCCGTTATCCCTGCGCAGATTCCGAATCAGATCGGTCATCTCGACAGGATGGCTGATGGTGGCCAGTCGTTCACGAAAATGAATCCGGCGACCGGCCGTCAGCTGTGCGAAGTGGCACGATCCACACGCGTGGACGTCGAGCTCGCGGTGAGGAAGGCGAAAGCCGCGCAGCCTGCGTGGGCGGCCATGACCGTCGTTCGACGCGGCGACATTCTCAGGCAGATCGCGCTTCTGATGCGTGAGCATCGCGACGACATTGCGGCGCTCGTGGCGATGGAGACAGGCAAGTCCAGAAAAGACGCGCGTGGCGAAACCGACGCGGCGATCGAGATGGGCTTCTTCGTTGCGGGTGAAGGCCGTCGATTCTATGGTCAGACGACGACGAGCGCGGTGCCGAACAAGTCTGCGATGATCGTGCGGCAGCCGCTTGGTGTGGCTGGCCTGATCATCGCCGCGAACACCCCGATTGCCAATGT
>DATFVZ010000441.1:0-4221 GCA_035259785.1 Gemmatimonadales bacterium
GGAATATCTGGGTTCGAAGTCTCGACTAGGCGGTCAGAACACCGGTCCAAGAAGACGCCGCAGACGCAGCAGGCGCAGCAGTGGTACTCAGCTGCTAGCTGGCAGCCTGATAACCACTGCTGCGCCTGTTGCGTCTGTGCGTCTACTATCGAACGGTTTGCTGGCCGACTCGTTGTGTAGCTTCTTGGCCCGATGGTCTAAAGAACGCTGTGAAGAAGACGAGGACCGCCGCCGCAAATCCCGCCGGCAGCCACCAGAATTGATTCCACTGCTCCAGCGTCAAACTGGTCGCGCCCGGCGCCAGGAAGCTCCCGTACACCTTTCCTGCGATCTGCGCCCCGATGAGCATCCCCACACCATATGTGACCAGCACCAGGAAGCCCTGTGCCTGGCCGCGGATCGCGGGCGTCGACTTCTTGTCGACGTAGATCTGGCCCGTGACAAAGAAGAAGTCGTAGCACACGCCGTGAAGCACGATGCCGATGAAAATCATCCAGAACACGGCATTCGGCGCGGCGAGTGCGAACAGCGTGTAGCGCAGCACCCAGGCCGCCATGCCGATCATCAGCATTTTCTTCACGCCGAGCCGCGCGAACATGAGCGGCATGAGCAGCATGAAGCCGGTCTCCGAGATCTGTCCCCACGTCTGGGTCGCGGCGATCTTCTGCACGCCGGCGACTCCCAGGTACAACTGGGTCATGTTGTAGTAGGCAGCCAGCGGAATACAGAGCAGCAGCGACGAGATGATGAACACATAGAACGGCCCGTCGCCCAGCTGCTTGAACGCGTCCACCCCGGAGATGCTCCGGAACGATACCGGGACACCTGCACCGGGCGGCGGCGTATGCGGCAGCGTGAAACTGTAGACGCCCAGCAGCACGCTGGCCACCGCCGTCGTGTAGATCGGAAGCGCCGTCTGCTCCGGCACCGTGTTCATCAAGCCGCCCAGCACGAAGCTGATGAATAGTCCGGCGACGATCCAGCCGACCGTCCCAAAGACGCGAATCAGAGGGAACTGCGTTTCCTGCGACTGGATGTGATGAAACGCAAGACTGTTCGCGAGGCCCAGCGTCGGCATGTAGCAGAGGTTATACAGCAGCAGGAGGACGATGAATGCCTTGGGCGATCCGGTGAAGCCCGGCACCAGGAACATGAACACGCCGCCCAGCACGTGGAGGATGCCGAGCACTTTCTGCGTTGCGAAGTACCGATCGGCGATCAGACCAAGAAAAAATGGAGCGACGATGGCCGCTATCGGGTTCACCGTATAGGGCCAGTAGGTCAGTCGCTCCATCCCATGATTCGCCATGTACACGCCAATCGTCGTGTACCAGGCCCCCCAGATGAAGAACTGGAGGAACATCATCACGGACAGCTTGGTCCGGATCACCGCGCTAGTCTGCCGATACTGAAAGCTCCTTCGTCAGCCTGATGATGATGTGCGCCCCTTTGGGCAGCACGATATCCGAATCCTTCGTGTGGCTCGCGACACCGGCGCCCGCGATGCCGCCGATTATGCCGCCGACGACCGTTCCCTTGCTGTTCCCGCCGATCACGCGACCGAGGATCGCGCCTGCCGCGGCACCGGCTCCGACCTTGGCCGCATCGCCCCCCGTGACGCCCCGACCCTGGTGGGTCGTCTCGATCGAGTCGACCGAGCCCTCGATGGGGTACGTGTTGCCACGTACAGTGACGCTCGTAACGGCCAGCGTCAAGGTGCCCGGCGTGCGCGGATTGGGCGCCGGTTTGACTTCAGTAATCCTGACGTTCACCATCGCGCCCGCGGGAATCACGACCTGGCCGTGAGCGTTCTTCACGTCCTGGACCACGTGCGCTGAGAACGTCTCGCCGGCTTTTGAGGTCCGCGAGGAAATCGTGTCGTTTGCGGCGATGTCGATCTTCGCGCCGGCGCCAAGGCTCATCGCGGCCGGCCGCGCAGGCGGAGCGGGCGGCGGCGTGCGTGCCGGGGGCCGCTGTGCCGGCGGACGGCTCTGCGGAGTTGCGGGTGGCGGAGTCGGCTCATGCGACGGCACATCGTGCATCTGGCCTGTCGACTCAGCCGGAGCCAGCGTGAGATTGCGCGCCGTCGTATCGTTGGACTGGCCGGCCTGATCGCTCCGTTGGCATGCATTTACGCCAAGGAGAACCACAGCGGTCAGCGCGAGTATTCGGTTCATGGTGTCCTCTCTGTAACAGCGGTTGCAGTGGGTTACCCGGCTACCGGCGTCAGGTTCTACAGCCGCCGCCGCAGCGCCTCGGGCGTAAGGCTCTGCAGGTAGCCCGCCAGTAGCGTGAAGCTGTCCGTCACAAGCAGGATCCCCAGCACGATGAGCATCCCACCTGCGATACGGTCCACCCACACTATGTGTGGTCGGAAGCGCTGAAACCAGACTAGGAAGCGATCGAGCGTGAGCGCCGTCACCAAAAACGGCACGGCGAGCCCGGCGGCGTAGACCGCCAGCAGAGCGATCCCGCGTGCCAGACCCGCCTGCGTCGCCGCGAGCGTGAGAATGCCGCCCAGAATCGGCCCGATGCAGGGAGTCCAGGCGGCGCCGAACGTGAAGCCGACGACGCCGGAGCCGAAGTAGCCGAGCGGTTTATGCGCCAGCTGGATGCGGCGCTCGCGCGCCAGAAACTTCGGCTGGAGCACGCCGAGGAGATACAGTCCAAACAGAATGAGCAGCACGCCACCCGCGCGCCCGAGCCAGTGCTGGTAATCACGCAGCAGATTGCCCACCGCCGAAGCCGCGGCGCCGAGCAGCACGAAGACGAGCGTGAAGCCGGCGACGAACCAGAGACCATGCAGGACCGCCGTCCCGCGGCGGCCCTGGATCTCTTCGACGGTCATGCCGGTGAGAAACCCGACGTAACTCGGAATGAGCGGGAGAACGCAGGGGGAAAGGAAGCTCAGGATCCCGGCCGCAAACGCGACCGTGAAGGAAACGTCCGTACCCCGTCCCTACCCGCAGAACGCGACGGCGGACACTACCGTGGTCCAGCGTGCGTCAGCCCCACACTCGGCGGTAGACGTGACGTTCATCGTGCGGACGATCTCGCCCGAGAGCAGCCACTGCTCGCGGCGCTCGTCCCACGCCTTGTCTGCTTCGAACGGCACGCCGAGCACGGTCGCCAGCATCGAGGCCGCCAGATCTTCGGCGTATTCGCCGGAGACGCTCTCGTTCTGCCCGTAACTGTGGTGCTCGGAGATGTAGCCATGATGTGACGGATCGGCCGGCATCGCCACGCCGATCGACGCGGCGACGAGCCGGCTCGGCTCGTTGGTCGCCGACTCCGCGATGACCGCGAACACGACCTGCCCCGGCTTCAGCATGCTCATCCCTTCCTCACGATCCACGAGCTCGCAATGGGGCGGGAAGATCGAGCTGACGCGCACGAGATTGAAATTCGCGAGATGGGCGTCGCGCAGCGCCATCTCGAAGCTGGTGAGTTTTTCCCTGTGCCGGCCAACGCCCTTGGTCAAAAAGGCCTTGGTCGGGATGAACATTCGCGAGTCGATCAACCTTCCCTACCTCCCTTCGTACCATGCCGAGGGTCCCAACTCGACCGGCGGCTCCGTATCACCGCCGCGGTCCACGGTTGCCTGCATCACTTGCGCCAGCACTGCGGCTGGACTCAGCGCGACTTCGACGACCTCGAACTTCCCCTGCCCCCGCTCCTTGCCGCGAACGATCAGCATGTATTTCGCCGTGTAGACGCGCAACCGGCCGTCGTCACTTTTCCGGGTCACCACAGCCGTGCCCCACTCTTTGCCCTCCCGCTTGATCGGACGAAACACGTAGATCGTCTCGATCTCGGCCGGCGGCACCTGCGCCTCGACCGCGGCCGCGAGCTTCGCCCACCCCGGACCCTGGCCCGGCGGCGGCGGTGCTAGCGGCTGGAAAGCGCCGGAGTCGGTGATTGCTGCCACCTCTCCACATAGAAGCGCAGAACATGCATGAAGTCCTGCGCGTTCGTCACGACACCATAGGCCTGATGCGTGCCGCGATCCCGCAGCTTGGTCACCACAAACTCGGTCTGATCGACGCAGATCGTGGTGAGTGGGCGGATCTCCTCCGTCACACCAGTATCGATGAAGGCCGGCAGCATGTTGCCGACCGCGATCGCGTGGAGCGCCGTCGCGACGAAAATCGCGAACGTGGCGTTGGCCGTGTGCCCGCGCATCGCGTCCTGGGCGGCCAGTGTATCGGTGATGACGTCAGG
>DATFVZ010000442.1:0-2494 GCA_035259785.1 Gemmatimonadales bacterium
TAGCCGGCGAGGGTTCCGGGAGCAATCACCAGAAATATTGCCGAGCCGAGAATGGCGAGCGCGCGTTTCATGGGCACTTCAGCCTTTAGCACATGAGGATAGAGGATAGCCAACATCAACGCCCTCCGGCGGCGGTGCCCCGTCCTTGGCCCCGGTCCCCGCGACATAACGACCTTCCTCGCGAGGGAGATCGCTGACTGAGAATGATGCCGTCGCCGTGACTACCCAGACTTCACCCAGGAATTACCCAGGAAGTTGCTCCCAAGGAGAGCCAAAGGGCCCCAAAGGCGACGACGTGAGAAGCGCTAATCGACTAGGCGTTGTTTGTGGCGCTTAGGCTCCCGTCTCGATTTGAAAAGGGCTCATAACCCAAAGGTCGTCGGTTCAAATCCGACCCCCGCAACCATCGACGACGAGGGGTTAGCGGACACAAGCGCCGCTAACCCCTTTCGTTTACCCAGACTTCACCCAGGAATTGGTGCGAGGAATGGCAGCGAGCGAGCACCATATGCATTCCGCATGCGCTCTCTTGATCCGGTCGACGATGGTTGACTCATCCAACTGGGCCGACATTCGAATGGTCGTCGAGAAGCCCAAAGGCAGATCGTCCCAGGCGACATCGCAAGGCTCGGAGACAACAAGACGGTGCCTGTGCGGCTACCTGACGACTCCGGCGCGCCAGTGGTGCGCGCCTTGGACCCCGATCCCTTCATCCTGCCTAAACTCTACCCGTACTGAGCTGCAGCAGACGAGTCCATCAAATCAGCAGTCGTGTCTCTTGACGCCACCCGAACAACGTTTGAAGCTGAGCCGCACGGATTTGAGAGTGACATTCGAGGATCCTAGCCGACGGACAACCATCGGTGGCGTTGGGCGCGGGCCGCCAACGGGAGGCATCATGCGGCGCGTGAAGAATTGGCAAAGCGGCATCACCTGGATACAGGTCGTGATTGCCCTTGCGGTTGCTGTCGTCGTTGTCATCGGACTGTGGCAGTTCTTCAAGCCCAAGCCCACCGGACCCACCCTCGTGCGTGGCTTCATCGCGGTCGCAGTGGGCGGCAGAGCTGCGACAGGGGCCGCCGTCCTGCCAGGAGAAGAGATTCACCTTCCAGCGATCCAGGTCGTGCTGCGCGAAGCCGGGACCTCCAACGACAGCGCGCCGTCGATTACCGATCTATCCGGGCGTTTCACCACGCAGGTGAAGGGCCCTGGTCAGTATCAGGTGTGCTGGAAGGGCGACGGCTTCGGCAGCGGCTGCGTCGGCAAGCCCGTGACCGTCTCGGGTCGGTTCCAGAACCTGGGCACTGTGCTGATCCCGCTTCCATCCGAGGACGCCGTGGCGATCTACGGAACCGTCCGGTTGGCCGATGGCAGCACGCCGCGCGCCTTCGATGCGCTCGCGAACATCAATGCGTTCGCACGAATCTCCGTGCTCGACGGTCAAGGTAATACGAAGCTAGAAGTTGCCGTCAACAACCACGACCAATACGTGTTGACTGGCATCAAGCCAGGCCAAGACTACGCGTTGCGCATCCGCGAGGAGAAGTACGACCGTCGGCAAGGCCTACGCGTCGCTGCGGGTCCGAGTCAGCGCTACGACTTCTTTATAGGCAACAGCGCGCCGCGATTGGATCCCCTCGTGGCGCGCGATGCCACCGGCGTCCGCGTCGGCACGGCCGCCCCAGGGAGCACAGTCACTTTGAGCGCTCGCGCGTCTGACCGGGACGGCGACCCGATAGCCTTCTTCTGGCTCGTCAGCGCGGGTACGCTTACCTCGGCCACGGACCCGAATCCTAAATGGACACTCCCCACTCTCACGGGCAAGCACTCAGCGACGCTTATCGTCTACGATGGCCGCGGCGGCTACGCCTCGCAGAGTGTCGCGGTGACCATCGATCCGCGCGGGCTCGAGTTCTCCGGGCGCGTGACCGGAACCGATTCACCCGCGCTCGCCAACGCCACCGTCGACGTCAACGGCGTCACCGCGACGACGGACGGCAACGGCTACTTCCGGTTGTTCGCGCCGGACAAGCGTCGTTTCGTGATGAACATCCGAAAGCCGGGCTACGGGTTCGCGTCGGTGATCTACTACGACAGCGTGATCGGCGGCACCTGGCAGCTCGTGCGCGCGAGTGTCGAGACGGTCGACCCGACCAGGGACATTGAGGTGACCAATCGGCGAATAAGGGGCGATTGCCCGGGCGCGCCGAGCGATCGGCTCGATTGGGCGAACAACGCGAAGCTGGTGGAGCCGCACTTCCAGGATGGGCGTGGCAACTTCGTCACCGCGCCGAAAGAGATCGCCAAGCTGCCGGGACTCCCCTCTCGTCGGGCGGAAAAGCCACAACGAGACGATTGCGGGCCCGGCGTGACGGTAAAAATTCCCGCCCGCAGCCTGGTCGACACGAACGGGCAGCCACCGGCCGGCCCCGTGACGGTGCAGCTGTCGACGGTCGATCTGCAGACTCCGAACCAAATGCCTGGCAACTATTCG
>DATFVZ010000443.1:0-2103 GCA_035259785.1 Gemmatimonadales bacterium
CTATTTTTTGCAAGTCGCCAATATAGTGCCGGCATCCCTGTCGACAGACGAACTCGGATTAATTGAGTGTCGAGCATGATCCGGCAATCGCTGCCGGATCGAATACGGTTGGGTTTGTACCTACTATCCAGTATCGCGCGCAGTGAGCACAAATCTCAGACTTCTGGCGCAGGACGTGGCTCGAAGAGCGCAACGTGCAAGCTCGCTCAGCCCACCAAGGAGGCTTGAAAATGAGTATCCCAGAATTTACTGCAGGAGCGTGCTTATATAGAAGCAGTAATCATTACCAGATGAAATCCACGGGAATCGCTGGTCAAGGCACAATAGAGGCCGCCCTCAGGCGGCGGGGAGATCCAACGTGCTCCGGCCCGTGCCCGAAGGATCAAATGATGTGCACATGCACCAAGGCATGCAAGTGTTTGAACCACCCCGGGTTTGTCGGAGAGCGATTAGTGTGAGGTAGCGGTCATCTGTTCTGCCATCCGTACTTCGTTTGGTAGCGTTCGAAGAAAGTCCTGCGGGCGCTCGGCGGCCGTCCCCTCAATCACGGTGTCGGGAGATGGATGCCGGCGAGCGCCACTCCCTGCGAGCTGCTGATAGTAGCTCGCTTCATATTCGGCCGGCGGCACGTAGCCAATTGGTTCGAGCAGCCGACGCGTGTTGAACCAGTCGACCCACGTGAGCGTGGCGAATTCGACCGCCTCGAGATGCCGCCATGGACCTTTGCGCTGAATCACCTCGGTCTTGAAGAGCCCAATCACCGATTCGGCGAGGGCGTTGTCGTACGAATCGCCGCGACTGCCCACGGATGGTGCAATGCCGGCCTCCGCCAGCCGCTCCGTGTAGCGCATCGACAGATACTGCGTCCCACGATCGCTGTGATGCACGAGGGCCTCGACGCCGGCGCCACAGCGGTCGTAAATCGCCTGTTCGAGCGCGTCGAGGACGAAGTCGGTCACGAGCGACGACGCGACCCGCCACCCGACGATACGCCGGGCGAAGACGTCGATGACGAACGCCACGTAGACGAAGCCGCGCCACGTGGCGACGTACGTGAAGTCCGCGACCCAGAGCTGATTGGGGCGCGTGGCGGTAAACCGGCGATCGACGAGATCCGCCGGGCGGTCCGCCACCGCGTCCGTCCGGGTCGTGATCACCCACGCGCGGCCGCGACTGACGCCGCGCAGGCCCATCGCGCGCATCAGGCGCTCCACCGTGCACCGCGCGACGCGACGGCCTTCGCGGCGCAATTGTTTCCAGACTTTCCGGGGCCCATAGACCTGCTGGTTCTCGTCCCAGACCCGCTGAATCGCGGCGCGCAGCTCGTCATCCCGCTGCGCACGACTCGATCGCGTTGTCGAGTCCTGCTGCTGCGCCTTGCGCAGGAAATACGTGGACGGAGCGATGGGGAGGACCGCGCAGATCGGCTCGACTCCGTAGGTGTCCCGGTGCTGATCGATGAAGGCCACCATCACTTCGCTCGGCGGTCGAGCTCCGCCTGGGCGAAAAACGCCGCCGCCTTCTTCAAAATCTCGTTGGCGCGTTTCAGTTCAAAGTTTTCGCGTTCGAGCTGCTTCAGACGCTGCCGTTCATCGGTGGTCAAACCCGGACGCTCGCCGCGATCACGCTCGGCCTGGCGCACCCACCGTCGCAGCCCCTCGGAACTGCAGCCTAACTTCTCCGCGATGGATCGGATTGCCGCCCACTGTGACGGGTATTCCGGGGCGTGCTCGAAGACCATCCGGACTGCGCGTTCACGCAGCTCCGGTGAGTACTTGCTCGGTCGGCCCATGGGCTCCATCCTCTCTTGGAAAGAGCCCTCCGATAAACCCGGTACGATTCACTACGCCAACAACCGGGCCGAAGTCTCACACCAGCCGACGCGCCGACGCGAGCGGCAGATGCGGCGCTTCAAGTCGGTGGCACACGCCCAGCGGTTTCTCGCGGTCCGCGACGTCGTGCGCAACCTGTTCATTATTGGCCGACATCGGCTTCGCGCCGGCCATCAGCGACTTCAGCGCTCCCGCGCGTTCGTGATGTGGAACGCCGTGGCAGCCGCCTGACACGTTCGCCATTCGACAACGCCCACCGTATGCCGCGGAT
>DATFVZ010000444.1:0-9525 GCA_035259785.1 Gemmatimonadales bacterium
GGTGCCACGAGCGCGTCGTTCGACATGCTCACCTCAACGGCGGCTCAGCTCTTCTTCACGAAGCAGCCGGCCGGCAAGGGTGACACGGTGACGGCAGGGACCACGCTGCCACCCGTCGAAGTGACGGCACGGGATATCTCAGGTCAACCGGTGACGAGCTTTACGGGGGACGTGACACTGGCCTTCGCGCCCGGGACCTGCCCGAGCGGGGCCACGTTCTCAGGCACAAAAACCGTGGCCGCCGTGGCTGGAGTTGCCACCTTCTCGACCCTGAGCATCGACAAGGCCGGGCCATGCGAGCTGATTGCTTCGACATCCGGTCTGCCGACCGTCTTCAGCGCCTTCTTCACGGTGCTGCCGGCAGCAGCCAGCCAGCTCGCCTTCACTATGCAGCCCAGTACGGCGACGGCGGGGGCGACGATTACTCCGCAAGTCGAGGTGACCGTGCGAGACGCGCTCGGCAACAAGGTCACTGGCTTTACGGGCAACGTGACGGTAGCGATCGGGACCAACCCAGCGGGCGGGACCCTGTCGGGTACGACCACAGTCGCGGCAAGCGCCGGGGTCGCGGCGTTCACCAACCTTCGCATAGCCCCGGCGGGCAGCGGCTACACGCTGGTAGCCACGCGGAGCGGCCTGACATCGGCCACGAGCGCCTCGTTCGACATCACTGCGACCTTGGCCCCCCGGTTGGTGTTCACGGTGCAGCCCAGCGCTACGATGGCGGGAATCCCGATCAGCCCGGCCGTACAAGTCACGGCGCGGGATGCATCGGGACAGACCATGACGAGCTTCACCGGTGATGTCACGGTGGCGATCCCGGCGGGTTCGGGACCGGCCGGCGCCACGCTCTCCGGCACGACGACTGTGGCGGCGATCGACGGCATCGCAACCTTCTCCACACTGAGCATCGACAAGCGGTCGAACGCGTACCGGCTGTCGGCCGCCGCCAATGGCTTGTCAGGAACGACGAGCGCGTTGTTTACCATCAACCCGGGCCCGGCGTCTCAACTCGACTTTACCGTGCACCCCAACACGGCGACCAACCCGCCGCCGGGGTCGGAGAACGATTCGACCGTGGCCGGATCGCCGTTCACGCCGTCGGTAAAGGTTGCCGCGCTCGACGCGTTCAGGAATCCGGTAAGCAACTTCACCGGCAACGTGACGCTGGGGTTGGCGGTCAATCCAGCAGGCGGCACGCTGTCGGGTGCGGCGACGGTGGCCGCTGTGGCTGGCGTCGCAACATTCCCGGATGTGAGCGTCGAGCGCACGGGCACCGCCTACCGGCTCGAGGCAACCTCGAGCGGTCTGAGCCCGGACACGAGCGACGCATTCACCATCGTCGCGGGACCGGCCACCAGGCTCGTCTTTACCGTGCAGCCCGGCACGACGACGGCGAACGTGGCCATGAGTCCTCGAGTGCGGGTCGCAGCGGTCGATGCCTTGGGGAACGTGGTGAGGGGCTTTACAGGCCAGGTAACGATAGCGATCACGGTGGGCACGGGCACCAGTGGCGCCTTCCTCTCGGGCACGCCCACCGTCGCGGCCGTCAACGGGGTAGCCATCTTCGACATGCTCATCATCAACTTGCCGGGGAGCGGGTACACGTTCTCGGCCACGGCCACCGGCCTGACGGGAGCCACCAGCACGACGTTTACGATCAACTAGGTACTATCCTTAATCCGCAAGCAGTTCGGCCGCCTCACCAGGCGGCCGTTTTTTTCGCCCCATCGTGAAGTGACAACAGTCACAGCTTCCGCGTGCTCAGAAGACGAAGCTCAGTGCTCCGGAAAAACTCCGGCCCCCCGATGTGAACGAACACGACGGCAACAAGCGGAGACAACCATGGCATACCAGGCCGAAATAAGTCGCAAGAACCCGGGCTGCTTCCTGTTTCTTGTTGACCAATCCGAGTCGATGGAAGACCCCTTTGCCGGCGCAGATAATGGAGGCAAAAGGAAGGCCGAAGAGTTGGCGACGATCCTCAACAAACTCATTCATAATCTGTCCATCCGATGCGCAAAATCAGACTCGATCTACGACTACTTCCATGTCGGTGTGCTGGGCTACAGCGACGAGAGCTGTAAGCCGGCGCTCGGCGGCGAGCTGAGCGGGCGCGATTTGGTGCCGATCAGTGAATTGGCCAGCAAGCCGTTGCGCATCGAAGAAAGAACAAAGGAATCAGAAGATGGCGCCACCGACCAAACTGTGAAGTTCCCGGTCTGGTTCGACCCCTATTGGAAAGGCGGCACTCCGATGTGCGCCGCCCTCAAGGATGCTACCAAGCTTGTCGAGACGTGGACCCAGGAGCATCCGAAGGGATTTCCGCCCATCGTCATCAACATCACCGACGGCGAGGCAACGGATGGCGATATCGTTGCCGAGGCGCAGAAATTGACCGCGGTCGGCGGCGAGGATGGGTCGGCGCTGCTCTTCAACATCCATCTTTCGTCGACGGCGGGACCATCGATCGAATTACCGGGCAGCGCCAGCAAACTTCCGGATCAGCATGCCAAAGCGCTCTTTGAGGCCTCATCGACGCTCACGCCGTTCATGGTGGCACGCGCGACAGAGCTGGGCATGCCGGCCTCGGAAAACTCGCGCGGATTCATCTTCAACGCGCAACCACTGCACATCATCCATTTTCTCGATATCGGCACGCGGCCGGCTCAAGTGCGTCTGCGTTGAGTACCGCGGCAGTGGGCAGCTCCACCAGTGAAGCGCGCCCCGGGGGCGGGGCGGGGGCCGACGAGTGCGACATCAAGGTCTTTTGCTGCCCAAAGTCGGGCAATAGCCCCGAGGAGTACGAAGACGCTTGGGCGCATCGGCACGCTCGCACCCCCGGCGGCATCCGCGTGGCGGTGGCTGACGGCGCGACCGAAAGCAGTTTCGCCAAGCTCTGGGCCGTGCTTTTGGCCGAAAGCTTTGTGCGAAATGAGCTCTTGGGAGAAGAGTTTTTTGCGCGGTTAGAGCCGGCGCGCCGTCTTTGGCGACGAAGATTGGCGGGCCGGCCGCTCCCCTGGTTCGCCAGCGAAAAGGCCGAGCTGGGTGCATTTGCAGCTTTTCTCGGCGTCCAGATCGACACTCACCAGCACCGGTGGAAGGCGCTGGCCGTTGGTGACTGTTGCCTCATGCAGGTCGATAACGTCGGAAAGAAGATGCGAGTGGTGAAGGCGTTCCCCTTGCAGAAGTCTTCGCAATTCACCATGAGCCCATATCTGATCGGCTCCAGGTCGAACGGCAAACTACTGGACGAACACATACAGATCACCAAGGGCAGCCTTCGCGATGGAGACATGCTTCTGCTCGCCACCGATGCGATGGCCGCCTGGCTGCTGAAACAGAATGAAGAGGGACGACCACTGTGGCATTGGCTTTACCGGAAGCTGGGTACGCCCGAGAGTTTCGCCGCGATGGTCGCGTATGGCCGCAAGAATGGATTGCGCAACGACGACTTTACGCTGGTCCGCGTCATACATCACGATTCACCGGTTGAAGCGAAGGAGAGATAGCGATGGGGGCGTGGCCGGATCTAACCGAATACCATGAGGCGGTTCAGCACCCAGCGAAGGCTTTTGCTGACGCGGGATTGAGAGTGGTCACCCTCGAGCTCGACCGGTTCGGGATGCCCAAGCCGGCCACCGGCGGCAACGCCGTGGTCTACAAGGCCAAGAAGCCGGGCGGGTTCCTCTCATTCTCGAAAACTTGGGCGATTCGCTGTTTCCTGCGCCCCATCAGCGACCATGCCGAACGCTATGAGGCGATCTCCAAGCACCTTCGCAAGGTTCGCCTGCCCTACGACGTGAATTTTCAGTTTCTCAAGCAGGGCATCCAAATCCGTTCCAACTGGTTCCCGATCGTCAAAATGCAGTGGGCGGAGGGCGACCTCCTGCACACGCACATCGAAAAGCGGCTGCGCTATCCCGGCGCGCTCGCCACGCTCCGCGCAAAATGGGCGACGCTCGTTCGCGATCTCGAAAACGCTCGGCTCGCGCACGGCGATTTGCAGCACGGCAATATCCTGGTGCGTGGCGGAAC
This sequence comes from Gemmatimonadales bacterium, assembly GCA_035259785.1. Taxonomy (GTDB): domain Bacteria; phylum Gemmatimonadota; class Gemmatimonadetes; order Gemmatimonadales; family GWC2-71-9; genus 20CM-2-65-7. Next base: position 4,039 of record DATFVZ010000444.1, read on the forward strand.
GATCCAGTTGGTCGACTACGACGGCATGTGGGTGCCGGCCTTGAAGGGCCGCCACGCCACTGAAACCGGCCACCGTGCCTACCAGCATCCTGATCGTGGCGAGGACGACTACGGGCAGGAGATTGATCGTTTTTCAGCGCTCGTCATCTATCTATCGCTGGCGGCGCTGGAGAAAAATGCCGGCCTGTGGGAACAGTTTCATACCGGCGACAATCTCATCTTCGTGCGCGAAGATTTTCTGCAGGTGGGTCGATCAGCGATTTGGGAACAATTGGGTCGCATCCGAGCGCCGCTCATCGGCCAACTCACCACTGCCCTGGCGGCCATGGCGCAGCAGCCTCCGATGAAGGCCGGCACGCTCGATAGCGTTCTGAAGAGTCCCGCCAGCATCAAGGTTCCGGTGCCGGCTCCGGCCCAGCGAGTTGCTCCCAAACCGGCCGCTCCGAAACCGCCCACTCCCAAGGCGGCCGCTCCCAAGGCGGCGCCCGCGTCCAAGTCGGCGCCTGCGTCCACGCCGTCGGTGCCGAGTTGGATGAAAGGGGGCGGTTATCGTAATTCGGACGACTGAGGATCTTACTTCATCGCGACGCTGAGCAACCCCTGTTTGATGACGTTCCAAAACCAGGACGGCAGGGATTCACCCTTGAACGTGTAGTTCACCTGTCCGACGCGCGGCGGTTGATCGGGCTTGTCCGGATTGTTCTGCCGCACTTTCAAACCCTGCGCGGCCTCCGCGCCCGCACGGATCAGCCCGCCGAGGGGACCACGGCGGCCAAGAATGCCGCCGGCGCCCGTGCCGGTGAGGTCTGCCGCGAGGTCCGTGTAGCGAGGCACCACCACGCCGCGCGCGACGTCGTTGCGCACCGTGTACTCGAAGATCACGCCGTCGATGCGGCCGTTCTTGATCCGTGCGGGCGTGACGTGCTCGATCAGCGGGTTGAGCGCCTGGGCATCCATCGCACCTAACGACCCTCGGACCCACATCGTCATCCGTTCGGCATCGAGCGGTGTGGTGATGGCCAACCGCAGGGTACCCTGACTCATCAGTTTTCCCCGGATCTCCAGCGACATGGTGTCGGTGGCGCTGCGGCGGTCGGGCTCGTGCCGCATGTGGAGGGCCAGCAGATCCACGTCGTCGATTGTCAGGCGACCGGGACGGTCGTGCCCGGTCTTGAACTCCTCGTAGATGATCGTGGCGTTCGTGGCATGGATGCTGTCCACCGCGACGCGATTCTCCAGCGACGAGAACCAGCTTTGCGGCGTGCGGGACGGCACGCGCGGGCCCGGCCGCCGCGGCTTGCGCTTGTCGGAGAGGATCTCGAACCGAAGCGAGTCCAGCTCGATCGCGCGGGCCATTATCGCACCCGATCGACTGTACCCCCCCTGGTCTATACCGCGGATGGCAAGCCGTGCGGCCTTGAACCGTATGCGCTCGCGGCGGTAGGGGCTGAGGCGCTGGAAATCGGCATCGCTGATCCGCGGTCCCTGTTCGAAGTCGTTGACCGTGATCGTCGAATCGGTCAGGTCGACCTCCAGCGCGCCGACGCGGACCATCTGAGCGGTGTCGGGATGGAACTCGGTCGAATCAGCCCGTAACACCACTCCTTCGGCAAAGAGCGGCCGCGTCCGGTATTGCGGCTCGGCGGGATCGATCACAACGCCCGTGATCCGAAGCTGCGCGCGCGCCAGATCGAAGCGTTTGCGGTCCCCCGACGGCTTTCGGGCGACAATGCCGATCGCAACGTTCGGGAAGACGATGCGGCCGATGCGGATCGTCGGCACGCGACGCGGTAGGTTGAGATCGCGTTGGAAAGTCAGCATCGTGCCGTGTGGCGCTTCGATGGTGCGCGCCGAGTCGGCCGGCCGCGGCTTGGGGCGTGGCGCGCGGGTGCTTGCCTGCTTAAAGCGCGCAACGCTCGCGGAGTCGGGCGGCGCGTCCGATTCCCAATGCACTTCGGCGCAGCCAATCTGCGAAGCCTCGAGGCCGCGGCCGAGGACCAGGCGCGGCACGTTGACACCGGATATCACGCAGTTGCGCAGGACGCCCTGCACCGTGGTTTTCGGCCAGGAGCGCTGCGCGTTCCGTGCCGAATCAGTCACGACCAGTGCGGAGTCGAGCGTGACGCGCCGCCGCGGCCCGTTGAAATGCAGCCTGCCGACGCGCAGCGCGTAGACACTGTCGGATTGGCTGGCGACTTGGTCGGTGGCCCAGTCACGCAGCAACTCGTTGATCAGCGGCGCCGCGCGGAGGCTGATGAGGTAGAGGGCAAGCACCGCTACGCCGAGCAGCGCGAGCACGCCGATCGCGATGCGCTTGTACAGACGATTCATGGTGGGAACATCGGAACCGAATCGCACGGTGTAAAGCGGACCTTAGGCGCGAGTGGCCAGGGGCAGAATCGAACTGCCGACACGCGGATTTTCAGTCCGCTGCTCTACCAACTGAGCTACCTGGCCGAATAGGCAGGACAAGAACTTAGCGGGCTGCGGTAAGCTATGGCAGTCCTTCGCCCCGCGCTCAGACTCCCTTCATGACCTCCCGCCCAAGTTCAGCGGTGAACCGAGGACCACTTCTCTTTTGACGGAGGCCGATGGTGAAAGCGTTCATCGATGACCTTGAGGAACGGACCGAGGCGAATCGCGATTTTCGCCGGGTCCTGTATACCGGCTCACACCTGCAGCTCGTCCTGATGGCTCTGGGACCCGGAGAGGAGATCGGCGAAGAAATACATCCCAGCACGGACCAGTTTGTCCGTGTTGAGGAGGGGAAGGGCGTGGTCTCGATCGACGGTCAGGATACCAGAATTGAGAGCGACATGGCGATCCTCATCCCCGCCGGCACCCGGCACAATATCCGAAACACGGGAAAGAAGCCGCTCCAGCTCTATACCCTCTACGCGCCACCCGAACATCCCGAGGGGACGGTCCAGCATCGCCCAGCTTATGGGCGAGTGCTGGCAGGAGGACCGACCACGACCTGACCGCGCGACATCACGAATCGCACACGTTGATACGCCATCACATCCTCGCGCGGGTCCGTCTCGAGGGCGACGAGATCGGCGACCATCCCCTGCCCGATCTGGCCGAGCGAGTCCAAGCCAAACGCCCGCGCCGCGTTGACCGTCGCCGAGCGCAGGAGCTCGGCCAGCGGCACCCCCGCTTCGTACATCGCGACGAACTCTCGCGCATTCTGGCCGTGCGGGAGGACACCCCCGTCGGTGCCGAACACCAACCGCACACGGTGCTCATACGCCAGCGCCACGGATCGGACGAGCCGCCGCGAGACCGCGCTCGTGTCGCCCGCCGTCAGCGACGCGAGCGTCGGAATCATGAAGACTGATTTGGTTCGCAGCTGCAGCGCGGTCGCGCTGTCGAGAAATGCCGCGTGGGCGAGGCCGTCGATACCCGCGGCCAGACCGGCTCGGACCCCGCCGCGCGAGAGGTCGTGCGCGATAACCTTCTTCCGGCCCGCGTGCGCCGTCTCGACGGTGGCCTTCAAGGTGCTGTCCGGTAGCTCGTACGCATCAGGATGCGCGTATGCGTCGGCCGGCCATCCCGTCACACAGACTTTAATGAAGTCGGCGCCCGCCTCGATGTTCTCGCGTACTCGCTGGCGAAAGCCCTCCGCGCCTCCGGGAATGCCGATCCCACCGAATTCACACACGCCGTCCTTCCGGCCAACCCAAATCCCGGCGGCATACACCCTCGGCCCTGGAATCTCACCCGCGTTGATCGAGTCCCTGATCCGAAGCATGCGAGTCGTACGGGAGCCGAGGTCGATGACGGTCGTGAATCCCGCGCGCAGATCGGCGAGCGCGTTCGCGCGCGGCGGACCGCCGATTCCGAGATGCACGTGCGCATCGATCAGACCCGGAATGATTGTGGCGTTCGATAGATCGTAGACCGTCGCGCCGCGAGGAATCGCGACGTTCGGCCCGATCGCGCCGATGCGTCCGCTCTGAACCAGAATGACCTGGTTCAACGACGCGCTGGCGGTCGCGGGATCGAGCACGCGACCGGCGCGGATTGCAATGACCTGCGAAGCGAGCACTACTGCGAGCAATGGAGTCATGGTGCGTAAAATCGTAAGACGCGCAACGCAGGCAACTAGATGCTGGCGGAAGCCCGGACGCTTCGCTGACGGGGCGTCCCCATCTCCTTGCTCCTTGTTCCTTGGAACGCGATTACTTGCCGGCTGCCGCCTCCCAGTTCTGTCGACTCAGCATCACGATCGGCTCCAGCCGCTTGCTCCGCAGCGCCGCATTGAGGTCGGTCAGATTCCGCGTCACCCACGCGTCCAAGGCAGTACTCACGTCCGCCAGCTCACGCGCCAATGCATCCGCGCGCTCCACCTGTGTCGCAGTCGGGCCGCCGTCATAGGAGACGATGTTGCCGTACAGATCCGTCAGATTCTCGCGCAGCCGCTCCTCGCCCGTGATCATGCCGCCTTCCTTTGTCGCGACGATCTTCTTGCGCAGCGAGTCGACCGCTCCCGACGCACTGCGGAGGCGACGAACCAGCACGTCATTCGCCGGCAGCTTTCCCGCCCGATCATCGAGTGCATGGCGCACGCCGTTCATGCGCTCGACGGCGAACGTCATATCGGAGAGCGTGCCCGAGATCTTGAGCGCCAGCTCGAGCGCCGCCTGACGCTCCTGCGGCGTATGGTTCCCGCGCGGATCGGGCTCGATCGCGAGTTGCGTGGAGTAGGTCGCGGTATCCTTTGTCAGCTTGACCGTGTAGGTGCCCGGCAGGACGCGGGGTCCGAACACCGCGCCGAACGCCGCGCTCGCCGCCGGTGGGACACGCGGCGGCGCGAGCCGCATCGACCACGTGGCCCGGTTGAGCCCACGTCGCTTGCTCGTCGGAATGGTCCCCAACAGCTTCCCGCTCGCGTCGTATACCTCGAGCTTCATGTCGCCGAAGATGTGCCGGCGCCGCTGATAGTACGTGATCACGGCATCACTCGGCGGATTCGGTCCCACGTACATCGCGTCGCCGTTGACCCACCCGCCGGATGACTGCAGACGCTGCACCGTCGGACGGCCCGGCAGGAAAGCCGCCGGCGTGGCGAGAATCTCCGGCGTCAGCGCCCGGAGCGGCGTGATGTCATCGACGATCCAGATGCCGCGGCCGTGAGTCCCGATCACCAGATCATGATCGCGCGGATGGATGGCCAGATCGCGCACGGCGACTGCCGGGAGATCGCCGCCCTTGTAATGCGCCCACTGTTTCCCACCGTCGAGCGAGATCCACAACCCGAGCTCCGTGCCGAGGAAGAGGAGATTGGGATTGACCAGGTCTTCCTTGATCACATGGGCATATCCGCGGACCGGGCTGTCGGGCGCGACGAGCGGAGTCCACGTCTTGCCGAAATCTGTCGAGCGGTACGCGTAGGGCCGCATGTCGCCGAACGTGTGCAGGTCGAACGTCGCGTAGATGGTCCCCGCGGCGAAGTGTCCCGCGTCGACGGACGAGACCCAGGCA
>DATFVZ010000445.1:0-2763 GCA_035259785.1 Gemmatimonadales bacterium
AAAGCACGCACAAGGGAGAACGGGCGCCGTCTCCGTCGACACCCGGCGGCCAGTCGTTCCGTCCTGCGCTGTCGTGCAGCAGCGAGGCTTATCCCGCAGGAGGCCCCTTTGTGGTAACCTAGTATTTCGAGCCCTTAAGGCGAATGCTTGCAACGGCTTGCGCCGCTCGGGCGGCGCGCGACGCGCCTGCGGTGGATGCTCACGTCGACCAGCCCCGGCGCGGGCGCGAACGGAGGAAGCATGGTCCGCAGCGTGCTCATTGTCGACGACGAGCCGAATATCGTGCGGTCGTTGCAGTTCCTCATGACGAACGCCGGCTACGACGTCCGGGTGGCGCGCGACGGTGAGCAGGCGCTGGACGAAATCGCCAAAACCCAGCCGGACCTGGTGTTGCTCGACGCGATGATGCCCAAGCGCGACGGTTTTGATGTCTGCCAGACCATCCGAGCAAATCCACGCTGGGCCGGCATCCGCGTCATCATGCTCACGGCCAAGGGCCGCGACATCGAGCGCGAGAAGGGGATGGCGATGGGCGCCGACGACTACATCACCAAGCCGTTCTCGACCAAAGAGGTGGTGGCTCAGGTCGAGAAGGTACTCGGTCCTGCCGAAGGATCCCGCGATGAATGAGCGAGCGCGCAAGGGCGTCGCACCTGTGCGTTTGAATGTGCTTGTGCCAGTCACGCTCGGGATTCTCGCCGGGGCGTGCTTCCTGGTCTCGGCCGTGGTGCTGGGGTCGATCACTCAGGCTAGGGGGCCCATCGAGGAGCACCTGCCGCGCATCGGCGCGCTGATGTTGGCGAGTTTCGGCGGCATGCTGGTGCTGTTCGCGGCAGCCTGGGCCATTCTTCACCTGTGGGTCGTGCGGCCCATCCAGATCTTGACGGGCGAAGCGGAGACGCTGGCCCTGACCCAGCAGAATCGCGGGGTGCTGATGCCATCCCGCCACGCCCTCGAACGGCTTCCGCGTGCCGTCGAGCAACTGGCGCAAACGCTCGCCGCAGCGCGCGCCGGGACGGCAGAGGCGATTGCGGGCGCCACGCAACGCGCCGAGGAGCAAAAGAGCTGGCTCGAAGCAATCCTGCTCGACCTGACCGAAGGAATTATCGTCTGCAATCTGGAACACCGCATTCTGCTCTACAACCAGGCCGCGGCGCGCATTCTCAACATGCGCGATGCGCTGGGTCTCGGCCGGTCGGTGTTCGGCCTGCTCACCGGCGAGCCAATCCTGCAGACGCTCGAACTGCTGCAGCACACAGGCCAGGCAGCCGCGAAAACCGGGCCCGGCGCGGCTCAGCGTGCGAGCGAACAGCAGAGCCACCGCTTCGTCTGCGCCACCGTCGACGTTGGGACACTGCTCGAGACACGCTTGAGCCTCGTGCGGCAGCCGTCGGGAGCGGCGTCCGGCTACGTGCTGTCGTTCGCCGACATCGGTCCGCAGATCGAGAATCTGGCGTTGCGCGACGCCATCCTGCGCGAGACCATGGTGGAATGGCGTCGCCCGCTGGCAAATCTCAGGGCCGCCGCCGAGACGCTGTTTGCCAATCCGGCGCTCAAGGACGCGGATCGCACCGCCTTCGAGGAGATCATCGCCAAGGAAGTGGAGAACCTCAATGACCGCTTCCTCGAAGTGTCGCGCCGCTACGAGCGGCTCACCGCCGGTCCCTGGCCGATGTCCGACATCCATTCGCTCGATCTGTTCAGGGTGTTGCAGAAGCATCTTTCAGACAACGACGGCATCGAACTGACGCCGGTCGGCATGCCGCTTTGGCTCCAAGCCGACAGCCACTCCCTGATCCTCGCGCTCGAGCATCTGATCCGCGCCGTAGCAAACTACACGGGCAAATCTGGCTTCGACATCGAGGCGCTGCCCGGGGAAAATTACGGTTATGTGGAGATCGCCTGGGAGGGCGCGCCGGTTCCTCCCGCGGCAATCGAGTCCTGGCTCGATGAACCGCTCAAAGGCACGATCGCCAATCGCCAAGCTCGACAGATTCTGGAGCGGCACGGCAGTGACTTGTGGAGCAAGCCGAGGGGCAACGGCGGCGCCTGCCTGAGATTGCCGCTGCGCCTGTCCGAGCGTCGGCAGATCGTAAGCGGGCCACCGGTCGCGCCACGGCCGGAATATTACGATTTCGACCTGTTCAAAGTTGCCGACACGGCGCTCGCCGATACTCCGCTCAAGACGCTGCGCTACGTCGTGTTCGACACCGAAACGACCGGGCTTCGGCCGTCGGAGGGCGACGAGCTTGTCGCGATCGCCGCAGTGCGCATCGTCAACGGGCGAATCCTCACCGGTGAGACCTTCGAGCGCTTGATGAATCCCGGCCGCTCGATTCCGGGGGCGAGCGTGCGCGTACACGGCATCACCGAAGACATGGCGCGCAACAAACCGCCGGCGCGCATCGTGCTTCCCCAGTTCAAGAATTTCGTCGGCGACGGTGTTCTCGTTGCCTGGAATGCCGCCTTCGACATGCGTTTTCTGGAGCTCAAGCAAGATGAGGCAGGTGTGCGGTTCGACAATCCGGTTCTCGATGCGCTCCTGCTGTCCATTTACGTGAGCGACGACCCGGTCGACCATTCGCTGATGGGGACGGCGGAGCGGCTGGGTGTCGTCGTCACCGGCCGCCATACCGCTCTCGGCGATGCTATGGCAACGGCGGCAATCTGGGTAAAGCTACTGGACCTGCTGGAGGCGCGCGGGATACGCACCTTGGGTCAGGCCTTCAAGATTTCGAGCCGCCTGGTCGCTGAGCGCCGGCA